>NZ_JBHWGA010000048.1:0-72099 GCF_042733315.1 Streptomyces sp. NPDC059718
GCGAGGCCGAACACCCGCTGCCCGACCGAGAGACCCGTCGTGCCGTAGCCGAGAGCGGTGACCACTCCGGCCAGCTCGTGACCGGGGATCGACGGTGTCTTGTCACGGCCGGCGCGATCGGCCCAGGTGGACGGCCACTCCATCTCTGTGGGGACGAAGCCCGATGCATGGATCCGAACGATGACGTCATTGATCGCCGGGAGCGGCTCAGGCCGCTCCGTCAGCGTCATTCCGGCCGTTCCCGCGGCCTGGTCGGTGACCACAATGGCTTTCATCGAAATGACTCTTCCTCGTAGGTGTGCGGGATATTGGTTACCGGGTGGGTTTTCAAATGAAGGTGAACAAGCTGGTACGCGTCGAAGCGCGAGACCCGGGCCGGGGCGGCCGAGGGTCGGAAGCACCGTTTCACCGATGACAGGCGTGGAGGACCGCAGCAGCAGCTGAAGGGTATCCTCCGGAATGGCCTTGCTGGGGTGGAAGTACCTGGCAGTGCTTTCTCAGCCTATCGAAATTCATGTCGATCTGCCTTCTTCTTGCGGCTGGACAAGACGACGGCGCTGCGCCCTTCGGGAAGGTGAGTTCACGGCGGCGCAGCCTGTCTGTTCCGCCCGGATGGACGACTGCCAGGTCCCCGGGTTGGACGCGACGCCCGTCCGAGCTCCGTGGCCCGCGCTGCCGGGCCGACATCGTTGCTGCCGCATTCAGCCCGCAGCGCTGAGATGTCCGCCGGCCATCAGCCGAGCCCGCAGTTTCCTACGGGCGTCGAACATCGTCTTGTAAAGCGCGTTGCGGTTCGTCTTCAGCTCACTGGCCAGCGTATCCAGGGGAACCCCGTTGATGACGGCGGTGAAGACCCGCCGCTGGCGAGCGGTCAGTACTGTCTCGACCGCGTCCCGCGTGGCTTCGACCAGCTCTCTCGCCTGCCAGTGGCCCGCGGGGTCGATACCGGAGCGGTCGGACACTTGCGCCAATTCGTCAAAGTCGAGCTGGGTGTTTGAAACACGCCAGAAGTGGCGGCCCAGCGCGTTGGAAACTTCGAGTACCACGAATCGGAATGCCCATGTGGTGAACCTGGCGTCGCCTCGAAATTGCTGAATTTTTTTCGTAATTCTCATCAGTGCGTCGGCTGCCGCCTGGTAGGCGAGATCGTTCAGCTCGGGCCCGCCAATTCGGTATCGGGGCCCCCGGTGGAACATTTCGTCCATGGCAATCCGCACCAGCAGTTCGTGAAGCCGCGTGCAGGCCTGTTCGTACTGCGGCCCGCGACCGCCATCGAGCGCGTCCACCCATGCGGCGGACTCCGGGTCGAGTTGCCCTCGGCTCATGGCGAGTCCCGCTGCCGGGGCGCTGCCGCTGCTTCCGGCTTGTGCGTCCGGAGCAGGGTGGCACGATTTTTCAATGCCTGCACAGTGCATGGTCCTCAGTCCCCAGGTCCTCTTGTGCGGACAAGCCAATCACGTGACCATCTACGGGCCGTCTACGCGAAATCGCTGTTTTTTCTCTCGCCACACCCGTATCCCAAGTATTCAGGACGGGGTTACGGCGTATTTCGACGAGCGACTCGCGCGCAGCGTGGGACACGTTTTCCCGTACTGTCGAGACTGGCTACAGCCGTGGAGGTCTTCGACCCTCCAGGCCGGTAGCGGGCGGTCACGCTGCGCGTAGCGGGCGTGAGCGGCGGTAGTCGCCAGCCGAGTTGCCAGGCTCCCTGCGGATGCAGGACATCACGGCGCCCATGTTGTCCCAATCGTCTCCGCGATCTCGCGGTGAAAGAGACCCTCGGAACTGGTGTGGGCGATGCCCTGCTCACGCAGCCAGGTGCGGATGGCCCGGGATCCATAGCCCTTGTCGCCGATGACGTGCGAGGGCAGGATCCGGGGCCGACCTGGTCCGATCCGGGGCACGCGGATGGCTTGCATCAGGGCGGTGAACTGGGTGCAGTCGTTGGTGTTGCCGCCGCTGATCGTGAAGCCGAGGGGGCGGTCCAGGCCATCGTAAGTAAGGTGGATTTTGCTGGTCAGGCCGCCTCTCGACCGTCCAAGTCCCGGGCTGCGGAGCCCAATTTTCGGGGCCCGGCGGCCTGCTGGTGCGCTTGCACGATGGTGGAGTCGACCGACGCCATCCAGTCGACGGCACCGGCAACATCCGTCGTCGCCTGGAGGGCTCTTAGCATCCGATCGAAGGTGCCGTCGGCCGCCCACCCACGGAACCGCGTATGCAAGGTGGCCCAGGACCGATATCGCTCGGACACGTCCCGCCAGGCGGACCGTCGGAACTTCCACACGATCCCTTTCAGGATCATCCGGTCGTCCCGCCGCTTCCGCCTCGACTCAGCATGCGGTAGCGGCTGCCGTACGAACTCCCGCTCGGCATCGGACAGTTTATGGCTTCGCATGCCCCAACCATGATCTACCAGGCACGATCGTTTGACGACACGCTCCAGCTGGCCCAGCAGTCACTCAGGAGCCCCTCGGGTGTCGGGCACCACGTGGATGGCCGCCTCCTCGGCGGAGGCGGCGCCGTTGTCAATGCCCACATCCCGCGCCCAGTAGTCGTCGCCGTCGTATCCTGCAGCGAGAACGTCCGTGTCCCGGCCGAGGAGACGTCCCGCGCGCTCGTCGCCGACCTGGTCGTCGATGAGCTCTCCGTCCGTGCCGATCGTGTCGCCCAGCCCGTCACCCTCGTCCGATGAGCTGACTTCCGGCACCTCGCGCCTAAGTCGATGCGCGAGATCCTCGTGGGAGGCGCCCTCCCGCGCGGTGACGCCCCAGTCGTAGACGGCGAGGGGCCTGTCGGCGGGTGAATAGCCCCGGTCCAGGACGTCCTCGTCCAGCTCGTCCTCGTCGTACTCCTCCTGCGAGCGCAGGGGGTTGGAGGCGGCAAGGTCTTCGTAGGGCGGGGGGTTGTCTGGTGAAGTCATTACGGCCTCCATGCCGTCGGAGCCCCGTGACGGCTCGGTGTCGGCGCCTCGGTGTCGGCGCGGCGGGAGAAGACTATTCAAGCGGCCCGGTATCGACGCGGCGTCTATCCGGCATGGTCACCCGGGCGGCAAGCCGGCGGCCCCTCCGATGCAAGCGCCTGCTCGACCTGCCGACGGGGCGCGTCCTCGGGGGCCGCGGCCAGGGCGCGGCTTGTGGCCTTCAGCCACGGTGCACGAGGAAAGGCGGCGAGGTCGGGGCTGCCTGGGATCAGGTCGTGGCAAGGGTCGCCGGATCGATCGGGCGGTCGAGCCCGCGAAGCTCGGCCGCGTGATCATCCTGTCTGCCACGAGTGCGCCCGAGCCTCCGCGGCCGGTTAAGCCATCCCCCGGCGACGAGGTCGGCATAGACGTCGGCCACGGTGTTGCAGGTGCGGCCGAGGTCGGTGGCGAGCTGGCGGGAGGAAGGCACCGTGTCGCTGGGGCGAGGTGGCCGGTGCGACAGCTTCGCGCACGGCTTCGCCCAGTGGGCGGCGCAGATCGCTGGCCTCTACTACGGACGCCGTCTCAGCCTCCACCGTCGCCGAAGCGCTCGGTACGCACTCGCTCAGGTGCATGACCCAGGAGCACCAAGTAGGCAGCCGCCTTCTCGACGAACCCCGTGGGCCCGCAGACATAACAGGTCGGCTCGAAGTCGGGGGGCCAGCCGCCGCGGACCAAGTCCTCGGGGGCGATGCGCCCCGGCGGGCGCGGTGAGTCTTCCGGGACCTCTCTGCTGTACAGGTACGTCGTATCCAGCCCAGGCGCCCCCTGGCGGAGCTCCGAACGGTACAGCAGGTCCGACGGGGTCCGCACTGCGTACAGCAACCGGAACGGGGCCCGGCTGCCGGTCGCCTCCCGTGCGCGGACCATGCACATGAGAGGCACGAGTCCCGATCCGCCCGCTACCAGCAGAATTGGCTCCGTCTGCCGCTGCCTCCAGATGAACCACCCGCCGACAGGCCCGCGCAGCTCCAGCCGGTCACCGGGCACGAGCTCGTCCACGAGGTAGGGCGACACTTCCCCGCCGGGCGTGCGCTGGACTGTCAGGTCGAGGATCCGGCCGTTGGGGGCCGAGGCGATCGAGTAACTGCGCTGGGTGCTGTAGCCGTCCTCTGCCGTCAGCCTGACGTCCACATGCTGGCCGGCCAGGTGCCCGAGCCAACCTGGCACATCCAGTGTCAGGGTGACGGCCGTCGCCGACTCCACGCGCCGACCCGTTACCTCGGCGGTCCGCCAACGGAGTCGGTCGCCTAGTCTCCCTGGTACCGCTGTTCTCGCCATGGGTCTCCGTAGTTGTGGTACCCGGCGCTTTCCCAGAAGCCGGGCACGTCGCTCTGCCGCAGCTGGATCTCGCGGACCCACTTCGCGGACTTCCACAGGTACAAGTGCGGGACCAGCAGCCGCGCGGGGCCACCGTGTTCGGGGGTCAAGTCCCTGCCTCCGTAGCCGTAGACGACCCATGCTTTGCCGTCGACCAGGTCGGCGAGGGGGATGTTCGTGGTGTAGCCGCCGTAAGAGGTGACGAGAACGTGCTCTGCCGCCGTCTCCATGTCCGCGAGCAGAACGTCCAGCGACACGCCCTGCCATTGGGTACCAAACTTCGACCACTTCGTCACACAGTGCAGATCGACGGTAGGAGACTCCGCCGGCAGTGCCATCAGGCCTGCCCAGTCCCACACGTGCTGCTTCCCGGCCTCCGTGGTCACGGACAGCTTCCAATCGTCTTGCCGGATCCGGGGAGTGGGCCCGGCAGACAGCACCGGAAAGCCAGTCGTCTCGTACTGCCCGGGCGGCAACTTCGTGCCCGCCGACGGCCTTCGCCCATGGAAGCCACGCGATATCAACGCCATACTCTTCACCGTCCCTGTTTCGTCCAGTGGGCCCCTACGGGTCCCATCGGAGGTAAGCGCCCGGCGGAGGGGACTTCCTACCTGTACCGGCGCGGAGAAAGATGGCCATTCAAGCGGCGGTCTCGTCGGTCACGCTTCTCAGATCGCCTGCCATACGGCTCCTTCGTGCGCGGGCAGCCTTCATCGACGCCTTTTGGCCGCCCCGCCCGGGTAGGTATCAGGTGGCCGCCCCGGGCGGGGCGTGAGAGATACATCTAGTAGCGGCCTGCCATGACTCCGCCGTCGACGTTGAGGATGGCGCCTGTGATCCAGCTAGAGGCCGACGAAAGGAGGAAGACGATCGCGGAGGCCACGTCCTGCGGGGTGCCGACCCGGCCAAGCGGGTGCAAGCCGCTCAGCTGGTCCATCGCATCCTCCAACTGGTCCGCGGGAAAGACCTTCTCGAACAGGGGCGTCCTAGTGACAGCAGGAGCCACGGCGTTCACACGGATGCCCTCGCTGGCGAGCTCGATGGCCAGGTTGTGCGTAAGGGCGTGCAGGCCGGCCTTGGCCATCGAATAGGCCGATGACGGTGTCACGGCGAGGGCCTGGTGCGCCCACATGCTCCCCACGTTCACGATGGCGCCGCCCTGACCGCCGGCGACCATGGCCCGAACGACGGTCTGAGTCAAGAAGAACGTCGCCCTGTTGAGGTCGTGGTAAGAGTCGTAATGCGCGACCTCGTAGTCGAGGAAGAGCTTGGGCAGGAAAAACCCTGCCGAGTTGACGAGGAGGGTGGCGTCGGGGTGGTCCTCTGCCAACTGCTTCTGCGCCTCGACGACCTGGTCCCAGTCCGCCAGGTCGGCCTCGATCGACCATGCGCTGCCGGAGCGCGACAGGCTTGCGACGGCGTCATTGAGCTTCCGACCCGGGCGGCCGACGATCACCGCGCTGCCGCCCGCCGCCATCACGTCCTCGGCGGCCTTGAGGCCCATGCCGCTGGCGCCACCGATCACGACGATCTTCTTACCTTCGAAGTCCGTGGCCATACGAATCACTCTCCACTGAGCGGCGAACACTACTTGCCTGTGTGCTTGCCTGTGTGCACTCGAGCCTGCCAGGACAGGATCTACAGCAGCTCTACAAGGCATCTACGGCGCCAATCGCAGCCGGCCCCGCGGTCCGGCAAACGGGAGCTGCGTAGCCCCGTCCTGCCGGCCGCCTCTGGTCTTCTGCGTTCTACCGCGCGGAAGCAGTGACGCCGGTGCCGATCACCACGGCCTGCGAGACCACCCGGTGGTTGACCCGGGCCTTGTAGTAGGTGGCTTCGGGAACACATACGGAAAGGTGGTGTGGCCCAGCGGCCGCTCGCGGAACATCCGGACTTCCTCGTCCAGGCCCGCGCAGATCCGTGAGACCTCCGACTTGGAGATGCCGCTGTCCGCGCCGAGCGCCTTGACCAGGTCGTCCACGCTGCGGGTGGACACCCCGTGCAGGTGGGCCTCCATCACCACGGCGAACAGGGCCTGATCGATGCGGCGACGGCGCTCGAGCAGGGAGGGGAAGAACGAGCCGGCCCGCAGTTTCGGGATCTGCAGTTCGATGTCGCCGACTGCGGTGGTCAGCAGCCTGTCGCGGTGGCCGTTGAGCTGCGTCTGATGCGGGGCCGCCCCGATCACCGCGGTGGCCCCCGCCTCAATCAAAACCTTCAGCACGGCCTGCAAGGCACACGGCGGATCACGTCATCGCTGTCCGATGCGCGCAGTGACTCCAGTAACTCCAACAGGGCAGACCGGTCGAGAGCCATCGTGTGGTCCTTCGCGTCGAGAACCTTGGTCGGATCTCGCTGACCGTCACACGATGGCTCGCCCCCACGCCAGGGGCCTCACCAAGACCATCCCGGAGTTACACCACGCCAAGGGACTCGATCCACGCCACCCGCCGGGCGGCGTATGACGGCGCCGACCGACAGGGCATGCCCCCACTTCGGGAACTGCTCGGTCCCGGCTACTGACCGTGGCGTCGTCTCCGCAGGGTGCCTGTGACAACAACCTGGATGCCGGCCCCGGCTCGCCCTACAAACGGGCCAGCTTGCCCTGTTCGAATAACCCTCGCCCTGCCTGCTCCGCTGCGTACGCGGCAACAAGCCGGTTCCAGCAGTACCGGCCCGGGCCGATCTCCGAGACGAGGTGCGCTCGAATGAGGCGCGACAGAACCTGGCGGACCCTGCCCTCGGGCCGTCCGCCCAGGTCTGCGACCTGCGATGCCGTGAACATGGGGTTTGGGTGGGCGCTCAGATCGCGGAAGAGTGCGGCTGTCTCCGTGTCGAGCAGGCGGTACGAGCGGGTGATGGACGCGCGCACGTCGAGCGCCTGGTCCTCGTCGGTCGCAAAGGCGTCCAGGGTGTTGTGCTCCGGTGCCTCGTACTCGTCGGCCAGGCTCGCCAGACGCAGCTGCGGCCGATATGCCGCGCGGGCGGCGACGTTGGCCAGGGCCAAGGGGAGCTGCCCTGCCAGCCGGATGATGCGGTCGACGGCCTCTGGCTCAGCCGCTGTCCTCGCTGCGCCGAGTCGGAGCGCGAGGAGGGTGTGTGCGTCCTTCAGGCTCAGGGGCATGAGTGTCAGGGGAAGTGCCTGGTAGGCAGCGACGAGCGCGTGCAATTGCATGCGGCTGGTGACCAGGGCCATGGAGCCGGCGCTTCCGGGGAGGAGATGCTTCAGCTGGTCGGTGTTCCAGGCGTTGTCGAGCACGACGAGGACTCGCCGGTTGGCCAGCAGGCCACGGAACACGAGCCCTCGTGCCTGCGCGGTATCGGGCATGTCCTCGAGGCGGACCCCGAGGGACTGCAGGAAGCCCCCCAGTACGTGCGCGGGGTCCCGCGGCTCCGCCTCTGGTCCGGCTCCCTGTAGGTCCGCGAAGAGCTGGCCATCCGGGAACCGGTCAGCCAGACGGTGGGCGACGGTGATGGCGAAAGCCGTCTTGCCCACGCCGGCCAGTCCGCCGACCGCGCAGATGGCCACAGAGGACGACTCCTCCGCATTGGCGAACAAACATTCGACCTGCTCCTGCTCACTCTCGCGACCGACGAGGCTCGGCAAGGCAGCCGGGAGCTGAGCCGGGACGTGAGGACGCGGCGTCCGTGTCGCGCCCTTCGGGCGCTCGGCGCTTGGTACCAGCTGAATTCGGCCGGAGAGGATGCGCTCGTGGACGTGCTGGAGTTCTGGCGACGGGCTGACGCCGAGGCGCTGACGCAGCAGATGGCTGGTCGAGTGGTAGATCGTCAAGGCCTCGGACTGCCGCCCGGCACCGTAGAGCGCAGTCATCAGGAGGCCGCATACGCGCTCTCGAAGCGGGTGCTCCACATGCAGGGCAGACAGTTCTGTGACGGCCTCGGTGTAGCGCCCTCTCTCCACGTCGCAGGCGAGCTGCTCCTCCGAACAGGCGAGACGCAGCTCGCCGAGGACGCTGCGCTGCTGGTCCGCGAACGGCCCGGGGACCCCCGCGAGGGGCACTCCTTTCCACATCTCGAGGCCCTCCGTCAGCAGGCTCGCCGCGGACGCCAGGTCGCCGGTGCCGCGGGCCTCCCTCGCCCTTGCCATCGTTGCCTTGAACCTATTCAGGTCCAGAGCGTCCGGTTGGATGCGCAGCAGGTAGCCCCCGTCGACCCGACTCACGGAGCTGTCGGCGTGCTCCCCCAGTGCCTGCCTGAGCCGGTAGACGTACGTGCGCACGGAGCCCACGGCCGACGGTGGGGCGTCATCGCCCCACACGTCCTCCACCAGTCTCGAAAGGCTTACAGGCCTGCCCGCCCGGAACAACAGCGAAGCCAGCACGGCGCACTGCCTCGGCTGGCCGGCTCCGGCCTCGACCCCCTCTTTGTGCAGCCGGACTGGGCCGAGCACTGAGAACTCGACGCCTGCATGCATGGTGACTACCGCCCTGGAGATCCTTGTGAGGCTTCGCTGCTTGGCCGTCCGCAGGGAACCGCCTTCCTCAAACCTACCGCAGATCGGCCATTTTTTCGGACCAAATGGTCCTCTAAGATCAGGCGGGCATGGGCTTCTATACAGGTGGGCCCGCATGAGGAGACTGGGGCCCGGGAACCAATGGACGAAAGCGTTCTCCATCGGTGACGCACCCCGCCGGGCCCCCTTCGCCCGCCGGGAGAAGTCTGGTCCCGCACGGAGTCCGCGACGAAACCCCGTGCGGCGCGTACCGGGACTTGGCGCCGCCCCGCCCAGATGATCGATTCCAAGGGCTACTGGTCGTAGGCGGTCAGCGGGCGCAGGATCGGCTGGCCGGTGTGGTGGTTGTGTCAAACGGCGTCGGTCAGGGCGAGGAGTCGCTGCAGGATACGCACGGCCACGCCGCCGGGTGTGCGACAGCCGTGTCGTTCCAGTTCAGCTGGTCCTTGAGTGTGCCGCTGACCGACTCGATCACCTGCCGTAGCGGCCTCAACAGGTGCACTCCGACCCCTTCGGGTTCGCCCTTGCGGGCCGGGCCGCGGTAAGCGCACCCGGCCCGTCGACGCCACCTCCCGTGCTGCGGCCAATGTGCCGCGCGCTTCGGATGCAGTCACAGGCAACCACGTCCGAACAACGGAGAGCTAGGCCAGATCGCGCTCAATCGCGGTGAGCTCGTCGTCGTCGCTGCCTTCCGCGGGTTCGCGCTTGGGGTAGGCGCCGGCGCCGGGATGGACCTTATCGATGAGGTCGGCATACTCGGGGTTGCGGTCGATGAACTCACCCACCACCGGGCAGATGATGGTGATCTTCTTCCCGCTCCCGCGAATTTCGTCCAGCACCCGAGAGATGAGCTCCGTGGCCACCCGATTCTTGCGGTAGGCGGGGGCGACCCAGGTCGTCAACAGCACGACGCGGCCGCCCACGAACCGGTACGAGAGCTCGGCAATCCCGTCATCACCGAGAGCGGCGATCCAGCGACCGTGCTCCGCGTCGTTGAGGACATCGAGCACCCAGCTGGACTCCACCTCGCTAGGACTTGCCTCGTCCAAAGCAGCGATGAGCGCAGCGTTGTTCTCTTCACGGGCGGACGCCTCGGCCCCAAAATTGAACGTCATTGTCACACTTTCTGTCGAAGAACCCGGTAGGTGGGTTCGGACACACACGTGCGGCCCTTGGTCACTCATAGGTTCGGGTCGCCTGCGAGGAAATCGGCATACTCCCGGTTGTTCTCCACAGCAGTCACCGCGCGAGCCAGTCCCGGTAGGCGGTCTTGCCGATGACGGCGCCGGCCTTGGCAATCAGAACGTCACTCGAGGCGGCGGCGTATATGCCGGCGTTGTTGTCGGTGACGACGGCTCGCCGGTCGCCACGGGCGGCCAGGGTGATCCGGCCCAGTTCGTCGAACGGGAAGACCTCAGGGCCGGCGATGTCGCGGGGGCCGCACCGGGGCTCCCACGCAGACCTCCGCCACGGCCTGCGCTACGTCGGCCGAGGCCATGGGCTGGATGCGCGTGGCGGGCAGGCGGACGGTCTTGTCGTCGGAGCTCCACGACATCACAGCGTCCGTGAACTCGGAGAAGTGCGCGGCGCGGACGATCGAGTACGGCACGGGACCGGCCTTGAGGACGTCCTCCTGCAGCACCTTGACACGGTAGTACACCAGGTCCGGCACCAGGTCGGCGCCGACAATCGAGAGCACTACCGCGTGGCCGACGCTCGCCGACTCGGCAGCCGGCCGGAGGTTGTCCATCGTCGTCTGGAAGAACGCCGTCGATGGTCGGCGAGTCCGTCAGGTTCACGACGACATCGGCTCCCGCCCACCGCTCCGACAGGCCTTTCCCACCCAACAAGTCCGGTCCGGTGGGCGGCGAGTGTGCCACCGTGTCGCACCCGCCCGCCTTCAGGATCTGCACCACCTGCGATCCGATGAGTCCGGTCCCGCCGATGACAGCGATCTTCATGCATTCGGCCTTCAATCTGTTCTGCCGGTAGTGATCGGAGTGCTGTGTCAGTTCTCGATCCTGACCTGGCGTACATCGAAGGCGACATAACCGCTGAAGTCGCGACCGACACGGGCCGCCGCCGACTCCTTGATGTCCGGGTAAGACCAGGCCCCGTCCTTGAGCACCATCTCACCGACCACGACGTCGTGGTACTGCGCCCGCCCCTTCCACGGGCAGGTATACGGGGTTGCGCTCTCGCGAAGCGCGCCGACCGCAAGTGAGGCCGGCGGGAAGTAGACATTTCCCTCGATGCTGATTACCGCCTCGCTCGCGGCCTCGGCCACGACGGTGTCCCCAACCACTGCCTTCATCAGTTTTCCCCTCATCGATCCCTCTGCTCGGGCCACATCAGCCCTCGTGTCCGCCCGCGTCAGCCCAAACGCACCATCCCTTGCGCGATGGCCCTCCAAGTCGCGATCACCGGTTGAGATAGCGGGCAGTCGGATGTCACGTTGGTGCAGTCACCGCCAGCTCGCGCATTCGTCCGGAGGTTCGCGTCGGGCGGACACCGCTTCTTACTCATGTCCTGACGCTACAAGCGATCAGGGCGACGTGAGCTCATCGACGTCGGCCGGCCGCGCCGAATCACCTGGCCAGCGGCTGGGCCGCTGTACGCCGCCACCAGGAGCACGGGGCAGCGTCCTCTCCAGGGCGAGCATGATCGTCATCGCTTCGGCCTCCACGCTGCCCCGCGCTCGCTCCACATCGGTGACCAGCTCTTTCGCGTTGCCCTCCCCCCTCTTTGTGGAGGATCTGGGCCTTGGCGATGAGGTCGGCACAGACAGCCGTCCACGTCAGGACAAACGCGCCGCGGCCGGATCCGGAGATGTAACAGCGGTGGGCCTCACGGACAAACGCAGGTCCGGTCCGGATTGAACACGTGGTTCACGCGCTCTTCAAGATCGATCATGTTGCCCTCCCGCCTCGTCCGTCCCATTGCCCCGGAGCATGATCCCGTCTCGCCCGTTCGAGGCGCACGAGCCCCCGGACCCGAATCCCGGTCTGCTATGCGCTGGTACCACCGCATAGCTATAGTGTGGGTATGGGAAAGCAGACGAATATCCGACTGGACGAAGCCGTCAAAGCGGCCGCTGAGGACCGGGCCAAACGCCGCGGCTTGAGCCTGCAGGGGTATGTGGCCGACCTGATCGAGGCCGATGTGAACCAGTCACGCGCTGCCTTCATGGCCGGCGCCGCGGCGTTCCTGGCTGCGTACACGGAAAAGTTCGAAGCGGAGGTCGGTGAGGACCGGTACCCCGGCCTCCCTGACAAGTCGACAAAGTCACGGGATGCCGCGTGAACCTTCGCATCGATCTTGCTTGGATCTTGGCAGTCGCACAGCAGATCCCGGGAGACCCCCAGGTCGTCGATTACGGCGTTCCGGTCGCGGCGGAAGCACGTCATCGGGCGGAGATCCTTGACCACGAGGTCTACCCCGAGCCCCATCACAAGGCAGCGGCGCTGCTGTGCGAGCTGGCAAGAAACCCCAGCCTGGAGGTGAGGAACCTGCTGTTCGCGGCCACCGTGACCGCGGCCTACCTGTCGGCATGCGGCCTGCCGGTCAGCCCTGGCCTGGACACCGTTCTCCCGCTGGCCCGCGCCGCCCGGGACGGGCTCCCGGTACGGGAAGTCGCCACTCAGATCAAGACCTGGACAAGCTGACTCACTCGTCGGGTGAGACCCCTCCGGAAGCCTGAGCCGAACTGGCGGTGACGTCGGATCGCCATAGCCCGACGAGATTCAGGGCAGGGTGCAGTCGAGGGTGAAGGCTGCCACGGATGCGCCCTTGAGCGCCCGCTGTGTGCGGGCTTGTTCCTGCTGGTGGCGGTCCGCTGATTCGAACGTGTGATGGGTCGCGGGGCACGACCGGCGTTTACCCGCCGAGGGAGAGCAGGGCCTGAGGTTCTTCGAGCGCCCGGACGCGTGACCCGTCGACGGTCCAGTCGCCGGCGTGCCACCTCGAAAGACAGGCCGGACACGGCTCCGCGCGCCAAAGCACCAGCGGATGGTCGTCCCGGTTGGCCAGGGCCTGGTGCGGTAGGTCCGGCCGCAGCGGTGAGAAGGCTGGGCGCCGACGGCGGATCGCCGTCACCCTCGTCCGCCGCCTGCTCCGACCACCCGCTACCGGACCCGCCCGGATTGCCCGCAAGCCGCGTCCGCCACCACCGCCGAACCCGCCACCGAATGCGTGCGCTGACCACCGCCCACCCGGCCCAGCACCTCCACAGGACCGGGCGCCAGCCCTACCCCGCCTTCACCCATCTGACGGGCCGGCACCCCACTGTGGCGCGCGCCTCGTTCCTCTTCCCCGACCCGGCACCCGCGGCCGAGCTCGTGGACCGTGCGGCTTCATGACGACCGCGGTCTTCGGCTCAGGGGCGGCTGGAGGCAGGCGGCCACCGCAGCCGCAGCGCAGGGAACGACCGCTGCGCTTGGGCCGCGCCGGGCCCACGAGACATCCGTGATCACCGGCCCGGAGCATCAGCCCGCGCGCCGCACCGCCTCGGGTTCCACGCTGGTGTCATGCGCGCTACGTGGACCAGCCATGTGAGCCGCCACCAGCACGCGGACACCCGGATACGGAATCGGAGATATCGGTGAGTAGACAACGGGCGCGGCAGCTTCCTGTGACCACGTGGCCAAAGCAGCGGCGGATGGCGCTCGATGGTGGCAGGCGGTGGTGGGGTGCGGGTACCGCTACGGCCCTGTGCATGGCGATGTCCGGACTCGTACCGGTCCCGGCGACTGCGGCTACGGCTACGCCGAAGGCACCTCGTGTGGTCACGCTGACACGGACGTTCACCTTCACCGGTGCCCCGGAGAGTTTCACCCTTCCGGCGAACGCGACGGCGACGATCACCGCGGACGGCGCCGGCGGCGGCAGCTCGCGCACCCCCCTCTGCGGCCTGGGCGGCAACACGGTCGGAGGGACAGGGGCACGGGTCGTCACCACCCTTCCGGCATCCGCGACTGCGACAACCCTCACCGTCAACGTGGGCGGAACCGGACACAAAGGCTGCGGCGGTGACGGTGCCGGGGGGTACAACGGCGGCGGCAACGGCGGCAGCGCCAACACCTCCTCAGCGGGTGGCGGCGGGGCTTCGAGCGTCGCGGCAGGCGGCAGCCTGCTGGTCGTGGCGGGCGGCGGGGGCGGAGCCCAAGGCCGCGCCGGCATCAACCCCACCTCCGGTGACGGAGGCAACGGCGGAACCCCGGACGCCACCCCCGGCGCCCACGGCACCAACAACGGCCCCAACACCAGCGAGGGACAGGGCGGCGGCGGAGGCAGCACCAGCACCGGCACCGCAGGTCCCGGCGGAGCGCCCGGGACCATCGCGCCGTGCCTGGCCACCGCCGGCAACGCCGGAGGCAGCTTCTCCGGCTCGACCGTGGGCAACGGAGGCACCGGAGGCAACACCGCGGGCTGCGCCGGTGACTTCAGCGGTGGCGGCGGAGGCGGAGGCGGCTACTACGGCGGGGGCGGGGGAGGCTCTGCCGCCGCCACCGTCAACTACGCCACCGGCGGCAGCGGCGGAGGCGGCAGCAGCTACGCCTCCCCGACAGGCACCGGCACCGCCTTCAGCCTCTCGCCCGTAGGCACCTTCGACGCGAACGGCCAAGTGACGATCAGTTACCAGGTTGCGGACCTGGCGTTCACCACGACCAGCCCGCTGCCCGACGCGACCCGGCACACCTCCTACTCCACCACCCTTCAGACCACCGGCGGCACCGGCAACCCCACCTTCGCCGTCTCCGGCGGCGCCCTGCCCCCCGGCCTCACCCTCAACCCCACCACCGGCGCCATCACCGGCACCCCGACCGCGACCGGCACCTTCACCTTCACCGTGACAGCCACCGACCCCGACGCCGGCGTCCCCGCGGCCGTACGGCAGTTCACCCTCACCGTGCTGGCCGCCACCTGCGCCACCGCCACCCCGACCATCACCGGCAACGACCGCGCCAACGTGCTCATCGGCACCCCCGGTGACGACGTCATCCTCGGCCTCGGCGGCAACGACTACATCGACGGCCGCGGCGGCAACGACATCCTGTGCGGCGGCAACGGCAGCGACAGCGTCACCGGCGGCGACGGCGACGACCGCCTCGAAGGCCAGGACGGCGCCGACGTTCTCACCGGCGGCAACGGCAACGACACCCTCTTCGGCGGCAACGGATCCGACGTCCTGGACGGAGGACCAGGCACCAACACCAACGACGGCGGCACCGGCCTCAACATCTGCGTACGTCCCGCCACCGGACCCGGCTGCACCCCCTGAGGTAGCTGACTGCCGTACAGCGGCGAAAGGACAAGCACCCCAACCGCAGCGCCGATCGCGGCGAACCGCGGCAACCCGACATCCCCCGCCGGCGCCGGCGTGATGCACAGTGACAGCGGCGGCGCCGGCCGTCTCGGTACGGGAACTGAGCGCCTGGGCCGCTCTCGGGGCGGATTCACCGCCATGATCCGACACCCAGGCCGCCCGCCTGCGCACAGGCTCACAGGGGCGGACAGCCAGTGACGTTCGACGAAGAGCGGCACAACCAACGCGACACCCTCGAACGAGGAAGGCGGCCGGTCAGCCGCGGGGGCCGCGCGCGTCGCGGTAGCCGAGTTCGAGGTAGCGGGTGCGACTGCTCCAGGACCCGCACGGCGGCCCTCGCCGCACCCGGGTGGAACTGCGTGCTGAAAGTGTCGGGCCACAGCAGCACGGTGCGGGCCCCGCCAGGCTCCGGCCGCGCTATACCGCGCGCGGCCCACCATTCGGTGATCGACTCCCGGGGGAAGGGCGGCGCGTCACGCTCCGCCGCCCACTCCGGCGAGTACCCTGCCCACCTGGGCCAGGCCCGGGGCGGTCAGTGCGGCGTTGACCAGCCGCGGCGCCAGCCGCGGCTGGCCGGGCCCACAGGGGCAGCCAGCCCATCGAGTAGTGGGCGGCTGGCCGGAACCTGGTAGTGGTGCGCCAGGAACTCCGCCTTGTAGGTGGCCACGTCGACCCCGACCGGACAGTCCGACTTGCAGCCCTTGCAGGCCTTGCACAGGTGGAGCGCGTCCCCGACCTCCGTGGAGCGCCAGCCGTCGGCCATCGCCGAGTCGGCGCGCCCGTGCAGCATCCCCCGCAAGGCTTGAGTCCTCCAGCCGGCTCGGCCGGCACCGCTGGACGATCGAGCGCACGATGTCCCGGCTGGGACACCGGCACATCGAACCGTCGCGGAGAGCCTGTGCCGACGAGGGCCTCGCGGCCTCGACTTCAACCCGATTTGCAGGAGCGCGCCCGAACACCCCAACCGCTTCGCGGCATGAGCCAAGACGGGGCCAGGCCGCCGGAAATTGTCGTCCGTTGCGGTGACCGCCATCTGCCGTTCATACCTGTCTCACCGCTCCGGTCGACCGTGCTTCCTAGCGTCCGTGAGTGGCGCACCGCCGACCTGCCGCAGCCCGCTGTCAGGTTCGGAGCGCGCTGTCCGGTCGGTGTGCGACTGCACCCGACGACGCGAAAGGCCCCTGGAATGTCGGAAGAACCCAAGCAAACCAGAATCTCTCGTCGCAACGCGCTCGGCCTGTTCGGCGCGACAGCGTTAGGCGCGCTCGTCTGCGTTACGCCGCTGGGTGGTCTTCGTCGGAGGCTTGCGGATGATGTCTTTGTCACCCGGCCCACGAGGTATGTAGGAGAAGCCGTCTGCCGTGTCCGGGTCATAGTGGACGACCGCGCCTTGCGTCTCGAGCATGGCGCGCCATGACTCCAGACGTTTGGCCTTGTCCTCGTCGAGTGGCAGGCCGGCTCGCCGACGGGCTTCTACGCGCAGCATGATCACCGGGTACAGCTGACGATGCTCCCTCTTCACGGCCCACGGAATCAGCTCGTCATCGCGCGCGATCCTGCGATCGAGTCCTCTCCTGTGCCGAAAGTTCCCCCACATCGAGGACACCGTGTCGATGCCGTACTTCCGCCGATACTCGTCAATCATTTCCTGATAGGTCCAGCCATCCTCGAACCATCGGATGACCTCTCCCTCGTCAACGATCTTCCTCTTCGGCACGGATCCCCTCCCTGAGCTGCAGTTGTGCACGATACATCGACCCCTGCAACCGCTACTTGGCCGGTCGAGGCGGCTCCGCCTGCCGCCACACCGGATGCTCGCGCCGACGGCCGGAGACCCAGCCGTCACCTGTCTCCGCCACCCGGTCGAGGAACGGAACCGGGCGGGCCGGACCCGCGGGGCCGGGCACACTGTGCGAAGAGCCGGTCGTGCAGTTCTTGGTCGCGTGCCACATGCGTCTACTGCGAGTACGGCAGCCAAGTCCGGCCACGAACGGCTCGGTCACCAAGGTCTGGCAGGCCCCGCAGAGTGCTGTCAACGGCTAGGGTCTGTGACGTGAGTGACCACTACGACCTGTTCCTAGCGGTTCACCTGCCGCCAGACCTGCCCGAACCGGTGCTTTCGGAACTGAGGTGGCTCCTGGGGCAGGCGGACATGCCGACCGAGTTGAAGCGGACCTCCTGGGAGGGCTCATCGCACGAGCCCTGGCCGGCGTTCGACGGTGGGTCGGCGAGCCTCTTCTTCGACGGGGCCGATGTGTCCCTGCTGGTCCGTGACGTGGACAGACCGAACCAACCGTGGGCCTTGACCGTCCGAACGTGCGTCCACGAGGACGACTTCGAGGTGACGATGAACATCGTCGGATGGCTTCTTCGACACGCGACAACGCAAGGATGGGTCGGATTCGTCCGTGACAACGGCCTGGGCCAGGTACACCATGTCGTGCGCCACGAGGACGGGTTCCATCTTGTAGAGGTTCGTCCGGCCAGCCAGCCGAGTGTTTCGTGGTCATCGCGGTAGCCCGCCTCAGGCGGCGCATGCCACTGGCGGTGTTCTCGACCCCGGCACACAGTGACGGCGACCGTTCCATGGGGCGCTCGCGGCGCCGGGGGGCGATCGCGCCCGGGGATTCCTAGTCGCCGTCGCCGCCCGTCCGGCTCATGCTCCGGCGCCGGCTCCTGTCCGATTGACGGACCAACCCGCCCGCAGCAAGCGTCACGGTCGCAACGACACGAACCCAGCGCGGCCCGCCGCGCTCCGCCCACACCACGCATACGCAGCCGCCGACGACGAGCGCCAGTACGCCGAGCAACACCACAACGAACATGTTCTCCATCTCCGCAAACAGAGGGTCCCCCCGAGCCATCATCTGGCCGGACGCACCTCACGAGCTGCCGGTTCCCGATCGCGCTCCGTCCGCGGCCCACCGCCACCAGGATCAGTGGTGGCGCACCACAGCATGAGGGGCAAGGTTACGTACTCGTGCGCATTCTGAGGCTGAGAACAGCACCGAGGAGCAGGCAGTGCCAAGGGGGGCTTGCGGGATACTCTCCCCCGCGCGTACGCGGGAGAACTTCGCCGGCCCCCAATTCCCCCGCACCTGCGGGGGCACCCCGGGGCAGCAGCAGGCGCAGGCGGCGGCTGCCGCGCAACAGGCTTCGGGCGCCGAGTGGGACGTTTCCCCCTGCCAGAGGGCTGGATCGCCCTCGTGCGGGCCATCAAGGAGACATCGGAGACGGAGCTGCGGGCTGCGGCGGTGGCGGTGACCGCAGCCGCCGGTGTGCCCAGGAGCTGGTGTACCGGCTGGGGCTGGCTGCGCTGCTCGACGAGCCTGCGCCACGGACCGGGCTGGGCTTGCCCATCGGCCCCGACACGCTGCCCGTCATGCTCGCCGACCCGATGTGGGCCGACTGCGGCCGCCACATCCCGCTGGAACTGAGCAGCGCCGCCGCGCCCGCGGTGCTCGGCTTCCAGGTCGCGCTCGCGGTGTGCCTGCCCGGGCGCACCGCTGGTAGGGCTGACTGCTGTGACGGCGTCTCAACCCAACGCGCCTCGGCTCGCCCAAGGCGGCAATGGGGTGTCGGCAAGCAGTGCGACGATGGTGTGTTTCTAGCGGGGAAGGGGTGGGGCCGTGGCCATCGAGTGGGACCGGATCGGGCAGCCGGTGTTCGACCGGGTGGTGGAGGCGCTGGTGCACCCGCCTGTACGACCAGACCGCGCGGGGTGCGCACGGTCAACGGGCGTGGCGGGGACGGCGGGATCGACATCGAGGTCGTCAGCGGCGGGCGGCTGCGGATCTTACACTGCGCGGTTCCACGACCCCGGAGGCGGACGGAGGGCGGCCCGGGCCCGTGGGGCACAGGCCGCCCTCAGTGGCATCCTCCATGCTCAAAGAAGCATGCGGTGGCTCCGGGAGGTGCCGTGGGCGGCGCCGAAGACCTCATCCCACCAGCGGTGGTCCCAGGGGCGCCCCTCGGGACGGCCGCCTTCGCAGCCGCCGTGGTCACGGTCCTTGCACGGGGTGCAGGCCACGACGGTGAGCCGGTTGCTGGTGGCGGTGACGGTGGGGCCACCGGGACCGCCCGCGATGGCGGTAGCGGTCGCGACGTCAGTGATCCTTCCCGCGGCGACGTCGGCCGCGGTCGTGGTGTAGGTGGCGGTGCAGACGAAGGTCGCACCCGGTGCCAGAGTGGTGGCCGGGCAGGTCACCGCCGGAGTGCCAGGGCCGTCGTCGGTGACGCTGAGGCCGGTCAGCGGCGCGTTGCCGGTGTTCGTGACCGTGAAGGTGTAGTGCAACTCCTGCCCCGCGGCGGAGAACGCGGTCTCCTCCACGCCCTTGACGACCTTCAGGCCGGCGAACGGGACGGTGACCCTGTTGCTGGTCGCCCTGACGGTGACGTTGCCGGGAGTCGTGGCGGTAGCGGTGGCGACGTCGGTGACCCTACCCGCGGCGACGTCCGCCGCGGTCGTGGCGTACGTGGCGGTGCAGACGAAGGACGCACCCGGTGCCAGAGCGGTGGCCGGGCAGGTCACGGCCGGAGTGCCAGGGCCGTCGTCGGTAACTCCGACACCGTTCAGCTGCACCCGACCGGTGTTGGTCACCGTGTACGTGTAGTTGATGGTCTGCCCGGCGGCGGTGAACAGGGAAGGCGTGGCATTCTTGGTGATGGACAGGGCCGCCAGGGGGACGGTCACCTCGTTGCTCGTCGCGGGTACGACCGGTCGTCCGTTGGCATCGTCGGCGTTGACGGTGCCCTCGTCGGTGACCTGTCCGGCCGCGACGTCCGCTGCGGTGGTGAGGTAGGTGGCCTCGCACGTGGTCACCCCGTCGGGAGCGAGTTCGGTGACGGGGCAGGAGACCTGGACGCCCGGGAGGGAATCGGTCACCACCATGGCGGTGATGGATTCCGGCCCGTTGTTGCGCACGGTGTACGTGAAGTGGAGCGTTTGACCCGCGGCCTGGAAACTCGACTCCTGAGCCGCCTTGGTGATCACCAGTTCTGCCTGGAGCAGCATCGTCGCGGAGCTGTCCCGGATACTGGAGGCGGCCAGGTCAAGGCGCCGGTCGCCATTGAAGTCGGCCACCGCGAGCGTCTCTGGGCCCGAGGTGACGGGAAGTTCGGTCTTGGCCGCGAACCTTCCGTACCCGTTGCCCAGCACTGCTGTCGCCGTGCCGGCGTCGTCCCCGTCGAAGTCACCCGGCGCCACCGCCATCGCCGGTGGGCCGGCGGCGATAGGACGGGCGACGTGCGAGGCGGAACCGGCGGAGCCCACGGCGACCTGCGCCGGGCCTGCGGCGACCAGGGCCAGCGGCAGCGCGGCCGCGGCAACCGCCAGGACAAGCCCGGGGCGTCGTGCCCTTTCGGGGCGGATCCGGCTGTATCTCGTTACGAACTGGGGCGGTATCATGATCGTCTCCATGGCGGTGGTGATGGGCGCATGACAGGTCCGGTTGCGGTCGCTGGCGACCTCGTGCCTCATGGGTTCACCCCGGGCAGGCAGCCCCACAGGCCGGATCCGCGGGCGCGTCGCTCCGTCATGGAGGGCGCGATCGGTCCTGCTTGCGGTTCAAGGGCGTACCGCTCGAAGCGAAATGCGGAGATCAGCAGATAACCGCAGATGAAACCGGGTTTCCGTTGATCCCGAACTCAGTACAAGCGCAGCCGCGACCCAGGGCAAACTGATGGCCGCCAGTCGTGGACCGCCCGTATGCGCCAGATCCGAAAAGGTGCGGCGGAAGGCCGGTCGGCGCCGGAGAATCACAGGCATGGGAAAGACCTGCGAACGCGTCGACGCGGCGTCTGCGCGCCTTCATCGAGGAGCAGAAGGTCTTCTTCACCGCCACCGTGCCCCTCGTTGGTGACGGACACGTCAATGTGTCACCCGAGGGCCTCGACGGGTCCTTCGCCGTCCTGGACGACCGCACCTTCACCCATGCCGACCTCAGCGGCTGCGGGGGCGTGCGGGTGCGGGAATCAGCTCGTATTGCCCGTCGATGGGCATCACCAGGCCGGGATTATCCCCGCGCGTGCGGGGAGCAGACTGCATGATCTGCGGCAGCGCCACTTGAGCAGCTGTTGTCTTTGCGACCTTCAGGAGTGCGCCAGGCGGCAGCTCGGCCGCCGCAAGCCCTTCCTGCGGGTAGCCGCGTGAAACAGCCCGCGGCTGAGGTGGAGAAACCTGTAACACCTTGCCCTCTGGGGTCCACGTCTTGTCTCGGTTGATGGTTGAGAGCCGTCTCTTGCAGGCATCGAAGCGGCGCAACAGCGCCCGGTGGGTGATCGCGCTCGCCCTCGGGCTACGACAGGGAGAGGCCCTGGGTCTGCACCGGAAGGACATCGGCCTGGAGACCGGATACCTCCGCATCCGCAAGAACCGCCTTCGCCCGAATTGCCCGCACGGCTGCAGCGGCGACTTCGGCAGGAAAGCCGGGTACGGGGCGAGCGCGAGGGATGCAGCGACCGCCCGTCCACCGCCGCTTGTGTATTCCGGGTCCGTGCCCGGCTCAGTCACTGTCGGCGGTGCCCGGAGGCCGAACGGCTTCCGGGCACCACGGTCGTACCGTTATCAGTTGCTACGGGCCAGCCTGAGGGTCACCATCTGGAAGGGGCGGAGCAGGAGTTCTACGGCGCCGTCGACCAACTCCGGACCGGCCGCCCCGGCCAACGGCCGCTCCAGCAGGTCGGTCGCGGTGACGTCGGCCGCCGTGAAGTCCGGCCGCAGCCGTGCGGTCGCCCTCCCGCCCCGGGACTCGTACACCCGGACGATCACATCGCCGCTCTCGTCGTCCGCGAGCTTGACCGCGCTCACGACCACCGCGTCGTCGTCCACGGTGACCAGAGGCTCGACCGCTGCGGTGCCCGGCACGCGGCGCTCGGGCAGGTTGATGCCGTAGCCCTCGGCGACCGCGTCGCCGATCGAGGCCCCGGGCGCCAGGGCGTGCCGGAAGCGGTGCACCCCCTGGTCGGTCTCCGGGTCGGGGAAGCGCGGAGCGCGCAGCAGCGAGACCCGCACGGTGGTGGTGGTCCCGCCGTCCTCGCTACGCACGGTGCGCGTCACGTCGTGCCCGTAGGTGGAGTCGTTGACCAGGGCGATCCCCCAGCCCGGCTCCTCGACGTGGACGAAGCGGTGGTTGCACGCCTCGAATTTGGCCGCGTCCCAGCTGGTGTTGGTGTGTGTGGACCGGAAGACGTGTCCGAACTGGGTCTCGGAGGCGTACCGCTCGGCGTGCACGTCCAGAGGGAAGGCGGCCTTGAGGAACTTCTCCGTCTCGTGCCAGTCCACCTCCGTGTCGATGTCGAGGCGCTTGGCGCCCGGAGCCAAGGACAGCAGCTGGGTGACCGAGGAGGAGCCGAAGCGGCGCACCACTCGTACCGACGCGGTGCCGTCGCCGGCCGGGGCCAGCTCCTCCAGGTCGGTCAGGTCGGTGACGGTGTTCCGGTAGAACTCGTCGACGTCCCAGGCATCCCACTGGTTGGGGAAGTCGGGGTGCAACTGCAGCAGGTTGGCCGGCGTTCCGGGGGCCACGGCCTCTCGGCGTGCGCTGAGGTCGAACGCGGAGACGACCAGGCCGCGCCCGTCGATCTCCACCCGCAGCAGGCCGTTGTCGAGGACGAATCCGCCGCCGTCCCGGGGCAGCGGTGCCGTGGCCACAGCCGCGGCCACGGGGGCGGCGCCGCCGGCGGACACGCCGGCACGGGTGTGCGGCGCGGCGTTGAAGACCAGTTCGCCGCCCGTGGCCGGGCCCGCCAGGGCACGCTGCGCGGCGTCGATGATGCCGAGCAGTTCCTCGGCGACGGCGGCATACGTGGCGCGGGCCTCGCGGTGCACCCAGGCGATCGACGAGCCGGGCAGGATGTCGTGGAACTGGTGCAGCAGCACCGTCTTCCAGAGCCGGTCCAACTGCTCGTACGGGTAGCTGAAGCCGGTCCGCACGGTGGCGGTGGCCGCCCACAGTTCGGCCTCGCGCAGCAGGTGTTCGCTGCGCCGGTTGCCCTGCTTGGTCTGGGCCTGGCTGGTCAGCGTGGCACGGTGCAGTTCGAGGTAGAGCTCGCCCACCCACACCGGCGGGTCGGGGTACTCGGCCTCGGCCTTGGTGAAGAACTCGCGGGGGGTCTCCCAGTGGACCGTCGCCGAACCGTCGAGGTCGCGCATCCGGGCGGCCTTGGCGATCATCTCGCGGGTGGTGCCGCCGCCCCCGTCTCCCCAGCCCGTCGGTGCGAGGGAGTGCCGGGCCCTGCCCTTCTCCTTGAAGTTCCGCGCGGCGTGCGCGATCTCGCTGCCCTTCATCGAGCAGTTGTAGGTGTCGACGGGCGGGAAGTGCGTGAAGATCCGCGTGCCGTCGATGCCTTCCCAGGTGAAGGTGTGGTGCGGGAACTTGTTGATGGTGCTCCAGGAGATCTTCTGGGTGAGCAGCCACTTCGACCCGGCGGCCTTGATGATCTGAGGCAGGCCGGCGGCGAAGCCGAAGGTGTCGGGCAGCCACGCCTCTTCATTCTCGATGCCGAATTCCTCGAGGAAGAATCGCTTGCCGTGAACGAACTGGCGGGCCATCGCCTCGGAGCCGGGCATGTTGGTGTCGGACTCCACCCACATGCCGCCCGCCGGGATGAATCGTCCCTCCGCGACGGCCTTCTTGACCTTCGCGTACACCTCGGGGCGGTGCTCCTTGATCCACGCGTACTGCTGGGCCTGGGACATGGTGTAGACGAAGTCGCCCTCGTCCTCGAGCAGGGCGGTCATGTTCGACGTCGTGCGGGCGACCTTCCGCACGGTCTCGCGCAGCGGCCACAGCCAGGCGGAGTCGATGTGCGCGTGCCCGACCGCGCTGATGCGGTGCGCGGTGGGCCGCGCGGGTACGGCGAGGACGCCGGCCAGCCGCTCGCGAGCTGCGGCCGCGGTGCTGTTGACGTCCTGCAGGTCGATCGCGTCCAGGGCGCGGCTGACCGCGCGCAGGATGTCGTGGCGGCGGTCGGAGTCCTCCGGGAGCTCGACCATGAGCTCGCCGAGCACCTCCAGGTCCTGCACCAGCTCCCAGACCGTCTCGTCGAGAACGGCCAGGTCCATGCGGGTCAGGGTGTACTGGGGGTCGTCCCCGGCGGTGTCCTTGTCGCCGAGCTGCGTCGGCAGGAAGGGGTGGTAGTCGAGCAGGACCGGGTTGGAGGCAGCCTCGATGTGGAGCAGCACCTCCTCACCGCCGGTGGCCGGGGAGGCGATCCGCACCCACTGGTTGCGGGGGTTGAGGCCCTTCACCGGGCTGCCGTCGGGCCGGTAGACCAGGCCCTCGCACTGGAAACCCGGCATGTTCTCGTCGAAGCCGAGGTCCAGGACCGCCTCGACGGTCCGCCCGGCCCACGCCTCGGGCACGGTTCCGGACACACGGAACCAGCTGGTGCCCCAGGGAGCGCCCCAGCGATCGCCGACGTCGACCGGCTCCACGGGGGCGGTCAGGCCCTCGGCAACGGGTACCGGCTCTCCGGGGGCGGTCCACACGGACACCTCGAGCGGTGTCGACTCCGGGTAGAGGGCGGGCCGGATGCGTTCGTCGAGTACGCGCTTGAGGCGGGCTTCGACCAGCTTGCGGTCGTCGTGCATGGGATGGCTCCTGTGCGGGTGGGGCGGAAGGGATTGACGTGAGGTGGGACGCGAAGCGGCTCAGCGCACCTGATCGGGCCGGACGACCTCGGTGATGCCGCGTGCGGCGAGGTGGGCGGCGTCGTCGGCGCGGGATGCGAGCACCGCGGCGGGGCGGACACCGTCGGCGGTAAGCCGGACGAACGCCTCGTAGAACGCGCCTCCGGGCGCGCACACGGAGCGGTCGGGGGCCGCATCGTCGTCGCCGACGTCGACGGCGAGCGCGGTGGTCCGGGGCGCCGGCCGGCGCGGTTCGGCACGGCGCTCCCCCACGATCCTCCGGATGGCCTCGCCGGCCGGCTTGACCTTGCCCTCGTTGCTCAGCAGGCCGAGGGAGTACTCGAGTTCGGGGAAGTCGGCGAGGTCGCGGGAGACATCGTGCGAGCACCACCAGGTGATGCCCCACACGTCCTCGCAGTCCAGGGCGTTCGCGACGGTGGCCTCGGTGAAGTCCGCGGCATGCTCGGCGGGTATCAGGGGTGCGGGCGCGCCGACCTCCTGGAGCCAGACCGGGCGGTGCGGGTCGCCGGCCCATGCCTTGGACAGCTCGATGAGGTAGGCGGCGTGGTGTTCGGTGGCCGTTCCGGTGCGGCCGTGCCGCTGGGCCGTACCGTTGAAGACCCACGAGTGCACGGCGGTCATCGCCCCCAGGTTCGCCGCGTGCGCGGGGGTGAAGGGGTGCCCGTCCAGGTACCAGGCGGCGTCGTAGGCGGCGTGCAGGTGCTGCCTGCCGGGGGCGGCGTCCTCGCATGCGGCGAGCACGGTCCGCAGCCAGGCGGCGGCCTGGGCCGGCGTGATCGGGTCGGGGTCGGGGTGGGGCGGCCCGGAGAACTGGTTGATCTCGTTGCCGATGGTCATGCCGATGAAGTTGGGCAGGTTGTCGAGGGCGGCGGCCAGCGTGCCCAGGTAGGCGGCCTGGCCGGCGATGACGTCGGGGTCGGTGAAGATGTTGCGCCGGTGCCAGGTCTGGGTCCACGCGGGCAGGAAGTCGAAGCTGGACAGATGCCCCTGCAGTCCGTCCACGTTGACGTCGAGCCCGCGTTCGCCGGCGGCCTCGGCGAGCGCGACGAGCTGCTCGACGGCCCGGGGCCGGATCAGGGAGCGGTTGGGCTGGAAGACCGGCCACAGCGGGAAGACCCGGACGTGGTCCAGGCCGAGGTCCGCGATCGCGTCGAGGTCCCTGCGCACCGCATCGAGGTCGAAGTCGAGCCAGTGGTGGAACCAGCCCTGGCTGGGCGTGTAGTTGGCGCCGAAGCGCGGTCCTTGGGCGGGCATCGGTACGGGTGTCCTGACTCTCGTGGGGACCTGTTCCGCCGGGGGCGGCAGCAGGCGGATGGTCGTGCCGGTGGGCTGTGCGGGGCCATACGGTCAGCCCTTGACGGCTCCCTCCCCGACGCCGCGGAAGAAGTACCGCTGCAGGGCGCCGAAGAGCACGATCAGGGGGGCCACCGCGATGATGGTCCCGGCGGCCACCAGGCGTTCGTCGTTGGCGAAGGTGCCGTGCAGGTAGTTCAGGCCGACCGTCAGGGTGTACTTCGAGGGGTCGCTCAGCACCACCAGGGGCCACAGGAAGTCGTCCCAGGCGCCCATGAAGGCGAAGATCGCCACGACGGCCAGGGTGCCCCGCGCGGACGGGAGGGCGATGCTCCAGAAGCGCTGCCAGACGTTGGCGCCGTCCATGTATGCGGCTTCCTCCACCTCGTTGGGCAGGTTGCGGAACGCGTTGCGCATCAGCAGCACGTTCAGCGCGCCGACAGAGCCGGGGAGCAGCACGCCGATCAAGGTGTTGTTCAGGCCGAGGTCGCGTACGAAGGTGAACTGGGCGATGATCAGGCCCTCCACTGGCACCAGCATCGCCAGCACGAACGCCAGGAGGAGCGCGCGCCGTCCGCGGTGCTGCAGCCGAGCCAGGGCGTAACCCGCGAGCGCCGCGCCGACGCAGTTGGTGACGACGCTGGACACCGCCACGGTGAGCGAGTTGAGCGCGTAGTCCCACACCGGGATGGTCTCGGAGACGCGCCCGAAGTTGTGCAGTGTGGGCTGCTGCGGCAGGAACGAAGGGGGCGTACTGAAGATGTCCTCGTGGGGGCCCTTCAGCGAGGTCGACAGCTGCCATAGGAACGGTCCCACGCTGATGGCGAGGACGGCGAGCAGCAGCAGGTAGCGCAGAACGAGTTCGGGGACCCGCACGCGGCGGCCGTCGGCGTCCAGCACTCCGCGTCGCGGCCGGCGCCCTTCGGCCGGTGCGGTGGCGGGAACGGTGGGGGTGTCGGTGGCGCTGGTCACGCGTCCTCCTTCCGGTCGGCGCGCAGGGTCAGCAGCATCAGCGCGACCACCACCACGAAGATGACGACGGAGATGGCCGAGGAGTACCCGACCCGCCCGGTCAGTCCGGTGCCGGTGCGCTGGACGAGCATCACCAGCGTGGTGTCCTCGCCTGCGGGGCCGCCGTTCGGCCCGGCGAGGACGTACACCTCGGTGAAGACCTTGAAGGCGGAGACCGCGGAGAGTGCCGCGACCAGCACCATCGTGGAGCGGACGGCCGGAATGGTGACGGTGAGGAAGCGGCGCAGCGCTCCCGCGCCGTCGACCGCGGCCGCCTCGTGCAGCTCGCGCGGGACGTCGGCGAGCGCCGCCAAGTAGATGATCATGTAGTAGCCCAGACCCTTCCAGATCGTCAGGGCCATGGCGCTCAGCAGCAGGGTCCACTGCTCGCCCAGGAAGTTGACCGGGCTCCCGCCTACCGCCGTGACGATGGAGTTGAGCAGGCCGCGGTCGTCGAGCAGCCACACCCAGATCAGGCCGACCACGACCACCGAGGCGACGACAGGCGTGTAGAAGGCGGCGCGGAAGAAGGTGATGCCGGGGATGCGCCGCTGTACGAGCAGGGCCAGCAGCAGTGGCAGGATCACCAGCGCCGGGACCACGCCCGCCACGTACAGGGAGCTGTTGCGCAGCCCGATCCAGAACGCGTCGTCGTGGAGCAGGGCCCGGTAGTTCTCGAACCCGACGAAGCTGCCGCCGACGAGCGTCCGGCGGTCGGTCAGCGAGTTGTACAGGGTGCTGCAGAACGGCCAGAGGCTGAACGCGCACACCACGATCAGGCCCGGCGCGGCGAACAGCCACGGGCTCCACCAGCGGTGGCGGCGGATCCCGCGGGAACGCGGCCGTCCGGAGCCGGAGCTCCGGACGGCCGCGGTCCGCGGACCGCCGGCGATCGTTCCAGGGGCGGTCGAGGACGTCATGGCGTATCCCGGTCAGCTCTGGGCGAGGAGCTGATTGGCTTCCTTGACAGCGTTGTCAAGCGCTTCCTTGGGGCTCTCCTTGCCCTGCAGCGCCTTGGCAACCTGGTTGCCGAGGGCGGTCTTCATCTGGTCGCTGAACTGCACCGGGGTGTAGTTCACGGCGTTGGCGAGGGAGCTGGCCGCCGCGATCCGCACCCGGGTCTCGTCCGTGCCGTCCTCCTTCGTGAAGTACGGGTCCTTCAGAGCTCCGGCCGTGCTCGGGAAGATCGCGACCTGCTTGGCGAAGGCCATCTGCCGTGTGTTGTCGGTGACGAAGTGGGCGAAGGCGATGGAGGCGGCCTTCTGCTTGGCCTTGGAGTTCACCATCATGCTCTGCACGTAGACGTTGACCTTGCCGGTGTTGGTGATCTGGTCGGTGATCCCTATGTTCTTGTAGAGCGTCGGCGCCTGTGTCTTGAAGTTCTTGAGGTCCAGCGCGCTACCGGGGTTCATGGCGACCGCGCCGGTGAGGAACTTGTGGCCGGCCGACTCGGGGGTAGCGGTCAGGGCCTGCGGGTCCAGTGCGTGCGCGTCGTACAGCTTCTTGTAGTGCGTGAGCAGTTCGACGCCCTTGGCGTCGTTGAAGGTGAACGCGGTGCCGTCCTTGTTGACCAGTTGGGCCCCGTAGCGGCCGAAGTCCTCGATGGTGGGGACGTTGGACAAGGTGGCCACCTTGCCCTTGCTGTTCTCCGAAATGGCGAGGGCGTCGGCGAACAGGTCGTCGTAGGTCTTCGGCGGCTTCTCCGGATCCAGCCCGGCCTCCTTGAACAGCGCCTTGTTGTAGAACAGCGGGCCGGTGTTGAGATACCACGGGAAGGCGTAGGTGCCCTCCAGGCCCGGGACGGCGTCGGCGGACCAGGCGCCGGCCAGGTACTCGGCCTTGTACTGCGCGGCGTCCTTGTCGAGGTCCAGGGCCAGACCGGCCTTGGCGAGCGGCGCCAGCAGGTCGGGGGTGACGTTGACGACGTCGGGGAGAGTCCCGCCCGACGCGTCGGCACTGAGCTTCTCCGCATAGCCGTCGGCCGGTTGGTCGACCCACTTGACGTGGGTGCCCGGGTACTTCTTCTCGAAGTCGGCGATGACGCCGTTGAAGTAGCCCGCGAAGTTGGCCTTCAGGTTCCAGGTCTGGAAGGTGATCGTGCCCGTCACCTTGCCTGACGAGTCGGTGGACGCATCTGCCCCGCCGCTCCCGCAGGCGGCGAGGGAGAACGTCGCAGCGGCGACGACGGCGGTGGCTACCGCCTTGTAGGAAGAACGCACGGTGGACGGCTCCTTTGCTCGGACCTTGCGCGTGGATGACGACCCGGGGCTGGGCCGGCCGGGTGCGCACGTGGAGGAGACCATTCCAGCCGCTGGGGGGAAAGTCAACGAATTCCCTGGAGGTTTCTTCTCGGTCGCAGCATATGAGCAGGTCAGAGCGGGTGCGAGAGGCGTCTTGCACTCGCAACTAATGCGCTTTAGGGCAGGTCCACTGAAGCGCTTTAGTTCCGTCCGCCGGTTCTGGGTCGGAAAAGCACGCGCGGGGCCGTACGATGTGCTCACGTGCAGGGAAGGGGACCACTCGCGGTGGCAGACGAGCAGCAGGGCAGAGGCGTGGCCGATGCGCCGGGGCACGGCCGTCCGGCCGGGCGCCGCCGTCCCACGATCAAGAACATCGCCCAGCGGGCGGGGGTGTCCGAGAGCGCTGCTTCGTTTGCGCTCAACGGCCGTCCCGGCGTCTCCGAGGCCACGCGCGACCGCGTACGCCGCGTCGCCGAGCAGCTCGGCTGGCGACCCAGCGCCGCGGCACGGGCCCTGTCCGGCGAGGGGGCCGCGACGGTGGGCCTCGTACTGGCCCGGCCCGCCAAGACCCTGGGCGTCGACTCGTTCTTCCTGCAACTGGTCTCGGGTATCCAGGAGGTGCTGGCCCCGCGTCATCTGGGCCTGCTGCTCCAGGTGGTGGAGGACACCGAAGCCGAGTGCGGTGCCTACCGTCGCTGGTGGGCCGAGCACCGCGTCGACGGGGTACTGGTCGTCGACCCGCGCACTGACGATCCGCGCCCAGCCCTGCTCGATGAACTCGGCCTCCCCGGCGTGGTGATCGGCGCCCTTCCGGAGTCCGACCCCGGTGCGCACCACCGTCTGTCACAGGTGCGGGTCGAGGACGCGCAGGCCATGGCCGCCGTGGTCGGCCGCCTGCACGCCCTTGGCCACCGGCGCATCGCCCATGTCGCGGGTCTTCCGACCCTGGCTCACACCGCTCGCCGCATCGAGTCGCTCACGAGGGAGGCGGCACGCCAAGGGCTGGATACGGCACGGTCCGTGGTGACGGACTACTCCGACGCCGAGGGCGCCGCCGTCACACGCCGGATGCTACAGGAGCCCGATCCGCCTACGGCGATCATCTATGACAACGACGTGATGGCGGCAGCGGGTTGGGGGGCGGCTGTCGGCCTGGGCCGCGACGTGCCCGGCGACGTCTCCATCGTCTCCTGGGAGGACTCGGCTGTGTGCCGCCTGGTCCAGCCATGGCTGACCGCGCTGTCCCGCGACGCGGTGGCCTTCGGCCGGACCGCGGCCGAGGAACTGACCGCCCTCCTCGACGGCGGCGTGGCCCGCGAGGTGAGTCTGCCGCTGCCCCGGCTCATCGAACGCGGCAGCACCGCCGCCGCGCCGTCCCGCGCCCTAATCGAGGGGTCGCCCGCAACGTGACTCCCTTGCGCGGCCGGCCCCCGACCAACGCGAGGAGATCGAAGTGGCGCGCGCGGTCCTGCGAAAGGTCCACGCCAGCCGGGACCACGAGCTGCTGCCGCTGACCGTGATCCGCAAGGACACCCCGGATGCTGGCTGAGATGTCCGCGGAGCCCTTCCAGGGGGCGCCCGCAGAGGTCCTCCTGCCACACGTCAACGAGACAGCACTCGTCAAGCACGGACGCGTCCTCACGGCCGTTCAGGGCATGCCCGCGACAACTGGCGCATCGCCTTCGCCGCCGTGGCCCGCGAAGCGGACGTCTCCAGCTGGCTCGCCCATGCCTCAGCCTGTGCGAACGCCTTGACCAGGCGCAGGCCCGCCAGGCCGCCCAGAGCTATGAGAGACAACGGCTCCGAACCGAGTACGGCCAGGTGTAGCCGCAGGCCAGCGTTCACGTCGGGCAACAGGTCGCACTCGGCGGCCAGGCCCGGGCAACCACATCAACCATCACCGAAGAGAACCTGCGGCTCTACGGCGGACTTGAGGTGCTGTAGATCGACGGACTGGACAATTCGAAGATCGGTCCAAAGGAGCCTGTCGGATGGTGATGACCCGATGACCTGGACCCGGGAGCGCTACGACTGGCACCCCCACCCCATACGGGGCGAGCCGGCGTGCTCAGGCGGTCAGCCGCTGAAGGGTGTCATGGAAAGAGGCCCCGTTCTTGGGGGCCCGGTTGTAAGGGAGCCGAGACAGAAGTGCGGCCATGCCGCAGGTGTTGGTCACCCCGGAGAAGACAAGTCCGGCACCGACAGCGCCGGAGATCCAGTGTGCAGGCGGCCAGGCCAGTCCGGTGAAGAAACCGATGGCGACTAGGGATCCGGCGACCAGGCGGACCTGGCGGTCCATGGGCCAGGTGGCACGTGCTCCGACGGTTCGCTCGACGCTGTGGCCTGCCGCCTGCCAGGCGCTCGTGCCGCCGTCCAAGGTGGCCGCCTCGATGTCCAAGCAGGCGAGCTTCCCGCAGGCCTTGGCCGAGCGGTTCCCGGAGGCGCACACGATCAGCAGCGGGGTGCGGGCCGCGGCGGTCTTCAGCGCGTCGGTGGCTTCCTCCAGGCGGTCCAGGGGGATGTTGTGGGCGCCGGGGAGGTGGCCGGTGGCGAACTCGCCGGGGGTGCGCACGTCGATGACGGTGAACTCGCCGTACCAGGCGGTGGCCTGGGCTGGGGAGACGGAAGTAGGAGTGATCACGGAACCATGCCTTTCAATGAGCGTTAACATACGGGTGGGGGTATTTGGGAGGTTGCGTGGAACTCGACATGAGCGCCGACGAGCTGAAGTCGGCGCTGAACCGGTTGCGGCGGGCCCAGGGCCAGCTCGCGGGGGTCATCAAGATGATTGAGGAGGGCCGGGACTGCGAGGACGTCATCACGCAGCTGGCTGCCGTCTCGCGTGCTCTGGACCGGGCCGGTTTCTCGCTCATCGCGACGGGCCTGCAGCAGTGCATGACCAGTGAGGACCCGGCGGTGCGGGACTCCGCGCAGGTGCGGGCCCGGCTGGAGAAACTCTTTCTGTCGCTGGCCTGAGCCCGCGGCCTGCCGTGGCCCGGGTTCCTGGGCGCCGGCGGCAGGCCGCGTGCGGCGGTCATCGCAGGGCTCCGATCCCCATGGCCACGGCAACGGTCATCAGCAGGCAGCCGAAGGCGCGTTGCAGTGTCGCCGGTGAGACCTTGCTGCTGAGCCTCTTGCCGTCCCAGGCGCCCAGGACCGCGGCCGCGATGAACGGCATCACCAGGGCCCAGTCCAAAGTGACGGCGGTGGCCGCCCGGGCCAGCAGGGCCGCCAGCGCGTTGGCGACGATGACCAGCAAGCTGGTGCCCACGGCCGCGCTCATCGGTACCGCCAGGACGGTCACCAGTGCCGGGACAGCGAGGAATCCGCCGCCGACGCCGAGGATTCCAGTCACCGCGCCCAGCCCGGCCCCGGCTGTCGCCGCGCGGCGTGCCGACACCGTCCCGTTCACCCGTGGCGTCCGGCGGCGCAGTATGCGCAGCGCGGCCAGCACCGCAAGGACGGCGAAAGCCAGCGTCAGCACGGGGGCGGGAACACGTGCGGACACCGCCCCGGCGGCTGCCGCGGGCAGCAGACCGGCCGCGGCGAACAGCAGGCCTGCCCGCCAGCGCACCGCCCCTGCGCGGGCGTGGGCCAGCAGTGCGGTGAGCGAGGTGACGACCACGATGATCAAGCTGGCGGTGGTCGCCTCGGCAGGGGTGAACCCCAGCAGGTAGATCAGTGCCGGGACGGTGAGGATACTGCCGCCCGCGCCGAGCGAGCCCATCACCAGGCCGACCGTGGCCCCGGCTGCCAGGGCGAGGATCAGCGCGGTCATATGACGGTGCCCGCCGCCGGGCATGCGCGGAGCGGGTAGGGGGCCGGTGCGGGGGGAATGCGGCCGGGGCCGCGTCGGCAGAAGAGCATGGCGGTGGTCCTTTGGTGCTCCTGCTCTGCCGTCCGTTCAAGACGATGGCAGGCAGGCCGTGCGGTCAGGTCCGGGCAGGGGTGAGGAGTGGGAGGCCTGCGTCGGCGGCGGCCGCGTAGCCGTCGTCGATGGCCACCACGGCCCGGCCTGCGGCGTCGAGAACGGACGCGGCGATCGCCGCGCGCATGCCCCCCGCACAGTGCACCCACACCGTGCCCGCGGGCACGGTGTGCAGGCGCTGGTGGATTTGGTGGATGGGGATGTGCACACTGCCCTTGATCCATCCACCGGCCCGCTCGCTGTCCCGGCGCACGTCCAGGACCACCACGTGCTCGCCGCGCTCACGTGCGGCGGCCAGGTCGGCGAACGTCGCCCGCGGGAACGACACCGGCTCGTCGTGCCCGGTGACCCAGTCGGCCGGTGAGCCGACGGCGGCCGCGGCGGGGCGGTCGATGCCCACGCGTGCCAGCTCCCGCTGGGCGCGGGCAAGGGCGTCGGCGCTGCCGGCCAGGAGCGTTACCGGCTTGCCCCACGGGATCATCCACGCCAGATAGGTCGCCAGCTGCCCTTCGACCTCGAAGTTGTACGACCCGGCCAGGTGACCGTCGGCGAAGGCCGTCCGGCTGCGGAGGTCGACGACCCACTCCCCCGCCGCGAGGCGCCGCGCGATCTCGCCGGCGTCGGCGTGCTGCGGCGCGGTCAGGTCCACCGGCGCGGGACCGGCGGCGTTGGCCGGACCCATGTGTGCGTAGTAGGCCGGCACGTCATCCAGTGAGGCCAGCAGTGCGGCCACGAACCTGTCCACGTCCTGGACCAGCGCCGGGTTGGAGGCCTTCTCGCCGCCGATGGTGCTGTGGTCGCCCCGCGCGGGGGTGGAGGAGCAGAAACTGCCGAACCCGTGGGTGGGCAGCACCGCCACCTCATCGTCCAGCTCTGCGGCGAGCCGGTGCACCGAGGCGTGCTGGGCGCGCGCGAGTTGCCCGGTCAGCCGCGGCTCCACCAGGTCGGGCCGTCCCACACTGCCGATCAGCAGCGACCCGCCCGTGAAGGCGGCCACCGCCTGACCATCTTCCTCCAGCACATAGGAGGTGTGGTGCGGGGTGTGGCCCGGGGTGGCCACGGCCCGCAGCACAAGCCCGTCGTCGATGTGCTCCACATCCCCGTCGATCACCGGGACCCTCGTGTAGGCCACCGACGCCCGCGCGGGCACCAGGTAGCGGGCGCCGGTCAGACGGGCCAGTTCCAGGCCGCCGGTGATGTAGTCGTTGTGCACGTGCGTCTCGGCGACTGCCGTGATCCGCACCCCTCGCCGGGCGGCCGCGGCAATCACCCGGTCGATGTCCCGCGGCGGGTCCACCACGACCGCAAAGCGGGCCCCGCCCACCAGGTAGCTGCGGTTGCCCAACCCTTCGGTCTCCAGGATGTCGGCAAAGAACACGGCCCTCTCCCTCCTCGCATTTTTACCCCCGGGGGTATCTGCAGCCACCGTAACAGATACCCGGGGGGGTATTTTTCGGAGCGCACGAGCAGGAGCACACGGTTGCAGTGGTGATCCGCCATGGCGTCGATGAGCTCGTATAGGCGCTCGACGGTGGCTGTCGGACTGGGGTCCCAGGGGATACCGCGCCCACCGCGCTGCGGCCTCGCCGCCCGGACCGGGCTTGAGGAGCCGGAGAAGAGAAGATCGGCATGACCGGCGGCGGCAGCGACGCTGAGCTTGGTAGTGCCGGTCCTTTCCGTGGTCACCGTGTGACGTCGAGCTCGGTGTACATCCCGGCGGCGTAGTGGCCGGGGAGGTTGCACACCAGCTCGTAGCGGCCGGGCTGGAGCCTCAGCGTGGTCCAGGCCATGGTGCCGGAGGTGATGCCGTCGCCTTCCCCTGCACCGCAGCTGCGTGAGGCTTCACCCAGGCTGCCCGTTTCGGCGATGCGCCCCTGGGCACCGATGGGCCACTCTCCGACGGCTTGGCTAGCCGGCAGCGGGAGCACGACAGCCTCATGCGTGAGGGCTCCGGCGTTGAACACGCTGCGGCAGGAGAGCCGGGACATCCGCGTCACTGTCATCAGTCCCGGCTTCACACAGAGCGAGCTCACACACCGGGGTGGCTCGACCGAGGCCCAGGCCGCCGCCCGCACGGCCGCCGAGCAACTGGCGATCCCCGCCTCGGCCATCGCGGACGCGATCGCCTTCGCCACCGACCAGCCCGCCAACGTCGACGTCAACGAACTGATCGTGCGCCCCACCGCTCAGGGCCGACATCCGAAGCGGCTGGCAACAACACGCTTCGCCTGGTCGTCGAGACATAGGCGCGCGCCAGACACGAAGGCGGCTTCGGGGGCGTCGCGGGGCCGGGTATCAGCGCATGTCGCGACCAGTAGTACTGCCCGGTTGCGCCAGTGCCCCAGATCGCCCGGTCAATAGCCGCCGGTCGGCACGTGATCACCACGGCCCCGCCATGGGCGTGTCCGGTCGTGCGTTGCGTGACCCGAAGATGCCGCCAATCTCCATTCCATGGCCCCGTGGAGGACCGCGGGTCAGCCTGCGGAGGGACGCGGGGCGCGCAGGTGCGCCCGTTCCTTCAGTTCCCCCTCGTCGACCAATGTGAGCATCGGCTGACCCGGCGCGCACACCATGGTCACCAGGAACTTGGTCGGTGCGTCCGGCAGGGCGTTGCCGTCCTGGTAGTGGATCACGTCACCGCCTGGCTCCCAAAACGTCCCACCGGCCTTGATCACATGCTCCGGCTCGCCCTCGAGTTCGAACCGGATCGCGCCCTCCATCACATAGCCGAACGACGGCCCCGAGTGGCGGTGCGGAGGCAGCCCGGGGTGACCGGGAGGCCAATCGACGAGGATGGTCATTCCCGAACCACCTTCGGGGAAAAAGGGCGGAGTGACGTCCTGCAGCAACTTGACTTCGGGCGGCAGCGAGACCTCGGGCCCCTCCGCAGAGGTCGCATGCACTGGGTTCTTCTCTGACATGTACGACACCTCCGTAAGCCCGTCCAAATGGACGATCTTGCGTCGGCCACCGCTTTCCAGACCGGTGTACGACCCACCCGTTCGGCGGCGATCGACTTCGTCAGCTCCAGGCTCACACACTTCACGATGAGGACAAGCCCCAGCCGCATCCGTGGCCCCTCGAGACCACCCTGCCTCTTGCGGGCAGCCGTCACAAGCCCGCGCATCAGACCCCCGCATCGCGCAGGTTTACCTCCCTCACGGTCAAGGACATAGCCGACATGCGCGTCCCCGTCGACCAGTTCCCCACCCAACTGGTTCACCTTCGACCCCGCGTCTCAGCCTCCTCACTGCACCAAGCGAGGATCTGCGCACGCGAGCTATCACCGTCCGTGACCATGACGCCGGGGACGCGGGACTGTCCCTGGCGAACAGGCCCTGGAGAAGGCCCGACCGATGCCGCCCGCTTGCGTTCGTCATCACGCCCGGCCAGGCCGGTGATGCCCCCGCATTCGAGCAGGTCATGGCCCGGTTGCGAGTGCCCCGGCGGATCGGCCGTCCCAGGGTCACGCCGGACGTGGTCCTGGCCGACAAGGCATACTCGTCCCGGGCGATCCGCCACCTGCGACGACGCGGCATCCGGGCAGTGATCCCGCAGCCCGCCGACCAGGCCGCCAACCGCAAACGCCTCGGCAGCCGCGGCGGACGTCCGCCGGCCTTCGACCGCGAGGCATACAAACGGCGCAACACCGTCGAGCGTTGCATCAACAAGCTCAAGCAGTGGCGCGGCCTGGCCACTCGATACGACAAGACCGCCACCATCTACCTCGCCGGACTCCACCTCGCCGCAATCTTCATCTGGTGAGCGAGGTGATCCGAAGGAAACGGCCTAGCGTCTACTCCTACGGGCGATCGCCATCGAACGACTCAAGGTCTTGCCCCTGGGTGATGCCGTCTACGGCATCACCCAGGCGCACTCAACGCGGGCATGGCTGCTATGCGGTAGCGCCCAAAGCCCCCGTAGGAACTCTCAATCTCGGCGGCGCAAGATCGTCTCGGTTTGCTCGTCGGCGGGGAAGAACAACTCGATTGACAGATCGGACAGGGTGACGTCCATTGGGGTTCCGAATGTGCTGAGGATGCTGAACATCGACAGTTCCTCGCCCTTGAGCTCTAGCCGCCATGACAGGACCGGGTCGTCCGCTTCGTCCGCAAAAAGATGGCTCCAAGTGTGGCGTTCCGGGATGGCTGGCCAGGTCGCGATCTCGTCGGCGAGCGCGGTGAGGCTGGGGTCTTGGGTCCGCACGACGGCCCGGTCGAGCTGGCGCAGCAGGTAAGCGGACCACTGCGGAAAGTTGAGGGTGCGGCCGGCGAGTCCGGCAGGGTGCAGGGCCGTACGGAAAAGGTTGGTCGGCGTGCCGCCCACGTCCTCTGGGATTCCGGAGACCAGTCGGCGCGCAGCGCGGTTGCTGAGCTGCACATTCCACCGCGGGTCGATTGCAACGCCGGGGAACGGGTCGTGCGTGTCCAGTAGCGCCTGCAACGAGGCCCGGACCCGGGAAAGCGCCGGTCCTGTCAGGGGTGTCTCCGGATAGCGGGGAGCGTATCCGGCCGCCAGCAGCCAGTCGTTCCGCTCCCGCAGCGGCACGTCCAGATGCTGGGCGATCTTCATCAGCAAGCCGCGACTCGGTTTCGACTTGCCCAGTTCGACGAAGCTCAGGTGGCGGGGTGAGATGCCGATCTCATGCGCCAGGTGCATCTGGCTGCGGCGGGCGAGTCCACGTTGCCGGCGGATCAGGTATCCGACGTTCGCATCTGTCACGAGACGTCACGATAGCCGGGCGGCATGTGTCGTATCGAGTACCTCCCAGGTAATCGCATCCGCGCCCCCCAACGGGCAGTATGGCGACGTTCCGCCAGGTTGTGAAAGGAACCGAGAATGTCGCTCTTGGACGCCGCGCACGGAATGTGTCCTGTTACGCGGACGCGGGGGCCGCTGAGGGAGGTTCGGTGGGTCCTCCTCGAAGGTGCCGAAATCGGCGCCATAGTTATCGAACGGGCGACCGTAGGTGATCTGCTATCGGTCAATGAGATGCACCGTCGTTGCTCACCGGCTAGCCGTCGAGCTCGCTATCACCGGCCGCGCGAGTCGCTCACGCCCACCGAGTGGAGAACGCTGTGCGGTTCCGGGACCGGTTGGACCTGGCTGGCACGTCCAGCCGCCGATTACGGTCTTGTTCTGGGCATGGTCAGCGTGCTTCCGTATTCCAACCGTTCATCGTGGGACCTCTCGATTCTGATCGATGATGCCTGGCAGGGCCGCAGACTCGGTACGGTAATGGCCAGTCACGCCGTCGCGTCGACCCAAGCAGCGGGCATCGATTCCGTAGAGGCACTTACCGAACGCGACAACGTCAGGTCACTCAAGCTGCTGCGGCGACTGGGCGCGTCCATCCGTACCTGCGACGCATCCACTGTCGAGGCGCACATCCGCCTATCCCGCGACACCGTCGTGGTCGCCAACGCTACAGCGCGCAACGGCGAAATGTGGCATTGAAAGCGGCCATTCGCCCGCCTCTCGGCAGCACCCCGATCGGCCACACCGAGCGACGCCCGGGCCCGCTTCGTAAGGCTGTTGCCACAAGCCGCCAGACGGCGAGCCGCTGGTGACGGGCTGAAGCAACGCATCACGGGCTCGAAACGGGGAGCGCGCCAACTGGCATCACCACCCGTCTCGTCCTGCAAGCAGTCTTACCTACTTTCGTCGACGAAAGGCCAAACATGTTCACCTTCAGGATCGCGCTCGTGGGCGCGTGGGCCGTGATCATGGTGATAAGCGTCAATGCCATCTCCACTCTCGGTTTGGCAGACGGCAGAGTGTTCTTCACGGATTTCTCGAACGGATGGCGGGCGCAGATCAACGGTGACTTTGTTATATATCTTCTAATCACGATGGCATGGATCGCGCACCGGGAGCGAACTTTCCCACGTGTGCTGCTCGCCTTGCCGGCAGTCCTCGGCAGCGTTTACCTATTGCCGTACATCTTCATTGCCACCTACAGGTCACGGGGCCGGTTCGGCGCACTCGTTCTCGGGGACGAGCGTCCAGGGCCAGGCGTCAACTGAGGGCTGGCTGCCGCAGTTCGGAGCAGGACAGCGTTGTCGAGGTTTGTGTCGATTGACATTGCCAATCGCCGATTTCGTTGACGAGCTGGCAAGTCACACGATTGCCGTCAGGACTCGGAAAGCCGGTTGAAGGTTGGCTCGGTCTCGGAGGGTGCCGTGGAGGGCAATCATTGCGCGGCAAGCGCTCGCGTGCAACAGGAAACGCAGTCGTATCGTAACCCTATTAAATTGGCGCCCTGTGGAGCAGCAAGTGAAGGTTGCTGCGACGTCACACCTCCAAAGAGGGGAGTTCGCTAATGCCATCCACGTCGAACGAGCAGGAACTCGGCCGGGTCGATATCCCGCAGGGGACGATCACCTACCGAGTTGCTGGTCCTGCCGGCAACCGCTATCCGCCGGTGGTTTTCGTGCACGGCCTTCTGGTCGACAACAGGCTTTGGACCAAGGTCGCGGACCGGCTGGCTGAACAGGGAATCCGCAGTTACGCACCCAACTGGCCGCTGGGCTCGCACCGCATCCCGATGGCCGCGGATGCCGACTTGAGTCCGCGTGGAATGGCTGATGTCATCAACGGATTCCTTGCCGCCTTGGACCTTGATGACGTGACGCTCGTCGGCAACGACACCGGTGGAGGACTGTGCCAGTTCGCAATCGACATTGACCGCAGTCGAATTGGCAGGTTGGTGCTCACCAACTGCGATGCGTTCGAGCTCTTCCCACCCCCAGGCTTCAAGATGGCCGTGAAGGTGGGTCGGCACCCGACGCTGCTGTGGATACTGATGTGGGCGCTCACGCTTACGCCGGTTCGGCAGAGCAGTCGCGGCTACGGCCTGGTGTTCAGCGGGAAACCGAATGCCAGCGTGACCCGCCGCTGGATTGAGCCTGCGCTGAAGGATAGGCGCATCCGCCGGGATGTCGCGAAGGTAATGGTCGCAATCCGACCGGAAAACTTGCTTGATGTGGGCTCACGTTTCGGCGAGTTCACAAAGCCGGTTCACCTGGTGTGGGGTGGCGACGATACGTTCTTCCCGCTCGAGGTCGCTAAACGGCTTCAGACGGCGTTCCCGCATGCCACATTGGTGACTATCCCGGGCGGGCGGACGTTCATCTCGATGGACCACCCGGATGTGGTGGCCGAGGTGGTGGCGACAGCTAGCGGCATCGCATCCTGACGGGCAGAGATGCAAGGGAAGGTGCAGTAGATCCAGCAAGGATGACATTGCGAGTCGAGCGGAAAGGGCTGACAGTTTGCGTAGTTTCTGGAAACCATCGAAAGCGCATCCGTCAGGTCAATGCTCGGAGGCCATTTTCGCAGGGCGGTCCAGAATTGCCATTCGAGCACTCCTCTCTTCAAATACACGAAAAACTCTCACTAGAGGGAATCGAAAAATGATCAGCAGGCGATCCGTTAACAAGGTAATAGCTGCAGGGGCAGCCGCTGCTTCAGTGCCGCTGACATCCTTTCCGGCAGCGGCAGCTAACTGGGGTGATGCCTCAAGGCCCGAGAAGACGGCTGATCCCCTGCCCGAACTGGGCCCGCTCCGTCACGTCCGCACTGAACTGCTTGAGATCGGCTACCACGAGGCTGAACCGGCTCGAGTCCCTCGACCCCGACGGCGTCGGCCGCCTGGTGCGCATCGCCGTCGACGAGGGACGCGCCACCCGCCCGGGGCTGACGACCGGCGTCTGCGGAGAACACGGCGGCGACCCGGCATCGGTGCACTTCTTCCACCAAGCGGGGCCCGACTACGTCCCCTGCTCCCCCTACCGCGTCCCCACAGCCCGCCTCGAAGCCGGCCGCGCAGCCCAGACCACCGTCAGTTCGGAGGAGCCAGAGCTGAGCGGAGCTGTCGGCGATTGCTGACCCCGAGCTTGGCGAAGATGTTGCCGAGGTGCCACTCCACCGTGCGCGGGCTGATGAAGAGCTGGGCGGCGATCTCGGCATTGGTGTGGCCGGCCCTGGCCAGCCTGGCAATCTGGGCCTCCTGGCCAGTCAGTTCGGAGTCAGCGCCGGCCGTCCGCTTGCGTACGGTCGCCCCGGTCGCCAGAAGTTCCCTGCGGGCACGCTCGGAGAATCCTTCGGCTCCGAAACGGCTGAACATCTCGTACGCAGCCTTCAGTTGGGTACGGGCCTCCTGGCGGCGGTTCTGACGTCGCAGCCACTCGCCGTACAGCAGGCGGGCTCGGGCCAGGTGGACGGTGACCCGGCAGCGTTCCAACCGCTCTATTGCCTCCTGGTAGAGCGCGTCGGCTATCGCGCCCTCGCTCAGGAGAGCGTGTGAGCAGGCTTCCGTGCCCAGGGCCCAGTCGGTGCTACTCGCGCGAGTGCGTTCGGTGAGCTTCTCCAGCGCCGACACGGCGGCCTCCGTTTGCCCGCTGCGGGCGGCGGCCTCGATCTTTTCGACCAATGCCCAGCCGAAGAAGCCCAGATCCTCGTACTGGCACGCCCGCGTCGCGGCGGCCAGCGCATCGTCATAGCGGCCAAGGCTGTTGTACAAGACCGCGGTCGCGTACTCGGCGAGGCTGAGTACGCGCCCCTCACCGCGAGCGCGTACCTCTTCGATGGTGGTGTCGATGAGGTCCCGTGCCTGGGACTCCTGGCCTCGCCACGCGGCGAGCACCAGGGACGCGTACATCATGGGTACGCCGCCGACCGCTTCCGAGATCGCCGTCGCCTCGTCGATGAGAGCCGCCGCGGTGTCGAACTCTCCGGCATGCACATGGGAGCACGCCTGGTAGGTCAGCGTCATAGGGAGGACGGCGAGCGCGCCGGCTGCCCGGGCGATGCCGACGGCGTCGGTGGCCAGCTCGTGCCACGCCTCGTCGTCCCATAGCTCCGGTGCGAGAGGTTCGGGTGTCACGCGGAACGCAAGCCACAGCCAGCGCCTGTCTGCGTCCGCCGCTGCAGAGCGCTGCCTCTTCCGGACGGCCTGCAGAGCGCGTCTGAGACCATCGATGCCGGCAGTCGGTCCGTCGATGATCAGGTCGGCTATGCCGTCCAGGACGACATCGACCATCCGCGGCGGCGTCGACGGCGCGGGCCCGTCGCGGGTCGCCTCGGCCACCTCCCGCTGCCCGGGCCCCTCGCTGAGCCGGCCAGCGAAGATTGCCGCGCCTACCGCTTCCAGCAGAGTGTCACGGGCCAGGGCGGCGTCGCGCGGCACCAGCCTGTGTGCGGCGTCGAGGAGAAGCCGAGGCGCGTCACCGCCGCGCATTTGCGCGAAGACCAGTCGAGCCCGCAGTCGCTCCAGTTGGGCGCGCTGAAGGTCGTCGAGCGGACCGGCCTCTGCGGTCGCCAGCATGGTGTGGGTGTGGTCGGCTCCGCCGGCGTCGATATCGGCCTGAGCGGCGGCCAGCGCACGGCCGACCCGGCGTGCGGGATCGGGCGTCAGCTCCGCTGCCCGCCGCAGGAACGAGGCCGCCGCCGCCACTCCGCCGCGGCGTCGAGCCCGGTCGGCCGAGCACTCCAGCTCGACGGCGATACTCTCGTCGGGCTTGGCCGCGGCGTGGGCGCGATGCCACGCCCGGTGATCAGGATCAAGGCGTGGATCGGTGGCTTCCGCCAGCGCCCGGTGCGCCGCCCGGCGGTCTGGCGCGGACGCCCTCCGGTAGACGGCCGAGCGCACCAGGGGGTGGCGGAACCGCACCCGGCTGCCGAACTCGACCAACCCTCCTGCCTCGGCTGGCCCTGCGGCGTCCACCGTTATCTCCCGCAGACCGGCCGCGCGCCACAGCAGATCCAGGTCTCCCGTCGGCTCGGCAGCGGCGGTCAGTACAAGCTGCCGACTATCCTCGGGAAGCGACTGGATCCGCTGGTGGAAGGCGTCCTCAATGCAGCGAGGAACTGCACGGGCGCCGGGGAGACCGAAGCCTCCCGCAAGCTCCGCTGGCCTGAGCGCCTGCGGCACCTGTAGGAGGGCCATGGGGTTGCCACGGGCCTCGGCAACGATCCGATCCCGTACGAGCGGGTCGAGCGGCACGCGGACTGCCGAAGCCAGCAGCGCACGCGCGTCGGGCTCGCTGAGTCCCGCGACAATCAGCTCGGGCAGGCCGGCCAGTTCGCGATCGTTGTCGGAGTCCCGCAGGGCGAAGACCACGGCTATCGATTCGGCCTTCAACCGCCTGGCGACGAAGGCCAGCAACTGCAGGGACCCCTCGTCGAGCCATTGGGCGTCGTCGACGAGGCAGGCCAGCGGCTGACGCTCGGCAGCGCAGGCCAAGAGACCGAGTACCGCCAAGCCCACCAGGAAGCGGTTGGATACCTCGCCCTCCTGCAGTCCGAACGCGACGGACAGTGCATCGCGCTGGGGTACGGGCAGCCGGTCAAGCCGGCCGAGAAGGGGAGCGCAGAGCTGGTGAAGGCCCGCGTACGGGAGCTCCATCTCGGCCTCGATGCCCGCTACGGAGATGATGCGGAACCCGGCGGCGCGGCCTGCCGCGTAGTCCAGCAACGCGGTCTTGCCGATCCCCGCCTGGCCGCGCAAGACCAAGACCGCGCTGCTGCCCGCCTGCGCCGTGGCCACCACCCGCTCCAAGGCGGCCAGCTCCCGGCCCCGGCCCCGCAATGCGATCTGCGAATCGATGGCGGACACCCCCATGAGTCGATCTTCCTAACCTCGCGTTCCGCATTCACCTATTTTATTCCCATTTTTCGATTCGGGTGGCTGTGCGAGCTCAGTTGCGTCCGCGGGCCAACCCCCGGGGGTTACCCCTGGGGCGACCGCGCGCCAAACCGGCCGCGCAGCCCTGACCACCGAACACCCTGACTAGAAGACAGCCATACGGGGAGCCGAGGCCTCGGGCCAACGCCTTCTGCCGTACGCGCCCTTCGAGGACGGGCCGTCCGGCGAAGTCGAGGGGCCGGCACGGTGAACGACGACGGCATGACGGACGCCTCACCGAACAGTGTGCTGCGAGTCATCGGGGCTGGTGCCGCAGGCATGCCAGCGGCGGAAGGAATACGGCACGGGTCTGGGGCAGCGTTCCTGCGTTCGCTGGCCGACGTCACAGACGACTGCGGTGCGGGGCCTGCCCCGGAGAGGTATCGACCTCTTCCCGTAGCCGCATCCATTTCAAGATTGCGGTCTGACCTGGAGAGACAGCCCGTGCGGTAAGCGCCCCGCCTTGCGTCTCGAGGCAGGGGGGAGGCTGGACTCGAGAACCGACTGCGCCGACGTCGCGGTGCCGCAGTGGTACGGCTGGCGGACGACATTACGGAGGCGCAGACCATGTCGGACAACAAATCAAAGGACAGGACCGACGAGCAGCCGCGCTCGGAGGTGTGGAAGTCACAGTTGAAGACGCTGCAAGACGTCAAGCCGCCATTCATCCCAGAGGACGCTTCTACGATGACCATCGTCGTCTGGCGGGAACCCGGCGATCCCGGGGCGCCTCCGCACCGGCACCCTGGGCCGGCTTTCGGGTACGTCGTCGAGGGCGCGGTCCTCTTCGAACTCGAGGGCGAGCCTGAACTCGTGATCAAGGACGGTGACGCGTTCTGGGAGCCTGGAGGGGACGTGATCCACTACCAGGATGGCAACGCCCTGCCGGACGCACGCACCGAATTCGTCGTGACCATGCTCTGCGCGCCGGGACAGCCGATGCTCACTGTGGTCGATGAGCACGAACTGGCACCTTCACCGCCCCTGCTCGGCCCGGCCCAGGCCAACAACATGCTCTGGCACTTCCCCTTCAACCGGCTCGACGACGTCAACGAACGTCTTGTGGCAGGCCGGGAAGACATCTACTTCGGCTGGCAGCTCGACATGAAAGCCGCGCGAAAGCTGCCCGCCTACGCCATTCGCTACTACATCGAATCCCTCTCCTCGCACCGCCAGGCCCTGAGCGGCAGTTTCGGCTGGTACCGCGACCTCGACACCACGTTCACGCAGAACGCCGACCGGGTGAAGCGACACCTGACCATCCCCATTCTCGCGATCGGCGGAGCCGAAAGCGTCGGGGAGAGCATCGCGAACACGATGAAACTCGCAGCCGACGACGTACAGCCCCTGGTCATCCCCGGCAGCGGCCACTGGGTAGCCGAAGAAGCCCCTCAGGACCTGCTGGCGGCACTCATCCCGTTCCTGGCCCCCCACCGCGCTACCGCCAGTTCCAGGACACGCCGATAGGCGATCGTGAGTAGCCCAACCCTCCTCAGCTCAAGTTGCGGTAGGAGATGGCGCGGCCGCCGGCGAGGATGCTTTTCACAACCACGGCCCAGAACCTTGTCCCCTGTGCAGGGCATCGGCGTGGCTCCGACGCTGTGATCATCCCTTTGCCTGCTACCACGTCCACTTCCGCATCCCACCGCTTGAGCTAGAACATGGGTGTCTGACACCGGAGAGCGCGGAACCGCCTACGGGGAACCACCCCGCCAGCAGGTTCCCGCGGGGTGCCGGTCATATCGTGCTCCACGGAGTTTCGGGACTGGGCAGGTAGAGTAGGCCCCCGTTGTGTCGGGCGTAGGCGCTCTTGGATTTGAAGCGGGCGATCCCGGCGGTCTCGCCAATGATCTTTGCCGCGGTGAGAACGCCGCAACCGGGTATCTCCAGGAGAGCTGGGGCAAGGCGGCTGATGAGGGCGCTGATCTCGGCCTCCAACTCCCGTACGGTCGGGCCCACGTGCGGTGTTCACCGAACCGACGTGCCCAGCAAAGTAGGCGCACGTGGTCGGCGCTGGTGGTGCCGGTTGTGTGGCTGTCGAGTTCGCGTCCTCGTTCATCAACAGCGACTGCCGAGTGATTGCGCTTGTGGATGTCGACACCGAAGATCACCATTTCTCATGTCCTCCGTGCTGGGTGGAAACGGCAGGACCGGTCGACGGGCACCCTTTCGAGCTCTGGCTTTGGTTTGCACCCTCAGCGCTTCCGCACGACCTCCGGCTCCGCCGGGGCCGCGGCACGAGCAAGGTCGTGGAACAGGTCACGCCTCGCCTCGTCCGCGGAGTCGTCGACGTGGCGATGGGCGACCACGCGCATGGGGACGTGTGAGTCTGGTTCACCCTTACCTGGGCGGATCTTCAACAAGCCCGGAGTCCGGGTTGCTGGCACTCCCGCCCGGCCTCGCATGATCCTTCGTGCCGATGCCGCCGCAGCGATCACGGGTTGAGCCTTGCGCGGCCATCCGACGTGACGCCCCGCACCGGCACATCGAACCGTCGCGGAGACGCTGTGCCGACGGGATGGCGCGCGGGCCTCGCGGCGTCGACTTCATCACGATTGACGGGAGCTCGCCCGAACACCCCAACCGCTCCGAGCCATTAGCCAAGACAGGGCGAGGCCGCCGCGGGAATTGCCGTCCGTTGCGGTGACCGCCATCTGGCGTTCACACCTGTCTCACCGCTCCGGTCGACCGTGCTTCCTAGCGTCCGTGAGTGGCGCACCGCCGACCTGCCGCAGCCCGCTGTCAGGTTCGGAGCGCGCTGTCCGGTCGGTGTGCGACTGCACCCGACGACGCGAAAGGCCCCTGGAATGTCCGAAGAACCCAAGCAAACCAGAATCTCTCGTCGCAACGCGCTCGGCCTGTTCGGCGCGACAGTGTCCGGCGCCGCCGCCGGGCCACTGGTCCTCGGCGCCGGAACCGCCGAGGCGGTCCCGGCGAAGTCGGAGGTCACCGGTCTCACCACCGGCTCGGCCACCACCCCCGTCCAGGGCCTGCACCTCACCTTCGGCGCCGACCCACGCAGCCAGATGGTCGTCTCGTGGGTCACCGACGCGGCCGTCAAGAACCCCCGGGTCGTCTACGGCACGCTAAGTGGCGGCTTCGGCTCCACAGTGCACGCGACGACGAAGACCTACGTGGACGGCACCTCCGGGCGGACCGTCTGGGTCCATCACGCGCTGATCAGCAAGCTCAAGGCCGACACCGACTACCTGTACGCGGCCCAGCACGACGGCGCCACCCCCGACGCCGGCACCTTCCACACGGCGCCGTCCGGCCGGGCTCCGTTCACCTTCACCAGCTTCGGCGACCAGGGTGCGCCGAGTGTGACGTGGAAGACGGGGGCGAACCCGGCCGACGCCTCGGGCCGGGACTTCGAGCCCAACGCCACCCCGGCCGCTGCCGACATCGTCACCGGCGTCGAGAAGGTCGGCCCGCTGTTCCACCTCCTCAACGGTGACCTCTGCTACGCCAACACCGGGCCCGACCGCATTCGCGTCTGGCGCGACTTCCTCACCAACAACAGCCGCTCAGCGCGATTCCGTCCGTGGATGCCGTGCGCGGGCAACCATGAGATCGAGCTGGCCAACGGCAAGCTCGGTCTCGACGCGTACCAGACCTACTTCGAGCTGCCCTCGACCGAGAACCAGCCCGAGCTCGACAACCTCTGGTACTCCTTCACGGTCGGCGGCGTGAAGGTGATCGCCCTGCAGAACGACGACATCGCCCTGCAGGAGGGCGGTGACATCTACATCAACGGCTACTCCGGCGGTCGGCAGCTCGCCTGGCTGGAGAAGGAGCTCAAGTCGGCACGGGCTTCGAAGGACATCGACTGGATCGTCGTCTGCATGCACCAGGTGATGATCAGCTCGGCGACCGCCGCGAACGGCCCCGATGTCGCGCTGCGCGCGGCGTACGGCCCGCTGTTCGACAAGTACGGCGTCGATCTGGTGGTCTGTGGCCACGAGCACGACTACGAGCGCTCGTTGGCGGTGCGTGGCGTCGTCCCCGGGAGCGTCACCCTCACACCCAACCCGAGTCAGACCGCACTCGACGTGATCGACAGTGCACACGGCACGACGCACATGGTCCTCGGCGGCGGCGGCGTGTCCGGCATCACCAACAACAGCTTCACCACCGACGACGCCGACGGTCACGGGCATCACTCGGCATACGTCCAGATGGAGCACATCGGCAAGTACAACTCGGTCAAGGAGAAGGAGACGGCGGTCTGGATCGGCGTCCGCGACGCGGAGCATCCGTACGGCTTCGCCGAGTTCTCCGTCGACCCGGGCCGTCACCCCGGTGACATGACCCGCATCCACGTCACCTACTACAACATCATCACGCCCACAGGTGAGCTGTCGGTCTTCGAGAAGTTCACGCTCCAACGCCGTCGTAGTGACGGCGGCCACGGCCAGCACTGACCCACCGCGACTAGCAGCAGTAGTCGGCAACGCCTGGGGCCGGGACGACGTCCCGGCCCCAGGCGTTGCGCTCGGGATTCTCCGTGCATCGACTTCCGCGAAACCTCGCGTGTGGAGTGCGAGTCGGCCGCACCAGGCCGGACCGTCTCCACCCCAGCTGCCGCGGCGGCCGGGGTTCCAGTACCCGCTGATACGGCTTGGTTCCCAGTCCGCACGTGATCACTGGCACCAGCTTCGTCGCCTGGCCAACCGCAGCAGCCACGAGACTTCGGCGAGCTCGGGTCCCGTGGACGTTGTCCATAGCGGCCGGACTGAGGCATCGGCCAGTGCGCCGCGGACGGGCACGAAGGGAGCCGGGCGGCCGGCGGGATCAGCGGTCCGCCCACGCCTCCACCGCGGTCGTCACCGGCACCCCCGTACGTGCCGACTCCTCGATGGCCAACGCCAGCAGATGGTCCTGACAGCCCTCGGCCAGCGGATACGGTTGCGGGCCGGCGTCCCGGACCCATGCGCCCGTACGACACAGCAGGTCCACCACGGCGAGGTCGTCCTCGGACAGGCTCGCGCCCAGATAGTCGTTGCGCCACACCACCCGTCCGTCGAACGAGATGTGGTGCACCTCCGCCCCTTCGAGGTTGAGGTCGGTGCCGGTACGGCGACGCACCAACGGGGACTCCACCGGCGTGCGCGGGTCGGCCATCCGCACCACCGTGTCGTCCACGATCTCGCCGAGCGAGCCTCGCACCACGATCCGGCGGGCGCGCAGCGGATTCCACCACTGGTTGTCCGTGAAGTCGTACACGCCCGTGCGGGCCCCGCCGAAGTCCAGGAGAGCAAGGGTGGTGACGGCGTCCTTGGGCGTCAGGTCGTCCGACCAGCCGCCGGGCGACAACGGGTCGGCGAGCGGAGCGGTGAACGCCCGGGCCGTCACGGTCACGGGCCCGCAACCGACGTCCAGCGTGTGCCGGATCAGCGACATCGCGTGATACATGTGGGTCGAGGACACCTGGACGGACGTGACCTCGCCGATCACCCCTTCTCGTACGAGGGCGATACGCGCGGCGTGGCCGGGCATCAGTGTGTACTGCTCCGCGACCTGGACGAGTCCGCCGCCCCCGGCGCGCGTCGCGCCTCCCACGGCATCCCACAACTCCCGCAGCCCGTCCACGCCGGGCGCCGGCGGCGTCTCCGCGAGGACCGGCACCTCGAGCTCGACGAGTTCCCGTACGACCTGGGGCGTAACCTCCCACGGCACCGACGGGATCACGAACTCCGGTTTGCTGCCGCACAGTTCACCGACCGTCCGGAAGGCGGGCACCCCCCACTCCGCCTCCACCTGGGCGGCACGTTCGGCCGAGCGCGTCACCACGCCGGCCACCGCCAGCCGTTCGGGCAGCGCCCTCGCCAGCCGGGCGAAGAACTCGGCCCGCCAGCCACTGCCCACGATGCCGAACCGTATGGGTGCTGCGCTCACGTGTCCGCTCCTTCCCACAGCCGGGCCGCGAGTCTAACCCGGCGACCTGTGCCGCACACCGCCGGCCGGCCGGCCGCAGCGCCCGCTGCCCGCCCGTCATCGTGGTCAGCTGCGCAAGTAGGAAGCCCCGTTGACGTCGATGATGGTGCCGCTGGCGAACACCGCCTCCGGCGAGGCCAGCCACAGCACCGCGGCCGCGACCTCCTCCGGGCGGGCCACCCGCCCGAACGGCGACTGCCGGCGCACCGCCTCGCCCTCCGGGCCGTCGAGGACCGAGCGGACCATGTCGGTGTCCACGAATCCCGGCGCCACCGTGGCCACGCTGATGTTCCGGCCGGCCAGCGCCACGGCCATCGACTGGCCGAAGGCGTTCAGCGCCGCTTTGGACGCGCCGTACGCCGGGCAGTCTGGTTCGCCGCGGAACGCCCCGCGGCTGGAAACGTTGACGACCGCCCCGCCGCCCGCCGCCACCAGGTGCGGCACCGCGCAGAACGTCGCGTTGGCCGCGCCGGTGAGATTGGTGCCGAGCGTCGCCGACCAGACCGCCTGCCACTGTTCGTACGAGGTACTCAACGGCGGGTGCGCCAGGAACACGCCGGCGTTGTTGACCAGCACGTCCAGGCGCCCCAGATCCGCGGCGGCCGTGTCCACGGCACGCCGCACCGCCTCCGCGTCGGCCATGTCCGCCCGGACGGTGACGTGCCCCTCGCCCGGAAGCGACGCAGCCACCTGCTCGGCCTCCCGCGCAGACCTGTTGCAGTGCACCGCGACCCGGTCCCCGGCCTGCGCGAACGCCTCGGCGACGGCCCGGCCGATGCCCCGGGAAGCGCCCGTGACCAGCACTGCGCGGTTCACCTGGCCACCTCCGCGACACCGTCGATCAGCCGCTGCACGTCCTCCCCGTCGACATACGGGGCGAGCCCGGCACGCACAGCGCCGGTGTCGCCGAGCCCCAGCAGCCGCGATGCCTCCAGCGCGTAGAAGTTGCCCGCGGGGACGTTCACACCACGCCGAGCCAGCCGCTCATAGACCTCCCGGCCGGGCACTCCCTCCACGGAGAAGAACACCGTCGGCGTACGGCGCGCCGGCGCGCCGTAGAACCGCACACCGCCGATGCCCGACAGCCCCTCCAGCAGCCGCTCCAGCAGCTTCTGCTCGTATGCCTCGACCGCTCGCATCGACTCCAGCACCCGGCTGCGCCGGTCGCCCGCGGAGGACGCCAGTGCGGCGATGTAGTCCACGGCCGCTGTGGTGCCGGCGAGCATCTCGTACGGCAGGGTGCCCAGCTCGAAGCGTTCCGGCACGTCGTCGGCGGAGGGCAGCAGCTTGTCCGGGTGCAACTCCTCCCACAGTCCGGGATCGGCGACAACGACACCATGATGGGGGCCGAAGAACTTGTAGGGCGAACACGAGAAGAAGTCGGCGCCCAGGGTGGCCAGGTCGACCGGCGCGTGCGGCGTCAGGTGCACCCCGTCCACGTACAGCAGGGCTCCGACCTCGTGGACGGCCGCGGCGATCGCCGCCACGTCGGGGCGTGTGCCCAGCACGTTCGACGCCCCGGTGACCGCCACCAGCCGGGTCCGGCCGGACAGCTGTTCCCGGACGGCGTCGACGCTCAACTCACCGCTCGCGGGATCGAACGCGGCCCACCGCACCGTCGCACCGGCGGATTGCGCGGCCTGGATCCACGGTCGGATGTTGGCATCGTGGTCAAGGCGGGTGACGACGACCTCGTCACCGGCTGTCCACTGCCGCGCCAGGGCGCGGGAGACGTCGTACGCCGCCTGCGTCGCCGACCGGGTGAAGACGACGCCGCGCGGCTCGCAGCCGAGCAGGTCCGCCATGGCCTGCCGCGCCTCCTTGACGACGTGCTCGGCACGGCGCTCGGCGGCTGTCACCGCGCCCCGGTTGGAGATGCCCGAGCACATCACCGCGGCCATCGCCTCGGCGACCTGGCGTGGCACCTGTGAGCCACCCGGCCCGTCGAAGTGGGCCACCTTTTCCTTCAGCGCGGGGAAGTCGTCACGGATTCGCAGGACATCGAGATGCATGTACCTATCCTGCCGGAGCGCGGATTCCGCGCGGGCCGGGTCACACAGGACGGATCCGACCCCGCGGCAACCGGCTACCCCTACGCCTGGCGCGTACGCGCCTGGGACTCCAAAGTGGGGCTCACGCCCTCCGGTGTCAGCCGCGCCTTCGGCGCCAAGGAAGTCCTCGCCGTCGGGGAGCTCACCGGCCGCCGTCCCGCAGCAGTCGAGATCAGCGATCACAACCCCAACCTCTTCCCCGGTGACGACAGCCGGCAGCGCTGCACCTGGGGAGGCAGCAAGAAGAACCCCTGCACCGACGATCCCAAGTACCCCGTCACCGACAAATCCGGCTCCAAGTGGGCCTGCTGCGACGGCCACCTACCCGGTTACCTCCGCTCCCGCCCCGGCGCCTGAGCCGAACCTCACGCCCCACCGCCGAGTGGGGCCAGGTCTTCGGCGACGAAGTCCTGGCCACGGCGATCCTCGACCGCCTCCTGCACCCCTGCGAGGTCGTCCCGATCAACGGCAACAGCAGGGTCTGTGCGCACTGTCGCGAACGGCCGGCCGCGGCCCACGGTGAGCGCGAAGGAGGCGACCGACCGGCCGTGCGCGTCGGCGCCGTCCGCACCGTGCACGAACTTGAACGGGCCCGCACGTGGGCGTCGATCTCGGCTTGCGTGACGTCGACTTCGTGTGCGAGTTGGCGTTCTTTGTCGCCATTGTCCACGACGCGGATGTGGTCCAAGTCGCCGAGGTTGTCGGGGCGGCGAGGTGGACGTTGAGTTTTGCGCGGCCGCCGCCCGCGTCTTCGAGGTCACGTCGAGCTGGGGGGTCAGGTCGGCATGCCGGCGGTCGCGATCGATACGAGCAACCGTCGTCGCGGCTGCGGCGCTGAGGCCGGCGTTCCAGTGAATGTCCACGAGGCGCACAGTAGGGCCACACGCGGACATTAACGGCGGAATCGGTGGTTCCTTTGTGCGTGCGCTGGTCACTGGCCCGGAGCAGCACCCCGCGCGGAGAACCGCCCCGGGCCGCACGCTGGCGGTATGCGCGCCGTCTCGGACGCGAGTCCGGCCGCCGCCGGCTCCCTATCGGAAAGGAGCGGTTCATGAGCTGGGAACCGTCCTGCGAAGGCATCGTCCGAAGCACTCCGGGCGTGGATGCGGTGTTCCTCGCTGATCTCGGCGGGAACCTCTATGGCACCAGCGACGCCGCGCATTGGCGCCCCTCGCCCCAGGAGACCAAGGAGATCGTGCAGACGGTCCGCGATCCCGAAGCCACTCCGCGCCTGGCGGTTCAGGGCGAGAATTACGCGCTTACAGCCCGACAGGACGACACCGTCATCGGCAAGAAGGCCGACAAGGCACTCGTCGCGGTCGCCACCAGCAAAATCGTCATCGTCGCCCGCGTCGACGAGGACGCCGCGCCTCAAGCCCTGCGCAAGCTCCAGACCTACGCCGCCGAGAACGCCAGTTGACGATCAGCGGCAAGGAGTAGTCCACCGCGCGTCCGACCGCCCCGGGTTGCATGCTGTCTGTATGGCGCGCGATGGGGCCGCGGCGACTTCTGAAGGCCGCGACGGGCACGGCCGATTCCGGGCCGCCCCGCCGAGGTGATCCGGCAGCGGTGCCGGAGGACCGCGTTCCTGCGCGGTTTCCGGAACCGACTGCCGGATCTCCCCGCCCGGGGTGGCCCGGTGGACGTCCGCGGATCGAAAGGACGTCACCAGTCCGAGTTGGTCGCCCCCAGACTCAGCAGGACCTGGTCGAAGGTGTTGCCGTCGTTGTCATCGGTGTACGACATGGAGAGTGTGCCGAACGGGGAGGAAGCCAGCGAGAGCTGCTCCTGCCGACCGGTCGTGACCTGGCTGACGGACTGGGCCGGCAACCGGCCGGCGAAGGTGCCGTCGGGGTTGAGGCCCCGGGCCCAGACCGCTGGATCGGTGCCGGCGACGCTCCAGCCGACCACGGCGTCACGCTGGTCGTCGATGCCGACGGTGGGGTTGCCCGCTCCGGTTCCGCTGGAGACCTCGACCTCGGCCGAGCCGGCGGTGCCGGTCGCGGTGAACGATCGGGCCCAGACACCACGGGTCCCGGTGTGATCGGACTCCCATGCCACGGCGAAGTCGCCGTTGAAGTCGGCGGCCACGGCCGGGCGCTGCTGCTGCCCGTCGCCGAGGCTGTTGGCGCTGCGGCGGCTGAGCGTGACCGCTCCGTTCGCCTTGGCCAGCTTCACCAGACCGATCTGGTAGACGCCGTTGTTGTCGGTGTCCTCGTCCCAGACGACGACGGCGTCGCCCGAGGCGGAGGTCGCGACGTCGGGGTTGTGGTGCGCGCCGCCGGCCGCGTTGACCGTCACCTCGTAGGCCTTGGTCGTGGTCCCGGTGAACCCTGCTGCCTTCACCGTCGCCGCCGCTGTGCCCTGGATGTCCTCCCACACCACGGAGAACGCGACCGCCGTGGTGCTGTTGGGCGCGCCGTCCGGATCGACCGCGACGCGCGGATGGATCTGCTGGCCGTCGGCGCTCGCGTTGGCCTGGCCGGAGCCGAGGAGCGCGCCGGCCGGGGAGAGTACACGGTAGGTGATGTTGTAGAACCCGTTGCCGTCCGGGTCCTCCGCCCACACGACGACGGCGTTGCCCCGGTCGTCGAGTCCCACGTCGGGTTGCAGATGCCGCCAGGCCACGCCCGCGGTCCCGCCGGCCGAGAGCTTCTTCTCGTAGGCCGAGACGCCGTTGCGGTACATCCGCACCCACACGTCGCTGTGCGCGTTGTCGCCCGGGTTGGTCGAGTCGCGGTCGTCCTCCCACACCGCCGCGACGTCGCCGAGGCGGTTGGCCGCGATCGATGAGGTGTCCTGGTCACCGGCGGAGTCGCTGTTCGCGGTCACCCAGGACGAGGGACCCGCCGCCGAGGCCGGGGCGACCATGGCGAGGACGGCGACCAGGCCGGCGACGGCTGCGCCGAGTACGGAGAGCTTACGCATCGGCCAACCCCGGCTTTCCGTCGTGGATGACAAAGGTCCGGGCGGTGGTCGCCGGCGCGCCGTGTTCGGTCACCGTCGCCACCGACCGGAAGTCGGCTGTGAGCTGCGACGACGTGATGTGCGTGCGGACGTAGCCGCGCCGGTCGGAGTAGAAGCGCAGATGCGGGTTGAGCGATCCGTTGGGGATCGCCGTGCTGCCGCTTCCGTTGCCGGTGCTGGTGATGGAGGTGCAGACGAGCTCGGAGCCGATCGTCGCCGACGACGGATTGGCATAGTCGGCCTTGAGGTCGTTGCCCCACGACGCGTGCACGTCACCGGTGAGGACGACCGGGTTGCGTACGCCGCGGTCGATGATGCCCTGCTGGATCCGCGCCCGGCTGCCCCGGTACCCGTCCCAGGCATCCATGTTCATCGCGCCGGCCGAATTCACGTTGCGGGCGAAGAAGACCTGCTGGCCTATGAGGTCCCAGGTGCTCAGGCGCTGGCCCAGTCCGTCGAGCAGCCATGCCTCCTGAGCCGCGCCGGTGATCGAACGGGCCGGCAGATCGGCGTCGGCGCAGACCTTCGTCCCGTCGCCGCAGGCCTGGTCGTCGCGGAACTGGCGGGTGTCGAGCATGTGGAACGTGGCAAGGGTGCCCCAGCGGACCCGGCGGTAGAGCTGGATGCTGTTGCCGGAGGGGGTCGCGGCGGCCCGCAGCGGCATGTTCTCGAAGTAGGCCTGGTACGCGGCGGTGCGACGCGCGGTCCACTGGGCCGCCGTCAACACCGGGCTGCTGTCGGCGCGCACCATGTTGGCGTAGTTGTTCTCCACCTCGTGGTCGTCCGGCACGACCAGCCACGGCGCGATCGCGTGCGCGGCCTGCAGGTCGGGGTCACTGCGGTAGAGCGCGTAGCGGCGGCGGTAGTCGGCCAGCGACACGATCTCGCTGCCGAGGTGCTGGCGCACGGCGCCGGCGGTGGCGCCGCCCTCGTATATGTAGTCGCCCAGGTGCAGGATGAGGTCGGGGCGGTCGTCGGCCATGCGTCGGTAGGCGGTGTAGTAGCCCTGCTCGTAGTGGGCGCACGAGGCAAAGGCCATCGTGAAGTCTCGCCCGACCGTGTTCGGAGCCGGCGCGGTGCGGGTCCGGCCCACCGGGGAGACGAATCCCTGGGCCCGGAACCGGTAGTAGTACTCCGAGTCCGGGGTGAGTCCACCGGCCAGCACGTGCACCGCGTGGGCCTGTGCGTAGCGTGCGGTGAACGTGCCGGAGCTGACGAGGGTGGTGAAGTTCTGGTTGGTCGACACCTGCCAGTCGACGGCGACGTCGGCGTTGGGCATGCCGCCCTGACCGTCCGCGTTGGTCGGTGTGGGAGCCAGACGCGTCCAGAGAACCACGCTGTTGTCGTCCGGTTCGCCGGAGGCGACACCGAGCGTGAAGGGGAAGGGAGTGGACGCGGCGGCCGACGGCTGGGCCATCGCCCCGAGTTGGAGCGCTGCGACGCTCGCGGTGGTGAGCCCGCCTAGGATGAAGATGCGGCGACTGAGGTTGCTCATGGCCGCAGATGCTCGCGAACGCAGGTAAACTTCCCGCCCTGCGATGAGGACGGTCAAGTGACATGACCAGACCGCGAGTTGGTGGGTTTTTGTACGGCTATCGCGGGCGCCGGAGCCGGCGCTCAGCCGCTGACCAGCCGTTGCTGTTCAGCCCCACTGTTCACTTCCTCGGCGTCCGTTAACCGCCCGTCCAAAGACGGCCCGCACACGCAACCCGTCCTTCATCTGCTGACATGCTTCGACCAACCAGCCGCACGTCCTGACGGGCCGGCATGTCGCTCACCGGAGGGCCCAGCAGGTCCCGTAGTCCGCGGTGCTCAGCTCGGCCCAGGTCAGCCACGTGGTCCCATGCACATCGCGAGGGCCGCCGTAGCCTGCGAACACACCTCGCAGCCCATCCGAGGCGTCATCCGGAAAGCCGTGGCTTTCCGCCAGGGGACGGAAGCCGAAGGAGTTTCGGACTCCAAAGAGGCAAGCCAGGCCGTCGTAGGCGTTGCCCCTGTTGAGGAGGAAGAGATCGATGGCGACCTCCCACACGGAGTCTTCGTCGTCGGGGCCCCATAGACGGGCCCCAGGCCGACATTCGATCATTCCGCTGACATCGGTCGACATGGAGCGATCCTGCCTGTGCAGGTCAGGGGACAGCATCTCCATTTCCCGCACGCAGGAGTCCTTGATCTCGAGACAACTCGCGCACGCGTTCGATATTACCTCGTGGCTCGAATCGCAACGAGAGCAACGAACCAGACCACGGATGTCAGCCGCTGCGTAGGAGCCGGCGCTTAGAAGGCACTCTGTGGCTGCGTCCCGTTCCTCTTGACCTGTGCCTTTTCCTCAGCTGAGCTGCTCGCCGGTAGAACTTCGACACGGATTCGACACGCAGTGTCCTGGCGGATCTGTACGGTGCGAACGACACACACGCTAGTGGCGAACTGTTGGGGGCAGACATGACGGCGTATCTGACTGAGGCTGATCCACGATGGGCTAAGCACTCTGGTGAAGCGGGACACTACGGAGCCGCGGAATGGGGGCCGGAGGACTTGGAGCGCGCCGGGATGTTCTTGGCCGAACTCGCTCCGCAGGCCCGGCAGGTGTTCCAGCACCTGCTGCGCAACCCTGGCCGGAGAATCCACTGCACGGAGTTGGTGGATAAGGCCCTGGGCGGGCCGAACGAGAGTGATGCGGCGCGGCGCGTTGCAGGCGTGCTGTCCGGGATGAGCAAGGGACACAGCAACAGCGAGCGGCGGCTTCCGTTCTACTGGTGGGAGGCTCCTGAGGGGAGCGCGGGTGCGACGTACGCAGTCCGCCCCTCGGTGGCAGCGGTGTTCCTGGCCGCTCAGCTCAACGCAGCGTGACCTGGACAGCCACAACTGACCACAGGCGGGCCGAGACCTGAGGCCGCCTACATGATTGGCATCCTGACCTGCTGCTGAGCTGTTGGTACTTGTCAGCGTCGGTCATCATCGAGCGCCCTTCCACGGCCCCAGGACGGCCCGGGAGGGCGCTCGTGTGTTGAGGGACAACTACCTTGTAAGTTCGCGCCAGACGTCATAGGGCGTGCTGGGAGACCCCAAGACCGGCGGCCCCTGCTCGGCCTCCGGCTGCCGCGTTCCGCAGCTGCTCCTCGGCGTTGATGACCCCGCTATTCCGAAGCCGTCGATGTACCGGAGGTTCGAGTGGCGCTATCGGTGACGCACGCAGTGAGGTCCTCCCCCTACTGGCCGGTGGTCGCTCACCCGGTGCTGCGGCGTCTGCTGCCGGGGTACACGGTCTCGTCCCTGGGAGACGGCATGGCCGTGGTCGCCGTCAGCTGGCCGGCGGTCGAGCTGGCACCCGCTGACGACCGAGGTTTGTGGGTGGCACTCGCGGCAGCTGCCTACACCCTGCCCGGCGCGGCCGGTGCGGTACTGCTCAACCGCCTCCTGCGCGGCCTCCGTCCCGCCCGGCTTGCCACCTGGGACGCGCTGCTGCGTGCCTGCGTGCTCGGCGCGATCCCGTTCGCCCGCGCCACCGGGGTGCTCTCCATCTGGCTGTACGTCGCACTGCTCGCCGCCTCCTCGGTGTGCACTCCTGGGGCCAGGCCGGCACCTGCACCTTGATCGCACGTCAGTTGCCCGAAAGCCACCGACTTGCGGGCAACGCCGTGCTCTCCACGATCGGCTCGGTGGCCACCGTGACCGGGCCGCTCATGGCGGCCCCTCTGGTCATCTGGGGCGGGGCGGCGTCCGTGCTGGCCGTCGATGCCGCGGCCTTCGCCGTCCTGGCGGCCACCCTCCGTCTGGGCGTGCCGCCCGACGCCGACACAAGCCCCCTCGACGGAGCGGACCAAGCCCCGCGGACGAGCGGCTTCGGTGTGATCCGCCACGATCGCCGACTGGCGGGCCTGCTGCTGCTCAGCGCCGGGTTCTTCCTCCTGTTCGGCCCCGTCTACGTCGCGCTGCCCCTGCACGTGGCGCATGACCTCCACGCACCGGTCGGCGTGCTGGCCACCTTCTACAGCCTCTTCGGCGCCGGCGCCGTCGCCGGGGCACTACTCACTGGTTACCTGCGGCGCCTGCCGCTGGGCCCGGCCGCCGCCGACATCGTGGTGGTCTCCGGCGTGGCCCTGCTGCCGTTGGGGCTGGGCGCACCAACGCCCGCCGCCCTGGTCGGCTTCGCCCTCGTCGGCCTGCTGTGGCCGCCGTACTCATCGATGTCTACCACCCTGTTCCAGCATTCGACCACGCCCGCCCTTCTTCCACAGGTCCTCGCCATAGTCTCCGCCGTGCGCATCCTGGCCGTTCCGCTCGGCACTGGCAGCCTGCGGTCCCACCCGCACGCTCCTCGTCAGCGCTGTCGGCATTCTCGCCCTCGGCCTCGCCGCGGCCGCTGGTCTACCCCCGAGGCGACAGCTGGCGGATCGCGATCGGCAACCCACCGCCCCTCTTCCCAAGCCAGCCACCACCAGCCACACACCTGATCACTACAGAAGGTGACGGGCTCAGGAACTCCGAGGGCGAATACAGATCAGCCGGACAACGGCTCATACCAGTCACGGCGACCTTCTGATCCGTAGCTATAGCCGGACCGGTCAACGAGGTTCATACCGGGCGCTTCAGGGGCTCTCTGGAGCACTACTGGTCGGGGCCGGTTGCTGTGGTTGCTGTACTTCCCTGCTGTCTAGCGCGCTTCGCTGCCGTGTTCCGGGCATGAGCCTCACGCCGTAGCCGTCGCTCATAGTCCGCGATCTGCTGGGACACGGGTATGCAGGTCGGCCTCTGAACGAGCCGCTCGTTCTCCCGGTCCACCAAGAAGGGGGCGTTCCCGCCGAGGCTCGGCCGCGTGCCGGCAGGGCGACCGATGTCCTGTCGCGCGCACCAGTAGAACACCCAGCCAAACGAGACGGGTTTGACCATAGAGATCGCAAGGTCCATGTTGAACGCTTCTGCGATCCGTGCGAGCTCGGCCAAGACGAGCCGTCTCGCTTCATCTTCAGTCAGCATCTGCCCAGCGTCTCAGGAGACGCGACGCACGGCATGCCTCTTCGTCCCGAAGCAATGCGCGCGACCTTGTGACCTGCGGCCGCACCGCTCGTGACCTGGGCTGACCGTCCGCGAGCGTCCGTGGTTGTGCGCCCTGGTGCGGGGGCGTTGTAGCGCACACCTCTTCACTCTCCTGCCGCGTGCGTGCATCCGCACGCGCGGGCGATCACCGGCCGGAGTAGCACCCCGCGCCGAACCGCCCCGGCCTTCACGCTGACGGGGGCATGCCCCTGCTCAGACATCCGACGCGGGACGCGGTGTGCGGGAGTGTCGTGGGCGGGGAGACTTCCGCCTGTGACTGAGACCGCGCACGACGCGAACGCGACTGCCGACGGCGAGAAGTGACTCACGCCCGGCGCCGATCTGATCCGCTCCGGACTACCGCCTCGGTTGAGCGGTTCTCATTGATCACCGAAGGGTGGGGAAGAGAGCACCGGCGACGGTCCGACACATCTGCGGATCCTCGGTGAGGCCGATCCCCAGGGCCCACAGCCAGTAGTCCACCGTGCGCACCAGCGTCCAGGCGCGTACCCGGTCGGCATCGAGGTCGGCCACCTCGGCAAGGGTGGCCAGGCGGGTTCGGATGCCGGCAACCCCCTCCATGTCTGCGAACCGCCGCCAGAGCAAAGGCGCCACCGCGTACTCGGGATCGCCGGTGAGCGGCTTGGGGTCGATGGCCAGCCACGGCTCACGGTGGCCGGCCAGCACGTTCTCGTAGTGCAGGTCACCGTTGACCAACTGACCAGCCGTCGTGGGGCCGTACTCGGCAGCAAGGCTGGCTGCCGCATCGACCAGGCGCCTGGAGAAGGGACGACCGAGCTGCTCCCACTGAAGGTTCAAGCGGGCGGGGAGCCTGGCGGCGAGATCTCGCAAGCAAGCAAAGCCTTGCGGCGACGGGACGGACAGGCGCCGCAGCAGGAACCCGGCGGCGGTGACCGCCTCGTCGGCGTCGATGTCGGAGAGGGTGCGGCCAGCATCGAGCCGCTCCAACAGCAGGGATCCCGTGGCCGGTTCGTGGTCAAGCAGCAGCACGCTCCCCTGTCCGTCCCAGGCGGCGAGAGCCAGCGCCTCATGCAGCGTCGTGGCGTCCTGCCAGGACACCTTGAGCGCGCAGGGCTCCTCGCCACGCCGCACCGGGACGACCAGGCCAAGGTGGCCGTGGAGCGGCGTGCCGTCCACCGCCAGGCCCCACCGTGCGCAGAGGCTCTCCACCAGTGCGGGCAGGGAGTCGACCCACTCCTTTCCGCTCTGGCCCGCACGGTTCACTGCCGCGGTTGCGAAATCTGCGGGAACGTCGATCACGACCCCGATCCTGCCAGGACGTGGCTGGCCCGCCCACCTACGGGTGTGGCGAACAGGCTGTAAGTCGGGATTGCCCGGATGCTGTCTCAGTCGATCTGGTCCGGCCGTGGCCAAGCCCTCATGACTCTTGACCTTGCCCAAAGGCGAAGGCTGACGCTGTCTGTGGCGACCACGTTGGCGAGCTGAGCGCTTGTCTCTAGTCGAACCTGGATGAGAGGAACCTGCATGGATGACGACGCCCTCCTGGCAGAACAGATGGCCTACTACAAGGCCGGCGCGGCCGAGTACGACCGGCCCTACGCAGAGTACGAAGACCTGCAGAAATTACTGGCTGCCGTCGATGACCTCCCGATTACCGGGGACGTGCTGGAGCTGGGCTGCGGAACGGGCCAATGGACCCCGAGACTCGCCGCGCGGGCGCGGTCCGTGACGGCTGTCGACGCGTCACCCGAAGTGCTGGCCCTCGCCCGTGCGCGCACCACATCCCCCACCGTCCAGTTCCTTGAAGCCGACCTGTTCGGGTGGCAGCCACCACGACGCTACGACACCGTGTTCTTCGCCTTCTGGCTCTCCCACGTCCCGCCGACACGGTTGCCCGACTTCTGGAACACCGTCGCCACCGCGCTCGCACCGGGTGGCAAAGCGATCTTCATCGACGACGGCCCCGCCGCAGCCGACCACGAGCAAGTCCTCGCGAACCAGCCGACCCCTACCGCGCTTCGCCAACTCGACGACGGCAGCCAGTACCGCATCGTGAAGGTATTCCACGATGCCCGGACACTCACGGACGACCTCACAGTTCGGGGATGGTCGGTCCGCATCCGGACCACGGCCGGGAACTTCATCGGCATTGCAGAACCGCCGACCACCCCCGGCTAAGCGAGTGATTCGTGAAGATCATGCGCCGTGAAGCGACTCCGAAGGGCGGTCCTATCGGGCCCCACTGGGATGGAAGCAGAGTTTTTCTCGGGATGATCAGGCAGTTGTCGCCTTTCCCTTAGGTGCAAGCTGCGTCTGCAGAGCGTGCTGGTGGCGTTGTGCCCAGCGGACAGCGGGTGGTGCTGCCAAGCCCGTCAGCACGAACATGGCTCCTGCGACATACCACCCGGGGCGGCCCCAGGTGATGCAGAGTGCGATGAGCAGCCCTGGCCCAAGGGCTTCGGCGAGACCGGCGCCGAGGCCGAATACGCCCAGGTACTGGCCAGTGGCGTGCTGTCGGGCGAGGGCGAAGGACACCTCGAAGCCTGCGGCGGAGTGCCATAGTTCGCCAACTGTGTGGATCACCACGGCGGTGATGAGCAGGGTCGTGGCGGCCCACGCCGGTATGCCTGCTGACAGCGAGATCAGTGAGCAGGCGACGAGGAAGGCCATGCCTGCCCGGCGGTAGGCGTGTGCGCCTGCGGCGGGGGAATCGACGTTGCGGCTGGCGCGCACCTGAAAGGCGACGACAATGACGGTGCCGGTGAGCATGGTGGCCGAGATAAGCCAGTGCGGGGCCGTGGTGGCACCGACGATCCAGAGCGGGATGGCCACGGTGAGCACCTTGAACTGGATGGCCATGATCCCGTCGAGGGCGGTCAGCAGCAGGTAGGGGCGATCCCGCAGGGCGATCCAGCGGGGGCCGTCGGTGGCGGGGAGGGGCGTGACAGGGGGCAGGCGGACAAGGATCACCGCGGAGACCACGAAGGCGACAGCGTTACCGATGACCATGAGTTGATAGGCGGTAAGGGTGCCGACCTGAACGACCCAGCCTGCCAGCACGGCTCCGAGGGAGATGCCGACGTTGGTCACCGCACGCAGGTAGGCCCTGAACTCCTGCGGCCGGTCTCCGCCGTAGTGCCTGATGAGCGGGGATCGGGCGGCTATTCCGGCCGCTTTCGCTGCGGCGGCCGCGCAGACGGTGAGGACGAACGGCCAGAAGTTGTCCGCCAGGACGAAGCTGGCCGTGGCCAGTGCCTGGACCACCAGGGTGGCCGCGTAGATTCCGCGGGCTCCGTGTCGGTCGGCCAGGTGACCAACCGCGACGCCGAGGGCCAGCGCGACCAGCCCGGCAATGCCGAGTCCGATACCCACCTGGCCTGCTGGAAGGTGGACCCCCTCGGTGAAATACAGCACTCCAGCGGTGAGATAGAGGCCACTGCCAACGGTATAGATGAAGTTCGAGATGGCGAGGACGCGCTGCGGTGCGGTGTTCGGCGTCAGGCTCGGCATGGCAAGGCTCCACGTCCTCGACAGCGGTAAGGGCCCGAACAGCTTGTTGCATGTCACTCGCAAGAGCAAGAGAGTTGCTTTAGTCGAGTGGATCTCGTGGGCGTTGGCGCGATCTTTGGCCGGTGGCCTGCCTGGACTGGGGTCGAGCATGGCCAGGGGGCCATACGCTGGCCGCGGATCGGACTGGCTCCTGCCTGCCCGCAACAAGCCCGATCGGCCCCCTGGTCTTGCTCGACGTCGGGTCCCGGACCGGGGAGGTGGCTATAGATCGTGTCGGCGCCTGCCCCAGCCACCGGGGTTCTCACCTCACGCCCTGGACCCACACTTGCTGGCGCGCGGCAGCGGACGGCCGCGCCGAGCGGGACGAAGGCTGGAGCGTGGCCCGGGCCACGCGTCCCCGACGGATGTCGGGGACGGCCAGCACACGGGACCGGCTCTGCCTTGAGAGGTCAATGCCTCAGGAGCGAATACGGCTCACCACGTGTCGGCCATCCCCAACGCTTACGTCCCCATTAGGAGCGTGGGCGCGGCTGGACGCGGGCCGCGCGCCCGGCGGAGCGTGAGCGACGCCGGGTGCCTTGATGAAGTAGAGAAACGTCCTGGCGGAGCACACGACCACCGTCGTCGCGGTCCGTCTCGTCCGGCCTCTGCGAGCCCTCATCGTCGCGGCCCAGCAGCCACCGCAAGTGCACGCGCGTGTTGCCGTCGCCACCAAGGACGAGACCGGTTACCTGGCCGCCGCCTTCAACGACCTCACCGCGCGCCGCGAACAGCTGGAAGCGCAACGCAAAGCCATGGTCAGCGACATCGCCCACGAGCTGCGGACCCCGTTGACCAATATCCGCGGCTGGCTGGAAGTCACCCGCGACGGACTGCTGGACCTGGACCCGGGCTCATCGCCGCCCTGCACGACGAGGCGCTGCTCCTGCAGCACATCATCGACGATCTGCGCGACCTCGCCGCAGCCGACGCCGGCACCCTGAAACTGCACCGCGAACCGATACACACGGCCGAACTCGTCGCCCAGGCGGTGTCAGCCCACAGCACTCGCGCCGGAAGCTCCGGCATCCGCCTGCACGAGCACACCGACCCCGGCCTCCGGCTGGACGCCGACCCGGTGAGGATGCGCCAAGCCCTGGGCAACCTCATCTCCAACGCACTCCGGCACACCCCCGCAGGTGGCACGGTCACGGTCACCGCCTGGCCCGCCGGCGACCTCGCCGTCATCTCGGTGGAGGACACCGGCAGTGGCATCGCACCCGAGGACCTGCCCCACGTCTTCGGACGTTTCTGGCGGGCCGAGAAGTCCCGCAGCAGACACACCAGCTGCAGCGGACTGGGCCTTCCCATCGTCCGCCAGCTGGTCGAGGAAGACGGCGGAACCGTCACCGCCGACAGCCGCCCCGGCAACGGAGCGGTGTTCACCCTCTGGCTCCCCCGCGCCGAGCGACCCGACGGCCAGACGGACTGAAACACGCGGGGTGTCCGGGATGCGCCGCCCGTAAGCCGTACCGCCTCATGCCCAAAGAAAGAGAGGATGCCGAGGGCCACCAGCGCATGATGTGCCCGGCCGAGGCAGGCAAGGTCCAATGCCCGCTCAAGCCCCACACCCGTCCTCGCACTATGGCTACTGGGTGACGACGGGCAAGTACTGACCGCAGCGGTCTGCGCTGGTGGGCCCCGCCGACGCCGCAGATCAAGGTGTCGGCGGGGCCCACCAGCGCTTGCAGAAGGGTTGCACTCCCCCTGGCATTCGAAACCGACGTCGGCGGCATGGTGCCATCAGCCTTGTCTTTAACTGGCCGGCTCTGCGTCGGCTAGGCGATTGAGCCAGTCGATCAACAGGGCCTTCTCTGGTGCGCTCAGGGCGGAGGTGCCGCGCCGTGCGAGTGCGGCGCGGAGTTCCATTGCCGAGGCCGCGGTGTCGTCGCGCTCCCGCTTCCTGGCATGCGCAGGGTCCGCGGTGGCGGGTGCGGCGATCGCGGCGATCATCAAGTCGCGGGTGGCGTCCGCGGTTTCGAGGTTCCTCGACTCGATCGGGGTGCTGATCATCGTGAGGATCGTCCCCACCCCCGCGGCGTGCAGGACGGCCGTGGCCCGCTCGACGCTCATACGGAGCCTGCCCGCAGCGGCGATTCGCGCGATCATGCGCTGCAGCTCGGTCACCGCCCGCTGACCGGCGGGCGACAGGTGACCGGGGCGGGCCCGTCCGTAGACCAGGGTGTAGTACGCCGGCTGCCCCAGCCCGAAGCGGATGTGCAGGTCCCATGCCGCCCGCAGGTCCTGGACCGGGTCACCGGTCTCGGGCAGTCGGCTCTTGTGCTGCAGGTACGTTGCGAACCCGTGCTCGCCGACTGCTTCGAGCAGGCCTTCCTTGTCGCCGAAGAGCCGGAAGATCGTGGGATGCGGGACCTCCGCGCGCAGGGCGATGGCGCGCGTCGACAGGGCGTCCAGGCCTTCCTCGTCCAAGAGCTCGGCAGCGGCCAGGACGATGCGATCCCGCAAGGTGGGCCGCGCCTGCTCAGTGCTGATGTCAGTCCCCATGAATCAAAGGTACCAAGTTTTACATATCATTGATTCGAACCAGTGGTACGCTCAAATGCGAACCATCGGTCCACGCAAGGGGCGGAAGACATGGATCCTCGGAAGACGGCCTTCGACTTCATCGTCGTCGGCGGTGGCACGGCCGGCTGCGTACTGGCGGCGCGGCTGTCGGAGGACCCGGACATCCAGGTCCTGCTCCTGGAGGCCGGTACGTCGACGTCACGTCTGCCCGACGCCGTGGCGAACCCGCCCGCGTGGCCTTCGCTGATGGCCACCGCCGCGAACTGGGGCGACAAGACCGTCATTCAGACTGCTTCGGGTGCACCGGTCCCCCTCCCCCGCGGCCGCGGCCTGGGCGGTTCCTCGGCCATCAACGCGATGGTGTTCGCCCGCGGACACCGGTCCAGCTACGACAGCTGGGGTGACCACGGCGCCAAGGGCTGGGCCTTCGAGGACCTGCTGCCCTACTTCCAACGCTCCGAGACCGCCACCAGTGGCGCGCCCAGCCGCGGCACCGACGGCCCCCTGACCGTCGGTCCGATGGCCGAGCCCAACGACATCCTGCTGGCCTGCCTGGCCGGTGCGGTGGAAACCGGCCATCGCCGGGCCCTGGACATCAGCGGCGGCCTGGAGGAGGGCTTCGCCCCCGTCGACTTGAACGTCGTCGCCGGGCGCCGTCAGACCGCCGCCGACGCCTACCTCGCCCCTGCCCTTGACCGGCCCAACCTCCATGTCGTCACGGAGGCGGTCGCCCACCAGTTGCTGTTCAGCGGCGACCGCTGCACCGCGGTCGAGTACGGCGCCGACGGCCGCACCCACACCGCGACAGCCGAGCGCGAGGTCGTCCTCACCGCGGGAGCCATCGGGTCCGCCCATCTGCTCCTACGCTCGGGCATCGGCCCCGCAAGCGACCTCGAGCAGGCGCGGATGGACGTCTTCCACTCCCTGCCCGGCGTGGGCCGCAACCTTCACGACCACCCGCGGGCCAACCTCGTCTACCGAGCGCGGCGCCCGGTGCCCGCGCCACAAGGCAACCACGGGGAAATCCTGGGCCTCCTGCGGACCGGGCCGGAACTCGACGGGCCGGACCTGCAGCTCATCTTCATCGACATCCCCCTCCCCAATCCGGTCGCCCCCGTCGACAACGGCTTCACCATCGGCGTCTCGCCGATGCGGCCGCTCAGCCGTGGCAGCCTGCGGATCACCTCGGACGACCCCTACGCGGCGCCCGTACTCGATCCCGACTACTTCGCAGAAGAACAGGACGTGCGGACCGTCCTGTCCGGGATCAGGACGGCACGCCGGATCGCCCGGTCCGCGCCCCTGGCGGAGTGGGGCATCGAGGAGGTGAGCCCGGGCCTCGACATCGTGGACGACGCGTCCCTCGGCGACTTCGCCAAGAAGTACTTCGGTTCCTACTGCCATCCCGTCGGCACCTGCGCCATGGGCGAGGACGAGGCATCAGTGGTGGACTCCGAGCTCCGGGTCCGTGGACTACGAGGCTTGCGTGTGGCCGACGGTTCGGTCATCCCGTCGATCCCGTCCAACAACACCAACGCCACGGTCTACGCCATAGCCGAGCGAGCGGCCGACCTCATACGCCGCGCCTGACCCCACGCCCTCCGACAGCAGCGGCCCCCGCCTGCCTGGCGAGGCGTAGCGTGCTCCGCCTGGCGGTAAGGCGTCGGTATGTGGTGCAGCTGCGGTGGGCCGGTGTTCGCTCGAGGCCGGCTGCCGGCGCCGTTCGTGGTGGCCGAGTTCGTTGACAATCGTTCCCGATCTGCGGCAGTGGTCTTCGTAGTCGCAGGTCTACGTCCACGGAGACGGCCTGGGGAGTCGGATCCTCCTGGGCCCGCAACTGCCGCACAAGAAAGTACCGATCGGCTCCAGCGCGGCCGGCTTCAGGCCCCGCAGGACTGCTGCCAGGCATGCGGGGCCGGCCTCCGGGTTAGCCGGAAGCCAAAGCGGGTGAACAGCGGCATGAGGCTTTGACGGGGCCTTGCGGCGCCGAGCCCGGCGACAGCCGGTCCCAGGGCGGCGCGGCACTCGCCTCTACCTCCGCAGGGACCCGGCGTCCTACTTCCGCCGGGTCGGCACGTGCTGGTTCAGCACGACACTGACGGAGCTGCAGCGTCCGACGGAATCCGCCTGCGAGCCCTCCCGGGTGACGTGCAACACGTACCGTCGTCTTCCGCGTTGCCACACAGATGAACGGTGCGACCTGCCGACAGCAGGGAGCCGGTCCGCAAGGCCGAAGGGTCTCCGCACTCACCGTGCGGATTGACGACTTCCCCATGGGGGCACTGCCCCTGCTTGCATCCAGGCGATGGCGTTGGGTGCGATGTGAACACGACACGGGCGTGGAGCATCGGGGTGCCCCCGCTCGCGTTCTGACAGTTGTCAGATGATAGTCTGACAACTGTCAGAACGCGGAGCCTGGCGGCTGCCTGGCGATTCTTCGGCCAGGGGCTACCGCTCCATGCGCCTCGACGTGCGCCTGGACGCAACAGGCGGATCTCTTGACTCACACCCCGGCGACCTCAATGACGAGGGGCTGAGTGCGACAGGCGACGCAGCGCTGCAGTCGCTGACGGCCGGCCGCCGTGCGATGGGTCGTGATCACTTACCAGAACGAACGGAAACTTCATGTCATCAGAACTCAGCAGGCGGAACATCCTGGGCATGGCGGGCGCCGGTGCCGCTGCCGTCGCAGTGGCAGGCACCGGAATCCTCAGGGGCGGGGTCTTCCAGAGCGAGGCCCAGGCGGCCGAAGGGCTCGGAGGTGTCCAGGAGCCCACATTCACCACGCTGGAGCCGTTCCGGGACGCGCTGCGCGTTTCGCCGACGCTGCGCCCCAAGCGCCATGGGATCACGGAGATCGACATGGTCGAGTCCCATGTCCGGTTGCACTCCCAGATGCCTCCCACACGCCTGTGGACCTACGCCGGTCACTTCCCCGGCCCGACCATCGAGGTCCGCAGCGGGGAGCGGGTCCGGATCGCCTGGAACAACAAGCTCAAGGGCAGGACGCCGATCAAGGCGGTGTGGGTGAACCCCGAGGGCCCCGGCCCCGGAACGCTGCCCTACAACCGGCCCGGCGACGAGGGCGCGTCTCCCCGCCCCGAGGTCGAGCGGCTCACCGCCTGGACCACCGTCCATGTGCACGGCGGCCACCAGAACGCCCTGAACGACGGCGCCGCCGAATACGGAGTCGCCTCCGGCAACTCGCAGTTGGCCGAGTACGCCAACGACCAGTCGGCGACGCACCTCTTCTACCACGACCACGCCATGTCGGTGACCTCGCTCAACGTCCTGTCCGGTCTGGTCGGCAACTACGTGGTGCGCGACGCGGAGGAGGACCGGCTCGGACTGCCCCGCGGCGAGTACGAGATCCCGCTGACGATCCAGGAGGTGAATTTCGACACCGACGCCCAGGGCCGGCTCACCGGCCAGGTCCTCGCCAAGCGGATCCTGCTCGGCGGCTCGATGCCGATGCCGGGCACCATTCCGCCTGCCGGCGGGAGCCTGGGTCCGTTCACCATGGTCAACGGCGTGGTGTGGCCGTACCTGGACGTCCAGGCCCGCGCCTACCGCCTCCGACTGCTGAACGTGTCCGGCGTCCGTGTCTACCGCCTGGTCGTCGTCGACGAGGAGACCGGCAAGGTCGTGCGCGGCGCCATGAAGCTCATCGGCACCGACATGGGGCTGCTCGGCAAGCCGCAGACCATCGACGAGGCGATCTCCCTGTCACCCGCCGAGCGCGCCGACGTCGTCATCGACTTCGCGGCCTTCCCCGGGAGGAAGCTCAAGCTCGTCAACACCATCCCCGGCCAGACCCCCGGAGCCGCGCTGCCGGACTTCATGGTCCCCTTCCCGGAGGTGATGCAGTTCCGCGTCGAGAAGAAGCGCCGCGCGCTCCACCCGCTCCCGGCAACGTTGTCGAAGTCCTTCCGCAGGCTCACCCTCGCCGATGTGCCCAAGGACGCCACCGAACGCTTCGTCCTGCTGAGCTTCGACAAGGCCGGCGTCATGCCGCAGATCTGGGAGATGGAGCAGGTCCCGGCCGGCACGGCGCCGGGCACCGGCATCGTCACGGTCGACATGCCCGGCGGCACCCGGACGCTGCGCCGCACGAGCACCATGTTCGAGGACACCACCACCTTCTTCGCCGCCTCCGGCACCTGGGAGAAGTGGCACTTCATCAGCGCCGCCCCCGAGGGCGTGCCCATCTACCACCCGATGCACATCCACCTGATGAACTTCCAGGTCGTCGACCGGCGGGCCGTCGACTCCTCCGGTGTGGACTTCGCCACGGCACAGACGAAGAAGCCCATCACCCTCGGCGCCCCGGTCCCGGTCGCCCCCGAGGAGTCCGGATGGAAGGACACCATCACCGTCAACGCCAACACCCTCGTCACCGTGGCGGGACGGCTCGCCGACCAGACCGGCAAGGTCATGTACCACTGCCACATCCTCGACCACGAGGACGAGGGCATGATGCGGCCCTTCGTCGTCATGCCGTCGCCGGTCCACGACATCCACCACATGATCATGGAGATGAACTCCGGCAGCGCGATGCGCCACCACATGACGAAGTCTTGATCCTCACCTACGTCAGCGTGGAGCAACCTGATTAGGGATCACCACACGCCAGTCCGACCGGGCAAACGCCCAGACGCTCTGTTGTCCGGGCTTACGGCCGCGGACGAATTCGGGTGAATCCCGGCGGCGGCACTACGCATACGCGCCCTGCTCGCTGCTCACCCCCGCGACGCTCACGCGCGCGTCCACGCCGCTGCGACGCGCTCAACTGACCGGTCCCGATCCGACTGCCGATGGTCTCGGCGGGACATCGCACGAGAGTATCCGTCGCCGCAGTTCAAGGTGCCGATCCGGGGGCATCACGCAAGGAATCTCAGCTCTGGCGTACGCCATGGCGCAGGTCGCCGAGACCCGTACGACGTAGTGAGAGTGGGGCCCTGAACCATGGCTTCCGGGCCCCACTCTCGTCCGGACCCCTGCCCCCTATTCGCCCCTCACCCGCTCCGGCCCGGCGCGGGAGGACCCCCCTGTGCGCGCCGACTCACCGACCGCACCACCTCTGGAGCCACAGGTGCGAAAGTCACTCCTGCCCGCAGCACTCGCCACCGCCGTCCTCGGTATGTCCGCCGTCTCATGCGCGGACACGCACCCCGGACACCAGGCCGTCGAGAAGACCTCACAGCAACTACACATAGGGGCCGTCTGCTCTTCCCACTTCGCCTTCACCACCGACGTCTCCTGCGGTCTGATGGGCCTCGGCGACGTCCGCTTCCATTGCGCGGGCGAACACGACGGGCCCTGTCCCAGAACCCATTCCGTGACCTTCGAAAACATCGGCAGGACCGCGGTGCGGCTCGTAACGGTCAGCGGCTCGGCGCCAGGGGAGCGGCACGAGACCGACTCCCGCGTGCTGCCGACCGGGGCGCGGGTGACCGTGGCACCGCGCGCCGGCGACAAGTACCTCTACGACATCCTCCTGCGCGCCGATACCGGCTCGGCGGCGGTGGGCGTCGTCGAGGTCTCCTGAAGACACCGCAAGGGGCAAGCACAAGGCGGCGGTGTGGCAAACACATGACCACTGCCCAGGGGCAGTCATCGCAATCGTTGTTGATGCTCGTGGGCCTTGGAGGTCGGCGCGCGACGGATGCGGGTCCCAGACGGTGCGCCCGCTGAGCCAGATGACGGCGTGCAGGACGCCGCGCTCGGACGGCCCCCAGGTCATGCCCATCGCGACGTCGTCGCCGGTGCTGCGCATGACCGGCTGGTATCCGCGCTCGAGTGCAAAGGCACGCATCCGCTCAAGCCAGTCGTCGTGGACGGTGAAGTGCTCGACCTGCTCAAGCTCGAGGTCGAGCAAGGACGCGACGCAGGCCTGCAGGCAGTTGCCCGGGCGGCCCTCCGAATCCCCGCGGAGATCGTTTGCGTGGCCTCTCGCACGCCGCCCCCGTTCCGGTCGACGTGCGCTGACCCGCTGTCCAGGGACCCCGCATCCGGTCAAGGACCATCCCCGCATCCGCACGACAGGGTTTTCGGGCAGCGGGAGTCTTGGATGTCCGCCGTCAGTGGCGACCCACGGCGCCACTGACGGCGGTCGGGGTGCGGCCCGCGGGCCGCCGGGGGGGGGGGCGGGCGGGGGCGCC
>NZ_JBHWGA010000049.1:0-71826 GCF_042733315.1 Streptomyces sp. NPDC059718
AACTTGCAGCTCTCCGCGGCCTCGGGATCGGGCTTGGTGGCGCCCCTGGGGAAGCTGAGCAGCGACTGGAAGACGTTGTTGAACACGATCCAGGAGCCGACGTCATAGCCGGCGGCGGGATCAACGGCCGTCACCTTGTCGGTGATCCCCATGGTGACGGACTTCCCGGAGGCCTCGCCGTCCGACCCTCCCGTACCGCAGCCGGCGACCACGACCGCTGTCAAGGTCGCGGAGAGCGGGAGCGCCAGTCGTTGGACTCGATTCCTCACAAGACTTCCCTCACTACTTTTCGATGAACCTATCCCTGCTCACGCGCATACAGAAGGAATTTCCGGATTCGCGCCAGCCGGGTTCCTCATCCTGCCAGGCCCACCGACAGCTCTCGAACCCGGGGTGACCAGCCCGAACGGCGGCAAGCGGTGGCGCGTTCGGGTCGCGGGCCTTGAATCCCAGGCGACACACGTGCAGAAGCCACTTACTAAGCGTTCGCTTTTTGCTTCCGAATTGCCGTGCAATGGCTCGGCCATGGATATCTCCCGCACCGCGTGCCGCCGAAGCAAAAGGCGGCCCGCACCCGCAGGGGGTACGGGCCGCCCGGTTCACCGACCGGCGTCCGCCGCGCTCCGTCGTGGAGGACGCCGGGGCGTCATCGGCGGAGTGCCTTGAGTGCCTGACGGACCAGTGCCGCGCGGTCGGACGCCGAGGTGACGTGCTCGAGGCCGAAGCCCAGCAGCACGGTGTCGTCCGTGGTGACGGCACCCTGCGTCAGCGGGCCGGTGCGCACCCAGTCCCGCTGGGCGGGCGGGCTGCCAGCGGGCGGGCCGGTGACGGTCCAGGGGCCGAGGGAGGTCTCGAAGCCCTCGGTCTCGGTGACCGCGCCGCCGATGACCAGCGAGGTCTCGTCGGCCTGGACGCCCTGGCCGCCGGAGCCCGGGTCGGTGACGTAGCTGAGCGAGACCTCGACCTTCTTGCCCGCGTAGGCGCTCAGGTCGAAGTTCACCGGCTGCCAGCCCTGGGACGCGCCCGTGAAGCTGTTCCAGGCGCCCGAGGTGCCGGTCGCCTTGCAGCCGTCCGCGCCCGGGGTCAGGTAGTGCGTCAGCCACGGGTGCTCGCCGATGTAGAACCCGGCCTCGCACTCGGTGGGCACGGTGGTGCTGGTGGCGCCGCCCGCTTCGGGGAGGGTGGTCCAGTCGTCGGCGCCGACGGTGTGGACCTCCAGGATCGCGTTGTCGTAGCCGGGCTCGGTGCTCCACAGGAGGCGGGAGCGGAGGGTGGGCGAGTCGGCCGCGCTCACGCCGGTGAGGTCGATCGTGCGGGTGAGCCGGTTGTAGGCGTCGTCGGTGTGGACGGCAGCGGCCATGTACGAGCCCGCGTAGGGCGCGTCCGAGCCGACGGACCCGGTGTAGCGGCCGGCTCCCTTGCTCGCGAACTGCGGGAACGTGGCGGGCGCCAGCCAGTCGGAGGTCACCCGGTAGGTGCCCGCCGTGTCCAGCGGGTTGCCGGTGGCGGCACCGAGCGGACCGGTGAAGCCGGCCAGCGCGCCCGTGCCGCCGAAGCCGGTGGCCCCGGTGGTCGACGTGCGCGAGTACGCGCCCAGGTAGTACTGGCTGAAGTCGTTCGAGGGGGTGCCGTCGGCCAGGGCCACGTTGCCGCCCGCCCGCTCGCCCGCCTCGATCAGCTTGCCGCCCTCGTTGAGGTAGGCGCGCAGTTCGAGCTGGGTGGGATTGCCCGGCAGGGCCGCGCCCGTGTAGTGCACGACGGTGCGGAAGTGCGAGAGGACCCCGAGCGCGTCGGGCGCGCCTTGGGTGGCGACGTCCCACACGGCCGCGGGGTGGCCGTTCGCCTTCAGGGCGTCGACGTACGCCGTGGTCTGCGTGGCGGGTGCGCCCTCCTCGGCGACGACGAGGGTGTCGGCCGAGGGACGGGCGGCCACGGTGTAGGTGAAGTGGTCGCTGGAGACCTTCTTGCCGCTCTTGGTCCGGGCGGTGAACCACACCTCGACCTTGTCGCCGACGTCCCCGTCGCGGACCTTCGCGCGGTACTCGTCGAAGTAGAGGTTGTCCTCACCGCCGTAGGTCTCGCCGCCCCGCCAGGAGCGCAGCGCTTCGTCCTTCGTGCGGCCGCCGTTGACGCGGTAGTTGAGCTCCCTGTCGCGCAGTGACTTCCGGGCGACGACCGAGACCTCCTGGTCGTGGCCGCGCGCGTAGGAGGTGGTGAAGGACCCCGGGGTGAAGTCGGCGGCGTCCAGGCCCACGGAGGAGGAGGGGACGTCGGGGTGGGAGGCCGTCTCGGCCACGGAGAGCGCGAACGGGACGTTCTTCTCGAACTCCTGCTCGATCAGCTTCTCGTCGTCGGGGAAGTTGAACCCCGACTGGCAGTCGGAGGCCACCCACTGGTCGTCCGGGTCGATGTCGGACGCGGTCTGGCACGTCGACATCTCGGGCGTGTACATCGCCAGGCCGTTCACGTTGGACGCGTGTCCGTCGGCCTCGCCGTTGGTGGTGTACAGCTCGGACGACACCTGCGGGTGGTAGCCGGGGATGGCGGAGTTGTCCGGCGTGCCGGCCAGTGACTTGTACAGGACGTCATCGGGGGTGTCCGTGGCCACCTGCCAGCCGACCCCGTAGAGCAGCAGTTCGGCGGCGGAGTGGTAGTTGATGCCGAACGTGAAGTCGATGCGCTTCTGGAACGCGTCCAGCGCCCGCGTCTCCGGCTCGGAGTTCGGGCCGGCGCCGCGGTAGGTCTCGCTGGCCGGGTTCGGGGACGAACCCTCGTTGTCGTAGCCCCACTTGTAGGCGAAGTTGCGGTTCAGGTCGACGCCGTCGCCCGCGGATATGACGCCGTCGCCGTTGTTGTCCCGCAGGTTCTTGCGCCACAGGCGGGTGTCGTCGCTCTGGAACGTGTAGTCGTAGCCGTCGGGGTTCGCGGATATCAGGAACCACAGCTCGGTGGAGTCGACGAGCTTCTTGACACGCTTGTCGGTGCGGTAGTTGTCCAGGTAGTAGTGCATCAGCCGGCGGGTCATCTCCGGCGTGATCCACTCGCGTGCGTGCTGGTTGGACATGTACAGCACGGAGGGCTTCGAGCCGTCCTTGGACTTCGCGGCGTCCTTGGTGAGTTTGAGGGCGAGGATGTCCTGCCCGCGCGTCGTCTTCCCGATCGAGACGACCTTCGTCAGCCCGGGGTTCGCACGGTTGGTGGCGAGGACCTCCTCCTTGATGCCGCCCTTGCCGCTGTAGGGGCGGAACACCTTGTCGGCCGCGTTCTGCACACGTGCCTCGGCCTTGGCGCCGAGCGTGTGCTCGGTGAGCCGCACGCCCTCGCGCCGCAGTTCCTCCGCCTGCTCGCCGGTGAGGTACACCTCGACCGTGGCCGTGCCCTGCGCCGGCGGCCGCTCGCTCAGCTCCTGCGCGTCCTGGCCGGCCTGGAGCAGCAACGGGATCTGGCTCTTCGTCACTTCCGCGCGGTACACCTTGACGGTGTCCGCTCCGGCGGCGGCCGTGCCCGCGTCGCGGGCCTGGGCCATGGGTGCCACGGCCGCACCGCACAGGATGAGGGCGCCGACTGCTGCGATCGATAAGGATCTGGTTCTCACGAGCATCCCTTCACGTCGTTCCAGGACAGAGGCGCCAATCCCATAAGAAGTCAGGTCGCCCGTCAAGGTGCCGGGAAAAACACGCCCCGGGGGTCGGCGGCCCGCGGCAGTGGACATTTCCCACTGGGCAACGGGAAATTCGACCGCCATTGCCCCGACGCCGGGGCGAGGGGTCGGGAGAATAGCGGGATCTCGGTGAACGCGGTTTGTGATAGCCCAGGTGTACGTCGCGAGCGCCTGCTATTGGCAGGAATAACTCGTTCCGCGCTCACGGTGCGCCGACACCCCCTGCTGCAGGACCCGGGGGACCGTCGACGGCGAGGGCGAGCGGCTTCGTCAGCTCCTCGACGCCCAGTGAGGCCACCCACGTCGGCGCGCCCGGCGATGCCGCGCAGCGCGGTGCCCGAGTACCCCTTGGCGGCGAAGAGTTCGAGCGCGGCCGTGAGGATCCGGCTCCTCGTGCTGCTCTTCCGGGCACGGCGGCCCGCGCCGTCGCTCATGGCTCCGCCACATGGTGGGCGCGCACGGCCGCGATCACGGTGTCGGCGGTGCGGTCGAGGTGACTGCGGCCTTCGGACGACCGTGCGGTGGGGCTGATGTAGCCGAGTGGTCCGACGTGCGTGGCCGGGTCGAGCCGGTGCACGCTGATCTTCCCGGCACGGCGGGCCCGGTTCCAGCCACTGCCGCGGACCAGCGGCCAACGCTGGGGGAAGATCCAGGTGCCGAGCCGTTCGATGCGGTCGCTCGCGCTCGTCAGCCGGTGCAGGTGCTCGGCGTGGGTGAGGTCGTTGGCGCCGTTGTGGAACCCGCCCAGCGTGATCAGCAGAAGTGGCGCGCGCAGTTGGGCGTGCAGCTCGTCGACCGCGCCGGTGGCGACCTGGGCCCCGCCGCTGTAGCTGAGCAGCACCACGGGGGTGCCGCTGCCGGCAGGGTAGCCGGCGAGCCGGAGCTGGGTGGCGATCTGGCGGCCGACGGCCCGGTTGTACAGGGGGCGGTAGCGGTGGTCGGCGGCGACGAAGATCTGCACGACGTTGTGCAGGAACAGCAGCAGTGCGACGCGGCGGCGCAGCCACGCCCAGACCGGCCGCTCGGCAAGGGGCTCCGCGAGGGGCGAGTAGGGCTGGACCTGGCCCAGTACCCGCAGTTCCGGCGCCCTGGCGATGAGGGCCGCGACGAGCCGGCCGCCGTCGCGGGTGTCGCGGACGCGGCGTTTGCCGATGCCGTCCAGGTAGACGAGGTACGCGTCGGGGTGGCCGTCGGGAGCCGCGCCGCGTGCGTAGGGAACGCCGTCCGGGAGTTCGGTGACGGGGGCACGCCAGTGCGCACCGTAGGCCAGCACCTCGTAACGGGCCAGCAGCGCTTCGGCGATCAGCGCCGTGCCGACCGCGAACGCCCACATCAGGTACCCGCTCATGTCTTCGCCTCCAGCAGTTCGGTCGTGCTGATCCGCACGACCAGGCGTCGGACGGCCTCGACCGTCACACCCAGCCCGGTCCCCGCGAGGGCCACGCAACCGGTGGCGGCCCACCAGCCCAGGCCGGTGGCCGTGGCGAGCCGGCCGGCCAGCCCGGCCCCGACCCCGGCGAAGAGCAGCAGGTGGAGCATGGGCCCGAGCCAGGGGAACGCGAGGACGCCGGCGAGCAGCAGCGGGGCCGCCAGGCCCGGCGTCCACACCGGTCCGGCGCCCGGCGGTGGAGCGGACAGTGCCAGTTCGGCCAGCGTGGCCGCGCTCAGCGGCCACACCGCGAGCACGGCGGCTTCGATGAGGCCACCGCCGATCAGTGATCCCGCCACGAGGGTGCGCGGCATGCCCGGCCGGCGTACGGCCAGGGGCAGGATGCGCCCGGCGGCTTTGGACACCCCGGCGAAGGCCAGCAGGATCATGGCGGCGAGCGACATGGGTCAGCCTCGCCCCCGCACGTGGGCGTGGACCGGTGACCGGTCGGCGGAACCCGCGGCCTGCAGGTACCGCTCGAGTGCGTCGGCCGCACCCAGGTGTCCGCCGGCCGCCCGCTGGGCGGTCCGCAGGGCGGCCGCGGCAGCCCTGAAGCGGGGGTCCTGGACGAGGCGTCCCGCCCGGGCGCGCACCGCGTTCTCGGTGACCTCCCGGGTGGGGATCGACAATCCGGCGCCAAGTTCCTCGACGCGACGGGCCACCATCGGCTGGTCGGCGCCCTGCGGGACCACGAGCATGGGAACCCCGGCGTACAGGGCCTCGTTGACGCTGTTCATTCCGCCGTGGGTGACGAACAGCGCGGCGCGGGCCAGTACCTCAGGTTGCGGGACGAAGGGGCGGACGAGCACGTTGGACGGCAACGGGCCCAGCGCGGCGGGGTCGGTGCGTCCGGTGGAGACGACGGCGGTGCCCCCCACTGTCGCCAGCGCGGTGGCGAGGGTGCGCAGCAGGCGCGGGTCGGCGTTGAACACCGTGCCCAGCGACGCGTACACCACGGGGTCCCGCAGCCGGCCGGTGGGGAAGGTGGGGTCGGCCGGGCGGGCGCCGATGCTGGGGCCGACGAACCGGTAGGTCCCGTCGAAGCGTTCGGCCTGGGGCTGGAACGCCCGTGAGGTGAAGACGAGGTTGAGCGGCTGGCGGATGTTGCCCAGGTCGAGCGAGGGCAGTCCGTGGGTATCGTAGTGGTGGCGCAGGTCCTGGCGCGACCGCAGGTAGCCCCGGACGCTGCGTGGGCGGGCCACGGCGGCGGTCAGCAGGTCCCAGGAGCCGCGGGTGGGGCTCGGCACGTCCCGGTTGAACGCGAACGTGGTGAACGACGAGGCGGCGGGCACGCCGAGTTCACGGGCGGCGACCGCGCCCCACAAACAGGCGTTGTCGTGGACGATCAGGTGCGGCCGGATGCGGCGCAGTTCGGCGAGCACCGCGGGCAGCAGGCCGACGGCACTGCGGGCGAGCCCCTCCAGCAACGTGACCGGTGTCGGCGGATCGGGGAGCGGCTGGTCGCCACCGGGGTAGAGGTACACCTCGGCGCCGGCGGCCTCGATCTCCTCACGGAACGCGGCCGAGGTGTGGTAGGTGACGCGGTGGCCGCGCCGGACGAGCTCGGCGACCACGGGCAGTGTCGGGTTGACCCGGCCGTGCATGGCGACGTTGAGGAACGCGATGGTGCTCACAGAAGTCCCCCTGGTACGCGAGGAATTGCCCCGGCCGGGCCGGCCGGGGACGGCGGAGGGACGTCGGTCCGGTACAGGCCCGGTCCACTGAGGCTGAGCCCGTCGAGGAAGTCCCCCGCCGTGCGGTGCGCGGTGCCGATCAGCCGCTCGGAGTGGCCGAAGTCCCAGGGCGCGGGCCAGGTCTCGACACCGGTCGGCAGTACGACGGTCGGGATGCGCCGGGACACCTCGTGCAGATCACGCTCGATCTGATGGCGCATCAGCAGCAGTCCGGCCCTGGCGGCGACCGCCCCGGCCCCTCGCCGCCGGGCGGCCGGGAGCGGCGGTGAGCTCTCGGGCCCGGTCGACAGCGCCACGACGCTGGCCGCCCCCGCCTGCAGGGCCGCCAGCACGGGGAGGTAGGCGATCACTCCACCGTCGACGAGCGTCCTGTGCTCGCGATCGACCGGGGGCAGGATGCCGGGGACGGCCGAACTGGCCAGCAGGGCGGACTCCAGGTCGCCGTGGTCGAGCAGCGCCGGGGCGCCGGTGTCCAGGTCCATGGCGACCGCGGTGAACGGGATGGGCAGTTCCTCGATCCGGGACGGCAGCCCCGACCGCGAGATCAGCCGGCGCAGCCCGCGATCGGCGAAGACGCTGGCCCGTGAGGGCGGGTACCCGAGCGGGTACACCTCACGACGGCGCAACTGGGTCCACACACTCTCCAGCCATGCCGCCGAGCCGCCGGGGTGGGCGGCCGCCATGGCCCCCAACAGCGCGCCCACCGAGGTTCCGACGATCATGTCGGGGACGAATCCGCGCTCTTCCAGCGCATATGCCACACCGACGTGCGCCGCCCCGAACACGCCGCCGGCGCCCACCGCCGCGGCCACGGGACGGGGAAGGGCAGCCAGGGCCGCCGACGTGGACTGCGGTTTCCCGCCACGAACAGTCCTCATGATCCACCTCTTTTCGCCAAGGCACCGCATCGGAGGGGTTGAGCGGGCCTGCACCCGGCGGCCCCGCGGATGCGGTCAGGACGGCAGGCGCTCCCGCGCCCACCGGGCATCCCCGGGGCTCACCCGGACCATTTTCGTTACATCTAAGACGGTATCACTCAATACCGTCTTATGTGCGACTAATGGTGAACGCGTCCCGCCGGCCGGCGCCGGCACCATCCGCGGGTGAACGACGAAAGCCGCGTGGCGGGCGCGCCACGCGGCTGGACGGTCTTCGCTACGGCAGGTTTACGCCTCGCCGCCCTCGGGATAGGCGAACCGGGTCAGCAGTTCCTTCAACCGCTCGGTCTCACCGGGACCCAGCTCGGCGACCAGATGCTCGGCCAGGGGCACCGCCGCCACGTGGGCCGCGTCGAACAGCTCGACGCCCGCGGGCGTGATCTCCACCGCCCGCACCCGCCGGTCCCCAGGAACGGCCTTGCGCACGGCGAGCCCCTTGCGCTCCAGGTCGTCCACGACGCGCATGATCCCCGCCTTGTCCGACCCGGTCGCCGCGGCCAGGTCACGCTGCACCGTGGGTCCGCGGTCGACCAGCACCATCAGCACGGCGAAATGCCGCACCTCGATGCCGAGCGGCCGGAGCGCCTCCCCCATCACCGCACCCGCGCGCCAGTGCGCGCGGCGCAGCAGCAGCCCCAGGGCGAACGGAGAGGTGTCCCCGGGTCGGTCGGTCGCACGCGGGGCGCTGGTTCCACGAGGGGTGTCGGCAGTCATGTACGCACATTACCAGCCATCCGATCGTTCGATACCATATCGAGTGATACCAAACCTCGCTCCGACCGCCCGCTGCGCCGCCGGGAGCTGCGCGTACGCTCGGTGCAGTCACCAGCGATCAGGAGGTGGGCGGTGCGGCGGGCGTATCTGCTGTGGACGGTTGCGGCGGCCGGATTCGCCGTGGACCAGGTCACGAAGGCGATCGCCGCGGTGGTCGTCGAGGGCCACGAACCCCGGCACGCCCTGGGTGGCACGGTGACCTTCACCGCCTTCCGGAACTCCGGGGCGGCCGGCTCCTTCGCTCCCCGCGCGACCCTGCTCTTCACCCTCGTGGCGGTCGTCGCGCTCGTGGCCATCGCGCGGGTCGCCGGCTCCGTACGCTCCACGGGCTGGGCGGTCGGCCTCGGGCTGATCTTCGCGGGTGCCGGCGGGAACCTCGCCGACCGCGTCTTCCGCACCCCCGGGTTCGGCCGGGGAGCCGTACTGGACTTCATCCGGATCGGCGACTCCGGGATCTTCAACCTCGCCGATCAGTGCATCACCGCCGGTGCCGTGATCGTCCTCATCCAGGCCTTCCGCGGCGTCCCGCTGCGTGCCGCCGTCACGGGCGGCGTCGGGGGCCGGGCGCTGGAGCGGTAACGGCGAAGGGGCGCGGCGCACGGTGCGCGCCGCGGCGCGTCACGCCGTCAGCTCGACCTCCTCGCCGGAGGGAGCCTCCTCGCCCTCGGGGGGGAGCCAGGACTCGGCCCACTTCGAGATCTCCCGGACGACCTCCTCCAGCGCGCGGCCCTTGTCGGTGAGGCGGTACTCGATGGTCACCGGGGTCGTCGGGAGTACGTGGCGTTCGATGACGCCTTCCTGCTCGAAGCGCTTGAGGCGGTCCGAGAGCAGCTTGTCGGTGATGTCGGGGATGGCGTCGCTGATCTGACGGAAGTGCGTCGCGCCCCGGAGCAGCTCGCGCAGGATCACCCCTGCCCACCGGCGGCCGATCATCTCGACGGCCAGGTGGTACCGGGGGCAGAAGTCGGGCTCGTAGCTGCTCATACCAGCAAGCTTACCAATGGATAGCGGCTTGCCGACAGGAGTGGGCTCTGTTAGCTTTCCCATGGCCAGCCACTTTCCAATGGATAGCCCCTATCCCTCAGGGCTGGCGCATCCTCCACCGGACAAGGACAGACCTGAGATGACCGCACCGTTCGAGCCCATCACCCTCGGGGAAACCCGGGTCCCCCACCGGATCTTCATGTCGCCCATGACGCGCAACCGCGCGACCGTCGAAGGCGGACTGGCCACCGACGCCATGGTCGACTACTACGTGCAGCGGGCAGGGGCGGCCGCGCTGATCATCACCGAGGGCACCCAGCCCAGCCGGGTCGGCCAGGGCTACCTCGCGACCCCCGGCCTGCACAGCGACGAGCAGGTGGCCGCCTGGCGCACCCTGACCGACGCCGTGCACGCGGCGGGCGGCACGATCTTCGCCCAGGTCATGCACGCCGGGCGGATCGGCCACCGGGACCTGACGGGCCTGGTCCCGGTCGCGCCCTCCGCCGTACAGGCGCCCGGCGTCACGTACACCGCCGAGGGACCCAAGGAGCACGACGTCCCGCGCGAACTGACCGACGCGGAGATCCTCGGCACCATCGACGACCACGTGTCAGCGGCACGCAACGCCGTCGCGGCCGGCTTCGACGGCGTGGAGCTCCACGCGGCCACCGGCTACCTCCTTCACCAGTTCCTCTCCGACAGCGCCAACCTGCGCACCGACCGCTGGGGCGGCAGCACCGGGAACCGCATCCGCTTCGTGGTCGAGACCGTCAGGGCCGTGGCCGAGGCCATCGGCGCCGAGCGCGTCGGCCTGCGCATCTCCCCCGGCAGCACCGATCAGGGCATCGTCGAGAACGACCCCGCCGAGCTGTACACCGCCCTGCTGACCGCACTGTCGGACCTGCCGCTCGCCTACGTCCACACCCGCGAGCAGGCCGGGCGCGACCTGACGCGCAAGGTCCGTGCCGCCTGGCCCGGCACGCTCGTCCTCAACCCCCAGTACGACGACGAGCGCCCGCCGCACGAGGCCGTGGCCGACGTGTTCGCGGAGGGCATCGCCGACGCCGTCACCCTCGGCCGGGCGTTCCTCGCCAACCCCGACCTCATCACCCGCATCAAGGCCCAGGGGCCGTACAACACCCCCGAGCCGGCGAGCTACTACGGCGGCGACGGGCGGGGCTACACCGACTACCCGGCCCTCGTCTGACCCGCCCGCGTGCCGCCCCACGGGCGGCCCGCCGCAGCCGGACGCGCCGGACGGCTCCCTCCCCGGGACACGCCCGGCGCTCTGGTAGGACTCGTCCCACGGCGCGGGCGGGGCACGGGTTCCATCGCCGTCCGGACGTTCGGAGGCCATGAGCTTGCCCCACTTCCCAGCCCGCCGTGCCGGTGGCCTCCTGCACGACGCCCTGCGCTCCGGCGGCGGGCCCGGCTACCGGTACGCCGCCGGGCTGCGCGCCGCGGTGAGCATGGGCGTCCCCCTGACCGCCGGGGCCGCCACGGGCCACCTGCCGTGGGGGCTGACCGCCACCATGGGTGCCTTCACCGCCGTCTACGGTGCGAAGGAGCCCTACGGCAGGCGGGCGGTGCTCCTGGCCGGGGTGGGGGCGGGCTTCGTGCTGTCCGTCGCCACCGGGTCGCTGGCCGGGGGCAGGATCTGGCTCGCGCCCGTCGTGATCGGCCTCGTCGGCGCGGTCGCCACCTACGTCTGCGACGCGCTGCGGATCGGGCCACCGGGTGGCTACCTCTTCGCCCTCGCCTGCGCCATGTCCACCCCGCTGCCCGTCGACGCGGCGGCGATCGGGCAGCGGGTCACGCTCACCGTGGCCGGTGCCGCCTGCGCCTGGCTGGTCTCGATGTCGGGATGCCTGATCGACCGCCACGGGCCGGAGACCAGGGCGGTCGCCGACGCCTACGACCGGCTCGCCGCCTACCTCGACGCGATCGGCGGCCCCGGCCAGGACGCCGCCCAGCACCAGGCGGCCATCGCACTGCGCAGCGCCTGGTACGCCGTCGCGGCCCCGCCCCAGCCCCTGGGCCGGGCGACCGGCCGGGCACGGCTGCGACCGGCCGTGCGGCAGGCACACCACGTGTTCGCCGCCGCCGTCCGCGCCGCCGCCGCATCCCCTGCGCCGCTCCCCGACGACCTCCCCGGGGCGCTGCGCCGCACCGCCGACTGCCTCCGCCACCGGCGTACGCCCCCGCCACCCCCGGCCCACGGGCCCGGCGGGGAACCGGCCGCGCGTCGCGCCGTGCGCGGCGAGGTCGACCGGGCGGTACGCGACGCCGCGTCGGGGGCGCCGCCGGACGACGAGGGGGAACTCCTCGAACCGTCCAGCGCCACTCGGCTGCTCGCCTCGGCCAGGAAACGGCACTCGCTGGTCCTGCCCGCCGCGCTGCGCGTCGGATCGGGCGCCGTCATCGCCGGCTGGCTCGCCCACGCGTGCGGACTCGCGCAGCCCTACTGGGCCTCCGGCGCCGCCATCGTCGTCCTGCAGGGCGCCAACGTCACCACCGTGATCCGGCGCGGTCTGCAACGCGGCACCGGCACCGCCGCCGGGGTCCTGCTCGGCGGCGCCGTCCTGGCCCTCCACCCCGGCCCGCCCGCGCTGGTGGCGGCGGTGATGCTCGCCCAGTTCGCCGCGGAAGCCGTCCTGGCCCACAACTACGCCCTCGGCGTCGCCTTCATCACCCCCCTGTCGCTGTTCCTGACCGAGGCCGCGCAGCCGGCGCTGCCCGTGAGCCACCTCGTCACCGCCCGCCTCCTCGACACGCTGTGCGGCTGTGCCGTCGGCGTGGCCGCGGGGCTCACGCTCTGGCGGCGCACCTCGACCGTCCGGCTCCCCAGCACCCTCGCGCACGTCATCCGTGCGGAAGGCACGACCTGGCACCTGAACCTCACCGCGGGCGACGACGCCGGGCACAGCGCCGCCGCCACGGCCCGGCACCGTCTGCGCACCGACCTGATCAACCTCCGGGCGGTCGCCGACAGCGCCGCCGGCGACCGCCCCGCCCCCTGCGAACTCGCCCGGCTCTGGCCCGCCATCGCCGCCACCCAGCAACTCGGCTACCTGGCCATCTCCACCACCCGCCCGCTGCCCCCGCATGCGCGGCCCGGCCCCGACGACGCCGCCCGCGTCCGGCGTGCCTTCGACACCCTCGCCGCCTCGGCCGCCACCGTCACCCCGCCCCCGCCCCTCGACCTGCCCCGCCTTCCAGAGCCGGCCCGCCTGGACGCCGCTCTGCACGGCCTCCACAGCGCCCTGAGCACCCCGTGGGCCGAGGAATGCGGCTGCCGGCCGCTACGGCGCGGGCACCGCTGAACCCGCCCGGGCCGGGCGGTGTCCCCTCCGCCGCCGGGCGTCCTTCAGTACCCGACGGGCGGCGAGCAGGCCCGACGTGGCGTTGTTCCCCGCGCCCGGCCAGGTCGCGGCACCGGTCAGGTATAGGCCGGGGACCGCCGTGCGATAGCCGCCGTGCCCGGGCATCGGCCGGAACAGGAAGTTCTGCGCCAGGTGATGGCTGCCCCCCGTGCTGTCCCCGCCCACCAGGTTGGGATCGGCCGCTTCCAGGTCCTGCGGGGTGTACGCGGTGACGTGGGCGATCCGTGCCCGGCTGCCGGGCGCGTAGCGCTCCAGCTTGGCCAGTACCCGGTCCGTCATCGCCTCGGCGACGTCCGGCCAGTGGGTCTGCCCGATCGTGCCCGCCGCGTCACCACGGATGCGGGTGGGCATCGTCCGGACCTGGATCCACACGACGTGGCGGCCCGCGGGGGCGCGTGTCGGGTCCACGGCCGAGGTCTGCCCGACGATCAGCAGGGGGTCCGCGGGCAGCAGCCCCGCCTGGGACTCGGTGTAGGTGCGCGCCAGGTCGTCGACGTACGGCGCCACGTGGACGTACCCGAAACCGGCCAGCTCCTCCCCCGCCACCCACGGCAGCGGGCCGTCGAGCGCGAGGTGCAGCATCAGCGTGCCCGGGCCGTACAGGAAGCGGTCCGCCGTACGGCGCACCTGCTCCGGCACCTCCTCCGGTTCCAGCAGGTGCCGGTACAGCGCGGCCGGAGCGGTGTTGGCGATCACCGCGTGCCGCGCGGTGATCGTGCCGCCGTCCGCCGTGCGCACGCCGACGGCACGTCCGTCACGGCACAGCACGCGCTCGACCTCCACACCGGTGCGGACCTCGCCGCCGTGGTCGGCGAGTACGGCCGCGAGCGCCCGCGGCAGCCGCTGCGCGCCGCCCTCGACGACCGACATGCCGTTCTCCATGTCCGCGAAGAGTTCCAGGAGGGGGAACATCGCCCCTCCGGACACGTCGGGGGCGAAGTCCAGGTGCATGCCCCAGCAGGCGGCCATCGCCTGCGCCTCCCGCGTGGCGAACCAGACCTCGCCCAGCTCCCGGGTGCTCATGAGCAGCGTGTGCGCGAGGTCGCCCGCGCCCCGCACTCCGTGGTGGCGCAGCAGGCTCAGCACCTGGCGTGCCGCCGACCGCGACGGCAACGCGCATCCGTAGAGCGCGAACAGGTACGGCGCGAACCGCTGGTACTCGCGGTACAGGCCGGCGAAGCCGTCGGCGTCCCCGGCGTCGTGGGCCGCGAGCTCTTCCATCGTGCGCGCGTAGTCGCCGTACACCCGGACGCTGCGGCCCTCGGGGAAGACATTGGCGTAGGGGCGGTCCGTGGTGCGGAACCGCAGCCCGTGGCGCGCCAGTTCGGCGCCGAAGTCGGCGTACGCCCGGGAGCCGAGGAAGAGGTTCTGGTTGGTGGAGTACAGGTCGTGCACGAACCCGGGCAGCGTCACCTCGCCACCGGCGATCGCACCGCCCACGACGGCGCTGCGCTCCAGCACGGCCACCGACCACCCCGCCCGCGCCAGGTACAGGGCCGCCACCAGGCCGTTGTGGCCGCCGCCGACGACGACCGCGTCGTACGCGCGGGAATCGGCGGCCGTCATCGCCCCGCCCTCCCCGTGCCGCGTGTCCCATCGCTTCGCCAAGGGGTCATGGGCCTATCCTCCGTTCGCCGGTGAGGGGGCGACGATCAGCAGCGCCGTGTCGTCCGTACCGGGGGCGGTCCGCAGGGCGTGTTCGAGGAGACTGTCCGCGACGGCGTCCACGCCCTGGCCGGCCGCCGCCACCAGGTGCCGCACCAGGTCGACCGCGGCCAATTCGGCGTCGGCACCAGGGGATTCGACGAGGCCGTCGGTGTACATCGCCAGCATCGTGCCCGGGGGCAGGGGGATCTCCGTGGTGGGGTAGTCGCCGTCCGGTGCGATGCCCAGCAGCAGGCCCGGCGTGAGGCCGAGGATCCCCGCACGGCCGTCGGCATGGCGGATCAGGGGCGGGGGGTGACCGGCGGTGGCCAACCGGGCGACGTGCCGCCGCAGGTCGATGTGGGCGAACAGGCAGCTGGTGAACAGACCCGGGTCCAGGTCGGACAGCAGGCGGTTGGTCCGGGCCAGCAGGTCGCCGGGGGAGGAGTGGGCGGTGGCATAGGCGTGGACGGCGATGCGGACCTGTCCCATGAGGGCGGCGGCCTGCAGGTTGTGGCCCTGGACGTCGCCGATGGTGACGGCCGCGCAGTGGGGCCCGCAGTGGATGAGGTCGTAGAAGTCACCGCCGATGTCACTCCCGTGGCCGGCCGGCAGGTAGCGGGCGGCGACGTCGAGACCGGGGACCCGGGGCAGTTCCTTGGGCAGCAGGCCGGCCTGGAGGGTGCGGGCGAGTTGGTGCTTGGTGTCGTAGAGGTGGGCGCGGTCCATGGCCTGTGCGATGAGCCCGGCCAGTGCGACGAGGACGGTGCGCTCGGACTGGGGGAAGGGCCGGGGCCGGTCGTAGGACAGGACGAGCAGCCCGACGGGGCGGCCCGAGGTGATCAACGGCAGGAAGGCCCAGGCGTCCCTGTGCCGGAAGCGCGGGGCCTCCGGGTGGGCGCGGTGCAGTTCGGCGAAGCTGGAGAAGAACAGCGGGGTGGCGCGGGTGAGGGCCTGGGCGGTGACGATGGCGGAGGTCAGGGGCGTTCCGTCGACGCGGGCCATGAACTCCTCGGTGTAGCCGCGGTAGCCGGCCAGGCGCAGGCGCCCGCCCTCGGCGAGAAGCACGACCAGGCCCTGGGCCTCGAACGCCGGGATGAGCTGGTCGGCGACCTGGTCGACCACGTCCTGCACGCCCACCGCCTCGGTGAGCCTCGCGGCCAGGTACATCAACTGGTACATGGCCGACGCGCCGACCGGGCCGCGGACGCCGGCAGGGACCACGGGCTCCTCGGCCGCGTCCATCTGCTCCCGCGGTGAGCCGGCGATGCCGACGCTGATCCCGGTGGGTCCCGGGTGGAGCCGGAAGGACAGCCAATGGTCCGGTGGGCGCAGGGCGGTGAACGAGGTGGGCTGCTTGGTGATGACGGCGGCACGGTACGCGTCCTCGAACGCCGGGCCGTCCAGCCAGATCAGCCGTTCCCATGGGCGTGAGCCCTTCAGGTCCGCGGCACCGACGCCCAGCAGGTCGGCCGCCGCCGCGTTGAGGAACCTGACCCGGCCCTCCAGGTCCAGCGAACAGCACCCGGTCGGCAGCCGTTCGGCGAAGTCGTACGCCGCCAGTGCCTCGGCCCGGCCGGGCTCCCGACGCCGAACCGCCCGCAGGATCAGCGCGTCCGCGCCGGCCAGGACGGGGTGGCCCCGGTCCGAGTAGTGCCTCAGCAGCCGCCCCGACCTGCCGCAGAAGATGCCGATCGTGTCCCGCTCCCCGGGGCTGAGGACCGGCGCGTGCCAGATCGGCCACAGCAGGCACACGCCGCCCCACATCACGTCGCCGTCCATGATCGGCGCCGCCGCCAGCATGATCTCGTAGGGCGCCACCAGCGCGACCCGGGGAAAGCGTTCCGCCAGCTCCTTGGAGTTCCCCACCCACACCAGCGACCGCTCCCGCACGGCCTGCGCCACCGGCGCCGCGTCGTCCAGGGCGATCCGCGCCCATGGGGCGGCGATCCGCCGGGACGTGCCGGACAACGCCACCAGGTCCAGCATCCGCTCCCCCGGCGCGAGCACGTAGAGCATGCCCACCGCGGTGTCGGTGTCCCGGACGAGACCCTCGAACAGGCCGGCGAAGCGCCGCATGCCGCCTGTCAACGGTTTCACGTCATGCCGGGTCACCGCGTTCGCCCCCGTCGCCGTCGTGCCGGGACGCGCGGGCAGGCCACCCGCGGTACCGGACCCGCCGAGCCGTCCGCCCGTGCCGCAGAGCCCCGCGGCCCCAACACCGCTCTGGTCCCATAAACGGACCATACGCCCCAAGGGGCACTACGGCATCCACGGCGCCGGTCACGGTGCGCAGACCCACGGGGGCAGGCCGCGTCCCCCAGGAGAGCCGGCACCCGTCACCGTACGGGCGGGCCGGACGGGCCTGCCGGCTCCGCGCACGCCCGCACCCTGCGTGCGCGGAACCTTCCACGGGCCGGTGCCGGACCGCCGCTACCGCATGCCCTCGGTGACGACGTCCATGTCGGCGCTGAAGATGACGACCTTCTCGATCAGGTCCCCGTCGAGCTGGAGGATCTCCGATCCCAGTGCCGACTTGCCGCCCGGGAAGCCGAAGTCCCAGGCCCAGTGGATGAATTCCCGGTTCTGGGAGTGACCCGTGATGAGGCCGCTCAGCGGCGGCGCCTGGCGCTGCACCGCGGTGATGTACGCGTTGATGGCGTCCCGGCCCACGATGACCTGGTCGGGCTCCATGATCGTGATGCCCTCGGTGTAGATGCCCTCCATCGCCTCGGCCCGCCCGGCCGGGTCCGGAGTCATCCAGACCTCCAGGTGCTTGGCTATGAGCACCCGGGCGCGGTCCGACCCGGCGGTCAGCGTCCGGTGGAGCCGGGAGATCCGCCCGTCCGGGTCCAGGGAGACCGAGACCCGTCCGCTGCCGGAGCGACCGTTGCCCCGGAGGTCCAGTCCGGCCTGGCTCCACGTGCCCGTGATGGAGCCGTCCGCCGCCACGGAAGCCGTCCACTGGTGCGTGGACTCCTTCCACTCGGCAGCCAGCGTCCGGTGGAGGTCGACGGCCGGCTCGCGGCCCTGGACCATGTCCCCGCTGTGCATCAGCACCACGTCCTCGGCGAAGACGTCCCTGAGGTCGTCCAGGTGGGAGTGGCCGCCGTCGGCGGAGTCCACGATCTCGAAATAGCGGTCGAGCATCGTCGTCACGCTTGAATTCCATTCTGTCTGCACGTGTCGGTGGCGCCGCACTGCAGGAGGGGCGCCCGGGGGCGGTGGCGCATCGTCGCGATCACGTTCCCGTCAGGGAGACGACACGGCCCGCACCTACGTGACAGATCAGGCGCCCGGGCTTCGCTCCGGGTGCTGGTTCCACCGGCGCAGCTTCTCCGGGTTGAGCACGGCCCAGACGTGTGCCACGCGGCGGTCGGCGACGTCGAGGCTGATGACCGCGGCCACGGTGTGGTCGCAGCGCACCACGAGTCCGGTACGGCTGTTCACGGACTGGGCGGTCAGGGTGGTGCGCGGGTGGGGGCCCAGCAGCGTCAGCAGGCTGCGGGTGACCTGCTCGCCGCCGTGCACGGACCGGACCAGTGTCCGGACCTTGCCGCCGCCGTCGAAGACGGCGATGGCATCGGGTGACAGCGCGGACGCCAGCAGCCCGGCGTCGCCCGCCGCGCAGGCTTCCCCGACGGCGCGGACGACCGCGTCGTGCTCCAGCGGGGCCGACGGACCGGAGCGCTGTGCCTGGAGCCGTCGCCGCGCTATGGCGGTGAGTTCCTCGTACCCCGCCTCCGGGCCGTCGTGCCCGGGGCGGCGGTGCCCGCCGGGCGTGACCGGGTCGCCCAGGCAGATGCCGCCCGCGGTCGTCGACAGCCAGGCACGGGGCGACGTGATGGCCGCGCGCTCCGCGTCGGACAGCGCGTACCACCGGCGATAGGTCTCGTCGATCACGCTCTCCGCATCGCTGCGGCTGCCCGACATACGGTGGGCGACATCCAGCAGATGCCGGCGCTCGTCGAGCAGCACCGCGATCGGCACCGCGTCGCTGGCCACGTCCATACGGCATCCTCCCTCTCGTACAAGACCACACAACGCGGCCGCACGCAGCAACCTCGTCGAAGTTCGAGGGTGTGTGGGAGTGGTCCGCGAGGCGGGTGTCTTCCCGGGCCTCGTCAGGGAGACGAGGTGGCCCGTACGGGTGTGACAGCTCGGCCCGAAGAGAGCGGCCGGGCGGACTTCGAGGAGTTCGTGGCCCATCGCGGGCCGCGACTGCTGCACCTGGCCCCGATGCTCACCCGCGACCGGGATCAGGACGGTCGCGGTGCGCGGCGGTCCCGGCGGCCGGCCAGTTCCCGGTCGTCGACGAACGTGAGCATGGGCTTGCCCTTCTCGCAGAGCATCACCACGACGAAACGGAGCGGTTGGTCGTCCTGGTTGTTGCCGTCCTGGTAGTGGATGACGTCGCCGCCGGGCTCCCAGAACGACTCGCCCGCCCGCACGACGCGCTCCGGCTCGCCCTCCAGCTCGAAGAGCATCTCGCCTTCGATGACGTAGCCGAACGCGGGACCGGTGTGCCGGTGCGGGGGGATCCCCGGATAGCCGGGCGGATACTGCACGAGCAGGGTCATCGCCTGGGGGTGTTCGGGGACGAAGGGCGGTTCCTGTTCCAGCAGCGTGGTGATGCACGATTCCCAGGGGACCTGGTCCGCGGCAGCCCCGGAGCGGCCCTGTTCGGGCCCGCTGGTGTCGTTGTTCGGCATGGTCACTGACCTCACGATGGACAAGCGCGCCGTGGACATCGGCAGCTCAGGACCCCCTTCCACGCTACTGCTCAGCCGGACGACACGCTCAGCGCGTCACGCCCGACGGGAGCCGTCACACCGGTGGGGGCCGCCTCACGGGGCAGAGAGTCGGCGGGCCGGCACCCGGACGGCGCCCGGCCCGCTGACGTTCCGTCACTCGGCGCATCTGGAGCACGTGTTATGCGACGGCGACGGACCTGATGAGCAGCAGCGCGATGTCGTCGGTGCGGGGGGCGGTCCGGCGCGCGTGGTCGATCAGGTCCGTGGCGAGCCGGTCCATGGGCTGGGGGGCGGTGCGGGCGAGGCGGGCGGCGAGCCCGGCCATGGCGTCGTCGATGTCGACCCCGGGGGTCTCGACGAGTCCGTCGGTGTACAGGGCGAGAACGGTGCCGGGCTCCAGGGGGATCTCTGTGGTGGGGTAGTCCGCCTCGGGGTCGATGCCGAGCAGCACCCCCGGCGGAACGGTGAGGACCTCCGTGTGCCCGTCCGGGTGGCGCAGCACCGGCGGTGGATGGCCGGCGGTGGCCAGGAGGGCCCGGCGTCGCGCGAGGTCGAGCCGGGCGTAGAGGCAGCTGACGAAGCGGCCCGGGTTCAGGTCGAACAACTGGCGGTTGGCCTGGCGGAGGGCCTGCGCCGGTGCGGCCCCGGCGAAGGCCTGGGAGCGGATGGCGGGCCGGATCCGGCCCATGAGGGCCGCCGCTCTGACGTGGTGGCCCTGGACGTCGCCGATGACCGCGGCCGCGGTGGTGTCGTCGACCCGGACCAGGTCGTAGAAGTCGCCGCCGATGTCCATGCCCCGGACGCTCGGCAGGTAGCGGGCGGCGACGTCGAGTCCGGGGAGGTCCGGCAGCGAGTCGGGGAGCATGGCCGCCTGCAGGGTCGCCGCGAGCTCCTTGCTGGTGTCGTAGAGGCGGGCACGCTCCAGCGCCTGGGCGATCAGCCCCGCGAGTGCGGTCAGCACGGTCCGCTGGTTGCCGGCGAAGTGGTGGGGCCGGTCGAAGGCGAGGACGCACAGGCCCACGGGCCGCCCGGAGGCGATCAGCGGCAGGTAGGCCCAGGCGTCCAGGCCCTCCCGGCGGGGCGCGCGCGGATAGGCGCCGAGCATCTCCTCGAAGGTGGCGAAGAAGGCCGGCACGCCCTCGGCGAGGGTCCCGAGCGCGGCCGGGGAGGTGAGCGCCGCTCCGGTGAACATCTCCGCGGGACAGGGGTTGTAGCCCCGGCAGCCGACGAACCGCAGGGCGCCGTCCTCGGGCGAGAACAGGGCCAGGGCCAGGGTCCGGGCGCGGAAGGTGGGAAGCATCTCGTCCGCGACGAGGTCGACCACGTCGCCCACGCCGACGGCCTCGGAGAGGGCGGCGGCCAGGTGCAGCACCTGATAGAGCTCGCCCAGGGCGATCGGCGCGCCGCGGGGCGCCGGCGTGCCGGGGCGCACGGCGTTCCGGACGCGGTCGGGACCGTAGCGCACGATGCGGACGCTCACCCCGGAGGCGTCGGGGTAGAGCTCGAAGGCGAGCCGCCGGTCCGGCGGGACCGTCGCCGTGAAGGATTCCGGCTGCCGGCTGACCACGGCCGCCCGGAAGCGGTCCTCGAAGGCGGGATCGGTGGACCAGGACAGGGCCTGCCAGGGGCGTCTGCCGAGGAGACCGGGGACGGTCCCGCCCAGCAGACGGGCCGCGGTGCCGTTCAAGTAGGTGAATCTTCCCTCGAGGTCGAGGGTGCAGCTGCCTCCCGGCAGGCGTTCGGCGAAGTGTGCCGCGGCCTGTGCCTCGGACGGCTCCCACTTCTGGGCGGGCGGCTGGGACAGGGTCCGCGGGGACGCCGCGGGAGTGACCGGGTGCCCGGCGTCCGCGGCGTCCCGCAGGAACCGCCCCAGGCGCCGGCAGGCGGCGCCGACCCGCTCGTGGCTGGGTCCGGCGACTTCGGCGGTGTCGCAGCAGGGCCAGAACAGCAGGAGCGCCCCCCAGGCCTCGGAGCCGTCGAGGACCGGTGCCGCGGCCACCGCGAAGTGGTACGGCATGGCGATCGCCGTGCGGGGGTAACGACGGGCGAGTTCCTGGGGCTTGCTGAGCCACACCAGCCGCCTCTCGCGCGCCGCGTCGGAGACCGGGACGTGGGCGGACAGGGCCACTCCGAACCAGGGTGCGAGGTACTCCGCCGGCATCCCCGTGGTCGCTTCGAGCCGCAGCGACCGTCCCTCGGGGCCCAGCAGGAACAGCGCCCCCGCGTGGGCGCCGGTGTCCCGCGCGGCGAGCTCCAGCAGCCGGTCCAGTTCCGCCCGGCATGTCGTCCCGGCGGCGTCGGCAGCGGTGCTCGCGTACGCCTGAGCAGCACCGTCGTCCGGTGTAGCGCTCATGACCCAACCGTACGTCCGGACCGGCCGGCCCCGCCCGGGACGCCGGCCGGCGGCTCAGCCGGCGACCCGGTAGCGGCTGGTGATCGCGACGCGGTTGAACGCGTTCATCAGCGTCGCCAGCCAGGCGACCGCCGAGACCTGGTCGGCGGTGAGCACGGCCGCGGCCGCTTCGTAGTCCGCGTCGCTCACGTGCCCCTCCGGCACGCGGGTGATCGCCTCCGTCAGGCGCAGGGCGGCGCGGTCGGTCCCGGAGAAGTAGCCGGCTTCCTCCCACGCGGGCAGCACGGCGATCCGGTCCGGGTTCTCGCCCTTCTTCAGGGCGTCGCGCGTGTGCATCCGCAGGCAGAACGCACAGCCGTTGATCTGGGACGTGCGGATCTTCAGCAGTTCGACCAGGAGCGGGTCGAGGCCTGCCGCGGCGGCGCCCTCCTCCACCACCGTGGACAGGGCGAGGAGCGCCTGGTAGCTGTCCGGGTGCTGCTTTCCGATGTTCACGCGCTGCTGCTCGGTCATGGATGTCCCCTCTGGGTGTCGTCGGCCGGGTAAGCCTCGTCGAAGGTCCGCCGTCACGCACGGCGGCGTTCCGTCCGGTGGGACGGGTCAGACGTGTGCGATCTTCGCCGGGTTGAGGACCCTGCGGTAGGCGGTGATCAGGCCGTCCTCGATCTCCACCGTGTCGACGGAGAAGACTCGGCCTGCGCGGCGGTGCAGGAGCGCGGGTTCGCCGCCGACCTCGACGAGGTCGACGCGGTCCGGACGCCACCGGAGCCACACCCCCACCATCAGCTTGGCGATGCGCGTGCCGCCGTGGACCAGCTTGCGCGCCGTGAAGACCTCGCCGCCGCCGTCCGTGACGTACACGGCCTCCGGGTGGAGGAGCCGCACCAGCCCGGCCATGTCCCCGGCCTCGTACGCGGCGCGGAACGCGGAGAGCAGCCGTTCCCGCTCCGCCCGGGACGCCCGCGGCGTCGACTGCCTCGCCTTGGCCACCTTGCGCCGCGCCCGCGAGGCGAGCTGGCGGGCGGCCGGTGCGGAGGCGTCCAGCACGTCGGCGATCCGGCTGAACTCGAGGCCGAAGACGTCGTGGAGGATGAAGGCCACGCGCTCCGGCGGGCTCAGTTCCTCCATGACGAGCAGCATCGCCGACCCGACGGACTCGTCGACGAGCACCGCCTCCGACGCGTCAGGTCCCGTCAGCAGCGGCGCGGGCAGCCATGGCCCCACATAGGTCTCCCGGCGGGCGCGCGCGGACTTCAGGACGTCGTACGACCGTCGCGCGGCGACCGTGACCAGCCAGGCCCGCAGATCGCCGATGTCGCGCAGATCCGCTCCGGCCGCCCGCAGCCACACGTCCTGGGTGATGTCCTCGGCGTCGGCCACGCTTCCCAGCAGGCGGTACGCCACCCCGAAGACGGCGGGCCGGTGCGTCTCCCACTCGCCCTCGAGCACCTCGGGCGACCTGGGCATACGCGTGAGACTCATGCTGGCGTGACCTCCTTCGCCCCCACATCCGGCAAAATCGAGATGTTTTTCATCCTGAATGAAGCTCCGCGGGAGCGAAGGGCGCCCGGTACGGGAAGCGGGCTCAGTCGCGCCCGAGCCCTCCGCGTACGTACGACCCCACCGCGGGAGCGTGCGCTTCGGCCTCCGCCCGTACGTCGGCGAGACTCTGCTCGGCCAGCGCCTTCCGCCAGGCCAGCTCGGCCCGCCCCATGGCGCTGTTCACCGCGCAGGGGCGGCGGAAACCGCCCGCCGGCACCCGCTCGCCGATCTTGCCGCAGCGGCGGATCTCGGCGCAGCGGAAAAGGGGGTCGTCCCCCTCGACTGCCAGGACCACGTCCAGCATCGACACCGCCTCCAGTGGGCGGGCCAGCCGGAAGCCGCCCCGCGCACCCGGCACGGATTCCAGCAGCCCCGCCCTGACGAGCTGCTGGAGCTGCTTGTTCAGGTAGGACGCCGACAGATCATGACCGGCGGCCAGCTGCGCGGTCGGAACCGGCTCGCCGTCCCCGAGCCACGCGAGGTTGAGCAGTGTGTGCACCGCCCACTCGACGCCCTTACCCGTTCGCATACCTGGATAATAAACATCCGGATATCGCCCGTCAAAGGTCATGCCCCCCTCGTGGAGCACCTCAGCGGTGACGGCCGCCCCCGCGGGGGGCGCCGGTCCGGCTGCGCACCACGGGGAGGGTCACGGCGTACGCGCCGAGGGCGGACGGGGTCACGACGGCGGCGATCCACGTGGTGCGCAGGCGTATGTCGCTCCAGGACAGGGCCGTTCCCCAGCTGTGGGGCAGCCCCAGCAGCACGGCGCCGGTGAGGAACGACAAGGTGGCCGACCAGACGAGGGCGGCGGCCAGGTGGACGAGCCGGCCGGGGGTGCGGTGGTCGCGGGTCCGCCAGGCACGGGCGAGGCCGTAGGCGGGGAGGACGCCCGCCGTGCCGGCGAGGCCGGCCAGGAGCAGCGCGCCGATGATGCCGCCGTGGTGGCTCCCGGCGAGGCCGAGGCCGATGACGAGCAGCGCCGCGACGGCCGTGCCGGCCCCCCACGCGGCGGGGCCCGCGGGGCCGGTACCGCGGCGTGTGCGCGGCACCGGCCCCCAGGCGTCACTTCAGGCCGAAGGCCCGGATGACGGTCTGCGCGACCGATCCCCCGGCGCGTGCCGTGGCGCTGGTCCGCAGCGACACGAACGCGGCCGAGGAGGGGGCGTGCAGGGTGGCCCGCCAGGATCCCTGACGGAGCTTCAGGTCCTGGCGGTGCCAGGACGCTCCGTCGTCGTAGGAGACCTCGAGCCGGACCGAGGACACCGCGTCCCTCGCGGACGTGCCGAGCACCGAGGGGATGAGCGAGACCTCCTGTGTCCGGCGCGCCCTGCCCGCGGCGTCGAGTTCCGTGCCGTAGTCGAGTTGGACCAGCGGCACGGTCCCGGACTGCGCCTTGCCCGAAACGAAGTCCCACTGCGTGTGGGTCTTCGACGAGTACGGGCTCTGCGCCGGATCACCCGCGGTGTCGACGACGAGGCGGTACGGCAGCGACTCGGCCGGCAGGTCGAAGGCGTTGACGTAGGCGCTGTCGGTCGTCAGCAGCGTGGTGCCGCCCTGGAGCAGTGAGGTTCGGGCGGTCATCGTCTCGGTTCCCGCGGAGCCCGTGTGCGGGGCGCCCGAGTCGCTCCAGCCCGGGACGACCAGCGAGAGGGAGGTGTCGTCCCGCACCTGGGAGTCGCCGTCGGACATGCGCGGCCGCAGGACCGGGCCGAGCCACCGCTCCTGCTGGACGCTGCCCGGCCGGTAGGACGTGGGACTGTTCGTCGCGCCCACCCAGCCGCTGACCGACGCGGTCTGCTGCCATGTGGCGTCCTCGCCCGCGGTCACCCAGTCGGTGCGCCGTCCGGGAGCCATGGGCTCGAGTGCGAAGGAGTACCCCGTGGCCCACTCGTACGCCGGGTAGTCCGTCCTGCGCTCCAGGGCCTGCTTGCCCCGCGGCTGGGCGAAGTCGACGTCGACGCGCGCCAGGCGGTCCGGGTCCGCGCGGTAGGCCACGTCCGGGGGCACGGCGCCCGCGTGGTACTTGACCAGGTCGTACAGGTACGAGGGGGACGGATGGGCCGCCACCCGGAGTCCGACCCGGTGCTCGCGCGCCGAGGCGATCCTCGCGATCAGTGCCTCGCCCTCGTCCTTGGTCACCGACACCACGGGCACGTCCGAGACGGTGGTGTAGTCCGGCGAGCCGTACCAGGCGGCCAGCCGCCCCACTCCGTCGTTGACCACGAGCAGCGCTCTCGCGCCCGCCGCCTTCGCGGCCGACACCTGCTCCGAGGGCACGACCTCGGCGCTGTGGCGGACCACGGCGACCCTGCCGCGGGCCGGTACCTTGGCGAACTCCTCCGGCGAACCGGCGCCGGCGAACACCGCGTCCGGCGTCGACGTGCCGTCGGGCAGGGCGGCGCTCCCCTCCTGGGCGAGCGCGTCGTCGATCCTGCCGCCGTCGTAGGACAGGTCGAGCGGCGTCTGCTGGGCCCGCAGGCGGGTGGCGAACACGAAGCTGCCGTGCCGTACCTTGGCGCCGGTCGGCTGGGCCCAGACGCTGTCGTAGCCCGGGCCGACGATCACGTTCTCCCTGACCGCGCCGTAGTCACCGGGGCTGGGTTCGGTGGAGGTGAAGGAGCGGAAGAAGTCCAGCCGGGTGTTCACCAGCGTGGTGGGCTTCGGTGTGACGGCCCGCACCTGGTGCGCCTTGGAGGCGTCCAGGACGACCTGCCGGTCCGCGGTCAGGTCCACCTCGGGGGCGCTCAGCAGGGCGATGCCCCGGGAACTGGGGCCGTGGGTGCCCACGACGTCCGCGTACGACACCACCATATAGGTGTCGGCGGGCAGACGCAGGGTCAGCTCCCCGCTCGCGGGGATCTCGTACGCGGTGGTGGACCTGCTGAGGGCGCCCTTGAGGTGGATCCAGCCGCTCATCGGCTCGCCCGCGCGGTCCTTCATGGTGATCCCGAGGTCGTACCGCTCCGGCTCGAGACCGACGCCGGCGACCGTGTGGGCGACCGCCGCACCGGTGGCGTCGCGGGCGACGACCTGGGCGGTGTGGTCGCCCCGTGCGAGGCCGGACGGGTCGGCGCCGACCTCCACCGCGGTGCTGCCGTGGGCCGGCACGGTGACCTGGTCGGCGGAGAGGGAGAACACGCCGTCGTCGGGCGCACCCGCCTCCACCGCGAGGCGCAACGTCAGCGGCTCGTCCCCGGAGTTGGTGTACGTGATCTCCTGCGTGACGGGGCCGGTGCCGCCGTTCGGCCACCGGAGGAAGCGGAAGACCGAACCGGTCGCCGTCACCCGGGCACGGACCGCGGCCGCGACGTCGACACGTCCCGAACCGCCCTGGTACGCGGTCAGGTACGGCGTCGCCTTGCTGGTGCTCATCAGGGCGTCCTTCAACCGGCTGCCCGGCCAGTCGGGATGCCGCTGCGCCAGCAGGACCGCGGCGCCCGCGACGTGCGGGGAGGCCATCGAGGTCCCGCTCATCGTGGTGTAGGGGCCCTCTCCCCCACTCGCGTACTGCGAACGGGCGGCCAGGACGTCCACGCCCGGGGCCGTCAGGTCGGGCTTGACGCCCTCGTCGCCGACGCGCGGTCCGACGCTGGAGAAGAACGCGAGGTCGTCGGAGGGGCCGACCGCGCCCACGGTCAGCGCGGCGTCGGCGGCGGCCGGGGAACCGATGGTGTACGGGGTGGACCCCCGGCCGCTGTTGCCGGCGGCGACGACGAACAGCGTGCCCGTCTCGGCGCTCAGAGCGTTCAGGCTCCGGCTCATCAGGTCCGTTCCGTCGCTGGGCTCGGCGCTGCCCAGGCTCATGTTGACGACCCTGGCGTGCTCGGTGCGCGCGGCCCACTCCATGCCGCCGATGACCCAGGACTCCTGTCCCTCCCCACGGTTGCCGAGCACCTTGCCGACCACCAGGTCGGCGCCGGGGGCCACGCCCTTCTCCTTGCCGTCCGAGGCCGCGCCGGTGCCGGCGACGGTGGAGGCGACGTGGGTCCCGTGGCCGCTGCCGTCCGGCACGTCCTGGTCGGGAACGAAACTGCGGGTGCTGACGATCCGGTCCCTCAGGTCCGGGTGCCCGGTGTCGGCGCCGGTGTCCAGCACCGCGACCTTGACGCCGGAGCCGGTGTCCCCCGACTCCCAGACCTGCGGCGCGCCGATCTGGGCCGTGGTGTCGGCGAGCGTCGCCTTCGTCCTGCCGTCCAGCCAGATCTTGTCGATGCCGCCGGTGAACGACGGGGCCGCGCCGGCCCGGCGGGACCCGCTGGTGTCCTGCCCGGAGGGGCCGGTGCCGCCCGCGGTGAGCGCGGCCCAGGCGTCGGCTGCTTCCGACCGGTCGGCCGCGAGGGCCGCGCCGCCGACGGAGGGCAGGTCGAGGCGGGTCTGCGCACCGGGCAGGGCGGTGCCGCCGCGGCGGAGGGCGGCGTGGTTCCCGCCGGTGATGATCAGGGGCAGCCGCGGGGCGTGCGCGTCGTCGTAGCCCTGCGCGATCAGCCCGGTGACGTTGAAGAGGCGCTTGTCGAGGCGGTCCGCTGCCACGTAAGCGAGCGCGTCGTCCGGGTAGACGTAGGTGTCGCCCGCCTCGGTGACGATGCGCACCGAACCGGCGGCCCCGGGACGGCGCTCGACGCTCAGCGAGTCCCGCCCGCCGCCGGTCCCCGGGGTGACGACGACCTTGTCCCCGGTGATGAGGGTCACGGTCTTCACCTGACCCCCGCCGTGGGCCGGCGGCCCTTCCGGCGGTGCGGCGGACACGGCCGCCCCCGCCGACGCGGGGCTCAGGAGAGTGACGAGTACGGCGGTGGCGGTGCCCAGAGCCGCCAAGCCCGTTCTTCGGGCCGTGGTGAACAGCACTGTTCCTCCTTGCGTTTTCCTGGGCGAATACGATCACATCCCTGAGATTTCGAACAGATCTTGACAGCCTCGAACAGAGAGGCAGCGCATGTCAGTTGAGGCGCCGTGTCGTGGAGCGGCGCTCGGGGCGAAGCGATGTGTCAGGTGCCGGTGCGGGGCGGGGTACCGGTGCCGCACATGCGCTGCGCGGCCTGCGTCACGTCACCGCGTACGCAGCGGCCGGCGCAGCAGGAAGACGCCGACGGCGGCGGACACCACGATCACGTACAGCGCGAAGACCACGCCCGCGTCCCGCAGTCCGAGCGCGAGGCTGAGCGCGCCGACCCCGACCACCGGTACGGAGATGCCGACGTAGGCGGCGACGAAGAAGGCCGAGATCGTCGCGCCGCGGTGCTCGTCGGGAGCCACCGCGCTCACGCCGGTCAGGCCCGCGCGGAACGACATCCCCTGCCCGAGGCCGCCGACCAGGGCCCCCACCACCAGTACCGGCAGGGACTCCACCACCAGCGAGGCCGCGACCACGGCCATGCCGGCCGTGAGCGCCAGGCATCCGGCCGGCAGCGCGCGCCGGACGCCCAGACGGCCCATCAGCATCTGCCCGGCGGTGGACGCGCAGAACACGGAGAAGACGACGAGGCCGTCGACGGCCAGGTTGTGCTCCCCGAGCGTCATGGCGAGGAAGCTCGGCGCCACCGCCGTGAACAGGCCGAGCATGGAGAAACCGGCGAACGCCGCCAGCCCGGCGGGGACGAACGCCGCCCGCGTCGGGGGCGGGACGACCATGCCCTGAGCGCGCAGCGGGGGACGCGGGCTGCGCACCGCCACGGTCTCGGGCAGGGCACGCGCGACAGCGCAGGCCGCCAGCAACAGCGCGATGTGCACCAGGAAGGGCAGCCGGAGGGGCCACGGCGCGTACTGCGCCAGGACCCCCGACAGCAGCGGCCCGCAGCCGAGGCCGCCCATGTTGGCGGCGGTGGCGGCGAGTCCCGCGCGTGCGCGCCGGTCCGGGGGCGCCAGTTCCAGCACCGCGGCCGTCGCGGCCCCGCTGAGCAGACCGGCCGAGAACCCCGACAGCAGCCGCCCCGCGAACAGCAGCGGCAGGCCGCTCTCGAAGAGGAAGCACACCGCGCTCAGCAGCGACAGGCCCAGCGCGGCGAACAGCACCGGCCGCCGGCCGAGGACGTCCGAGAAGTCCCCGGCGACCAGCAACGCGGCGATCACTCCGATCGCGTAGACCGCGAAGACCACCGTGACGACCAGTTCGGAGAAGCCGATCTGTTCCCGGTAGAGCCCGTACAGCGGTGTCGGCAGCGTGGTGCCCGCCATGCCGACCGCGAACACGCCCGACGCCGCGACGTACGCGCTCCGCACGCGGCGCTCCCCGGTGGCTTGCTTGATCACACTTCCACGCTAGCTGACGACCCGTTGGATCGGACGCTCCTGCGCGCCCCACGGCGTCGCCTTGAGAACGCGGAGGCCGACGTGCCAGGCTGACCCGCCATGACCCGCACACCCGGCCCCCGCCTCGACGCCCGGGGCATCGACCGCGCGGCCGGGGTGCTGCTCGGAGCGGCCGTCGGTGACGCGCTGGGGGTGCCGTACGGGTTCAAGGCGACCCTGCGCGAGGACCAGCAGCCGGGCATGATCGGCGGCGGTCTCGGGCCGTACCGGCCCGGCGAGTACTCCGACGACACCCAGATGCAGGTGTGCGTCGCCCAGGTCGCGGCGACCGGGGCGGACCTGCGCGGCCCCGAGGCCCTGGACGCGATCGCCGCGGGCTTCCGGCACTGGATGGACGGCGGGGCCAGCGACGTCGGCGCCCAGACCCGTTCCGTGCTGGGCGCAGCCGAACGGCTGCCCGGAAGCCCGGCGGAGGCGCTGCGGGAGGCCGCCCGCCGGTACGCCGCCGGGCACCGGCTCACCGCGGGGAACGGCTCGCTGACGCGCACCGGGATCGTGGCGCTCGCCCACCTCGCGGACGCCGCCGCGCCGGACGGCGCGGCCGTCGCCGCCGTCACCGGCGCCCTCCTCGGCGCCGCCCACGGCGTTCGGGCCCTGCCGGCCGGTCCGCTCAGCCGCCATGAACTCGCCTGGGTCCTGGACACCCTCGCCCACGACCTGATCGCGCCGACTACGGCTGGAAGTACTCCGACATCAGGTCGCTGACCCATTCCGGCTGCCTGACGTTCACCGTACGGAACTCCACCATCGTCGGCTTCAGGTCGATGACCGGGGTGCCGGAGACCGCGTCGAGGCCCACCACCGTCAGTTCGCGGCCGTGGACGGAATCGATGGCGCAGCACGTCACCCCGATGCGGTTCGGCCTGCGGGGGCCGCGGCCGGCGAAGACACCGACGGGCGGGAGGTCGGAGCGGCCGCGGTAGGGGCGGGGTTCGCGGTGGTCGTCGCTCTCCGGGAACCGGTCGAAGACGAAGAGGACCTCCACGTGGGAGAAGCCCTCCAGACCCTGCAGGCACGCCTCGCCGAAGCGCTCGTCGATGGTGATCGTGCTGCGGACGGCACCCCAGTTGTCCGTGTGCTGGACGTCCCTCCGGTCGTTCCGGACCGTTCCTATCGATGTGACCTCGAAGCTCGGCATGGCACGGTTCTATCGCCCGGGGCGGCGTCGTGCCCAGATGAGGACCGGTCCCAGGACCGGGTACCGGGGCCCTCCCCGCGGTGCGGGGAGGGCCCGGTGAGCGGCGGTCAGGGATGCCGGATCACAGCTGCTTGATGCGGATGTCCCGGTAGGAGATCACGTCCGTCGTGCTGTGGACCTGGAGGCCGATGTAGCCGGTGGCGTAGCGCCGGCCGTCGGTGCCCGGGTCCCCGGCGCGCGGCGGGGTGAAGACCTGGCCGCCGACGTTGTCGAACTCGTTGATGACGACGCCGTTGCGCAGGACCGTGAAGTGCTGGCCCTCGGCGCGGATCTCGTAGTCGTTCCAGGTGCCCTTCGGGGTCACGCCGGCGCCGCCGAGTCCCACGCGGTCGAAGCCGTAGACGGAGCCGGTCTTGTACATGTCGCCGTCGGGGCGGTCGAGGATCTGGATCTCGTGCCCGTAGTTGATGGCGACCCACTCGGGGCGGGACTCCTCGGGGTGGTCGTGGACGTCCGGGAAGCGGATGAAGACACCGCCGTTGGCGTTGCCGGTGCCCGGGGCGTCGTCGCGGAACTGGAGCTTGAGCGAGAAGTCGCCGTACTTCCGCTCCGGGAACCACAGCATGCCCATGCCGGGGACGGTCGTGCTGCTGGTGATGGCGCCGTCGCCGGAGAGGGTGAAGCGGCCTCCGCCGACCTGCTCCCACTTCGCCAGGGAGGCCTCGGTGCCGTCGAACAGGTCGCGGTAGCCCTGCGTCTGGCCGGGCTTGCCGATCTTCGACTGCTTGGCGGCCTTGGTGATCTTGTTGAACTCGCGCTGGTCGATGACGTTGTCGGCGAGCAGCCGGTCGAGCACGCCGTCGACGTGCTTGAGGAACAGGGCGTGCGAGGACCAGTCCTTCTCGTCCTCGATCAGCTCGTTGATGGTGCAGCGGCTGCGGGTGAGCCGGTTGGGCACACCCGAGTCCACGGTGCCGACGATGACGGTCAGCCGCTCGTCGTACTCGGGGCAGTTGGGCGCCGGGACGCCGCCGCCCTGCGCGATGGTGAAGGTCACCTCGCGCGCCGTGGCCGTGTTGCCCGCCTTGTCCGTGGCCCGGTAGGCGAGCGTGTGGGAGCCGATCCGGTCGACGATGACGGGGGCGGAGTACACGAGGTACGGGCCGCCGTCGAGGGAGTACTCGATCCGGTCCACCCCGGAGCCCGCGTCGGTGGCGGTGACGGTGACCTTGGCGCTGGTGATGTACGCGCCGCCCGAGTTCTTGGTGCCGCTCACGGTCGCCGAGGTCTCCGGCGCGGTGGTGTCCTGGGTGGGCGGCGCCACGACGGTGAACGCGACGGACTTCTCGGCCGCCGCGTTGCCCGCCTTGTCGGCGGCGCGGTAGCGGACGGTGTGCGAGCCGACCTCGTGCACCATCACCGGCGCGGTGTACGGCTGCCAGGCGCCGGCGGCCCCGACGGCGTACTCGATGGTGTTCACGCCCGACCCGGTGTCGGAGGCGGTGACGGTGACCGTGGCCATCGTCAGGTAGTTGCCGTCGGCGTCCTTCTCGCCGCTCACGGTCGCCGAGGTCTCCGGCGCGGTGGTGTCGTCGGTCGGCGGCGCGACCACGTCGAAGGCGACGGACTTCTCGGCCGCGACGTTGCCCGCCTGGTCGGTGGCACGGTAGCGGACGGCGTGGGCGCCGACCTGGTCGACGACCAGCGGTGTGGTGTACGGCTGCCAGGGGCCGTCCTGGCCGAGCGCGTACTCCACCGTCCTCACACCGGATCCGTCGTCGGTCGCGCTGACGGTGACCGTGGCGGAGCCGACGTAGGCGCCGTCGGCGTTCTTCTGACCCGTGACCTCGGCCGCCGTGGTGGGCGCGGTGGTGTCCTCGCCGCCGGGCTCGGTCACCGTGAGGATGCCCTGCATCTGGCCGTGGCCGGGGATGCTGCAGAAGAAGCGGTAGCGCCCGGGCGTGAGGGTGACGTCCACGGTGTGCCGGCCGCCGGTGTCGTCGCCCGGGTTGGCGAGGATGTTGACCGGGACGTCGTGGTTGTACTCGGGGTCCGACACGTCGAAGGTGAGCGTGTGCGGCATGCCGATGTCGTTGCCGGTCGCCGCGCTGTTCTCGAAGACGAGCGTCGTCGGCCCGGCCACCGCGGTGGTCGGGAAGCTCGCGTACCGGTCGGTGCGCGAGCTCGCCGTCCAGGTGAGCACCTGGGCGGCGGCCGTGGTCCCGCCGGCCGCCGCACGGTCGTCGGTGCGCCCGTACGCGACGGTCGAGGTGAGCCCCAGCACCATCAGCAGCGCGCCCAGCAGGGCCGCCAGCGGGCGTAGAGGTCGCTGTCTCACTGTGCCGCCTTCCTGACCAGGTCCTGCGCGGCGGGGGTCGCCGCGCCGCCCGTGTACGTCACGCGCCACAGCGCGGACTGGGAGTCGGAGGTGAAGAAGCCGCGCCCGTAGTCGAGGACGTAGAGCGAGCCGTCCGGGGCGAACTTCCAGTCCATGAGGTTGCGGATGCCGCCCTGGCCGACCGGGATGATCTTCTTCAGCGACTCGGCGGTGACGGGCAGTCCGCCCTTGCCGACGGTCTTGGGGTCGGTCAGCACCGCGTGGCGCGGGTTGTCCGCGTCGTAGAAGTCACCGACGAACCACTTGCCGTCCCAGTACTGCGGCCACGCGCCGGCGCCCGCGGTCGTGGCGTCGTAGCGGTAGACCGGGCCGTCCATGGTGGCCTGGCCGCCGCCCTTGAGCCAGGGCAGGAGGTAGGTGGCCTCCTCGTTCTTGTAGCTGGGGACCCCATTCGCGTCCCGGGGGAAGTCGGGGGCGCCGCCCTGCGGGGAGTACCAGATGGTGTTGCCGGTGACGGGCGGGAGGTTCACCAGGCCGTCGTTGTTCGGCGACTCGTTCTTGGGGGCGTCGCAGTCGTACCAGCCCAGCGGCTTGCCCGGGTCCGGCAGGTTGCGGTCCCGGTAGGGCAGCTTGTTGCCCATGCAGAGCGGCCAGCCGTGGTTGCCCGCCTTGGTGATCGCGGCGAACGTGTCGTACTTCGCCGGTCCCCAGGTCGTGCTCGGGGCGCCCGCGTCGGGGCCGACCCAGCCCGCGTAGAGGATGTCGGTCTTCTTGTCGACGGAGATCCGCGCCGGGTTGCGCACGCCCATGACGTAGACCTCGCCGCGGGTCTTGCCGCCGCCCTCGTCCTGCTCCTCGCCGGTGAAGAGGTTGCCCTCGGGCAGGGTGTAGGTGCCGTCCGGCTCCGGGTGGATGCGCAGGATCTTGCCGTTGAGGTTGTTGGTGTTGCCCGCGGTGCGGCGGGCGTCGGCGAAGGACAGGCCCTTGAAGTTGGGCTGCGGGTTGTTTCCGGAGTAACCGTCGCTGAACCCGGACGAGTTGTTGTCGCCGGTGGCGATGTACAGGTTGCCCTTGGAGTCCCAGGCCATCCCGCCGCCGGCGTGGCAGCAGCTGTGGACCTGGACGGGCCACTTGAGCAGGACCTTCTCGGAGGCGAGGTCCAGCTTGTCGGTGGCGAGGTCCAGCGTGAAGCGGGAGACGCGCCGCTCCGCGACGTGCTTGTCGCGGTCGAGGCCGGAGTGCGGGGTGTAGTGGAGGTACACCCAGCCGTTGGTCTCGAAGGCGGGGTCGAGCTCGATGCCGAGCAGCCCTTCCTCGACCTTGGTGAGTTCGTCGCCGCCGCCCTTGTTACCGAAGACGGTCAGGGCGCCCGCGAGGGTCACCTTCTTCGTCGCCGGGTCGTAGACGTGGACCTGGCCGAGGCCCTTGCCCATGTCGGGGCTGTTCCAGTCGGTCACCACCGGGGCGCCGTTGGCGCCGCCGCCGCGGCCGATGTACAGCACCCGTCCGTCGGGGGCGACGACCATGCCGTGCGGTTCGCCGATCTGGTCCTGCTGTCCGGGCTGGTTGGGCTGGGTGACCTTCACCGCGCTGTAGTTGGCGTCGATCGTCGCCTTGCAGTCGGCGCGTGAGAGCCGGGTGGTCCACTGCAGGGCGCCGCGCAGGTGGTCGCGGAAGTCGGTCTCGGCGAACGACTCCGCCGTACCGCCCATCCCGGTGTAGAAGGACCGGCCGCCGTCGTAGTCACGGCACCAGGAGACGGGGTGGTCGACGCCGTTGGCGCCGGTTCCCGGCTTGTAGCTGCTCTCCCTGACCTTGGCGACGGTGTGCACCTTGCCGGTCGGGTTGCTCGTCCAGTTGAGCCACTTGTCGGGCCGCTTCCACTCCAGCGGCAGGTCCTTCGTGGCCGGATGGATCCGGTCGGGGATCTCGACGACGGCGCGCTGGACGGCGGCCGGGTTGGTGGCCGCGGGCCGGGCGCCGATCAGGCCGGCGAACCAGTCGGAGTACGGTTCGGTGCGCGCCGCGTCGTGGATTCCGAGGAAGCCGCCGCCGGCCTCCATGTAGGCCTCCAGGCCGGCCTCCTGCTCGGGGTCGAGCACGTCGCCGCCCCCGGTCAGGAAGACGACCGCGTTGAAGGTGCCCAGGCGCTTGGCGTTGGTGAAGACCGAGGCGTCGTCCGTGGCGACGGTCTTGTAGCGCTGGGCCGCGGGCCCGGACAGGCCGATCGCCTCGATCGCCTCGATGCCCGCGTCGACGGTCGGGGACTCCTCGGTGGCCGAGGCGTGGAACACCAGGACCTTGACGTTTTTGCCGCCCGGTGGGGACGGCAAGGATAACGTTGTCGGGGATAACGTCGTCGGCGCCGGCTCCGGATACGGTCTGGCCGATGCGGTGGTACCGCCCAGCAGGGATGCCGCCAAGGTCCCGGTCACCAGGACAGCGGCCGCGCCTCGCCGGGATCTCGACCGGTGATGTGGTGCGCTCTGCATCGTTCACCCACCCTCTTAGGTCACAGCAACAGCGCCTGAAGCTAGACGGCTTTTGACGGTCCGCCAATAGCTATGGACGGAATCTCACCAACTTTGTCCCGAGTGTGGATAAACGGAGATCGCTGGTCTACCGTGTGGCCGTCCCCGGGGACCCTCGCGCCCCGACCGTCTCCTCACGGCACTGGAGAGACCGGTATGGCTTTGGACAGAAGGAGTTTCAACCGGCGGCTGCTGGCCGGTGGCGTGGTCGCCGCCACCGGCACGGCCTCGCTGGCGGTGGCCTCCGTCCCCACGGCTTCCTCCGCGGAGCCCTCACCGCCCACCGCACCGGCCGGCGGCCAGGTGCGCCACCTCAAGCTCTACGCCGAGACGTTGCCGAACGGCCAGATGGGGTACGGCCTGGAGAAGGGCGGGGCCACCGTGCCCGGCCCGCTGATCGAGCTGGTCGAGGGCGACACCCTGCACATCGAGTTCGAGAACGCCTCGGACGTGGACGCCAGCCTCCACGTCCACGGCATGGACTACGACATCGCCAGCGACGGCACCCGGATGACCCGCAGTCACGTCGAGCCGGGCGGCACGCGGACGTACACCTGGCGCACCCACGCTCCGGGCCGGCGCAAGGACGGCACGTGGCGGCCGGGCAGCGCGGGCTACTGGCACTACCACGACCACGTCGTGGGCACCGACCACGGAACCGGCGGGATCCGCAAGGGCCTCTACGGGCCGGTCGTCGTGCGCAGGAAGGGCGACATCCTGCCGGACAAGCAGTTCACGATCGTGTTCAACGACATGACGATCAACAACAAGTCCGGTGCCGACACCCCGAACTTCGAGGCGACGGTGGGCGATCGTGTCGAGATCGTCATGATCACGCACGGCGAGTACTACCACACGTTCCACATGCACGGTCACCGCTGGGCCGACAACAGGACGGGCCTGCTGACCGGACCCGACGACCCCAGCCGGGTGATCGACAACAAGATCACCGGACCGGCGGACTCCTTCGGCTTCCAGATCATCGCGGGCGAACACGTCGGCGCCGGCGCGTGGATGTACCACTGCCACGTCCAGAGCCACTCCGACATGGGGATGGCCGGTCTGTTCCTGGTCGCCAAACCCGACGGCACGATCCCGGGCTACGAACCGCACCACCCGGACCACCCCGCGGGCGCGGCGAAGTCCGGGGAGAGTGGCGCGAAGACGTCCTCCGGCGGGGAACACGCGCACCACATGGGGTGACGCGCGTCCCGCCGCGGTGAGGCCGGTTCCCGGGGGTTCAGGAGAGGCGTGCGAGGAGGGCGCGGCACGTCCGCTGCAACTCCTCGTCGTTCTCGGCGCTTGCGAACCGGCCGCTGCGGCGCGTGCGGGTCAGCTCCTCGCGGACGCGGGGCAGGGCCTCCCCCGCGGCGGGACCCATCCGTTCCAGGCAGGCCAGCATGTGGAGACAAACCGGTACACGCGTCAGTCGTCGGCGAGAGCCGTGTGGACGGAGGAGACCACGCCGGCGCCATCGCCGACGGCGGTGGCCACTCTTTTCGTCGAGCCCGCCCGGAGGTCGCCGGCCACGAAGACCCGGGGTGCGCTCGTCTGGAACGGCAGGGCCGCACCGAACGGCTCGGCGGGCAGGCCGCTGTCCGTGAGGACGAAGCCGTTGTGGTCCTTGGCCACTCCGTTCAGCCATCCCGACACCGGGTCGGCGCCGATGAAGCAGAACAGGGCGCGGCAGGCCAGCCGGTCCCGCCGCCCGTCGGACCTCTCGGCCACGATCGACGCGAGGGTGTCATCGCCGCCCAGTTCGCGGACCGTACTGCCGGTGTGGACCCGGATCCGCGCATGCGCGCGGATCCGGTCGGTCAGGTAGGACGACATCCGGGCTCCGAGATCGGCGCCGCGGACGATCAGATCCACCGTCGCACCATGGGCGGCGAGGGACAGGGCCGCCTGCCCGGCCGAGTTGGCGCCGCCTACGACCGTCACCGGCTGGTCTTCATGGCCTCGGACGTCCAGCTCGGTCGCGGCGTACCGGACGCAGCCGGACTTCTCGAAAGTCGTCCACTGCGGCAGGTCGAGGTGCCGGTAGTGCGCCCCCGTCGCGGCGATCACCGCGCGGCACTGAATGCGTACGCCGTCCTCCAGCAGTACGGCCGGCCGTCGCTCCTCGGAGAGGTCCAGGCCGGCCACGGCGCAGGGCGCGTGGATCCGTACACCGAACTTGAGCGCCTGGACCATCGCCAGACGGGTCAGGCTTTCGCCGCTGACTCCGTGCGGGAAGCCCAGGTAGTTCTCGATGCGGGCGCTCTTCGCGGCCTGGCCGCCGAGCCCGGCGCGGTCCAGCAGTACGGTGACGAGCCCCTCGGACGCCCCGTACACGGCGGCGGCCAGACCCGCCGGGCCGGCGCCCACCACGACGAGATCGACCGGACGCCCGTCGGCTCGATAGGTGAGACCGAGCACCTCGGCGACAGCTCTGGGCGTCGCGCGCCTCAGCTGCGAACCGCCTGCCATCGCGGCAGGGAGGTCGTCCTCGTCGAGCCCCGCCAGTCTCATCAGTGAGCGTCCGGGGGGCGAGGCCGCGTCGAACCAGGAATGCGGCAGGAGCATCTGTGTCGCATAGGTGCGTAGTTCCAGCGTCTCCGCTGCGTCCGGCCGACCGACGAGCTCCAGGGCGTTGCCCGCCGCGCCGCGGATCACCTCGCGCCGTTCCCTGAACGCCTCGATCAGTGTGTCGGCGATGTCGACCTGCTCGGCGAGGGCCCGGCGCAACATCGCCGCCCGGATCCGGACGACTGTCCCGGCGGACACCACCCGGGCGGTCAGGTAGACATGCTGACCGGTCAGCAGGTTGAGCTCGCCGAGGAAGTCTCCGGGGCCGCCCCGGTAGATCAGACGTTCCGGCTCGAGCGCCGTCGCGTCCCGGACGATGTCCACGGTCGCCGAAGGGAGCAGGAAGAAGTCGTAGGTGTCGTCGCCGGACGTGTACAGATCCCGGCCGGACTCGGCGTGCTCCACCTCGCCGTACTCGGCGAGCCGGCGGAACTGCTCGTCGTCCAGGACCGGTCCGCGCTGTGCCGCACCGTCGTTCACGTGATTCCTCCGTCACACCGGACCAGAGGGGTCTCCTGCCGGAGTGCTGGTCGAGTCGGATTGTTCAGGCGCGAACCGGAACGGGCACCGGCTTCACCCGGGCAACGGTCATGACGTACAGGACCAGACCCGCGGTGGTCAGGACGAAGCCGGCCCACACAGTGGACAAGGTCCCCCAGCCGGCGTCGAGGGCGACCGCGCCGCCGATCGCGCCGAGGCAGTTGGCAAGGTTGAGGGCGGCGAGGTTGAGCGTTCCCATCAAGGTCGGGGCGTCCGGCGCGAACCCGGTCAACCGCACCTGGATGGTGGGGATGGCGAACATCATGGTCGCGCCGACGCCGAACAGGCAGGGCAGCAGCACGACCAGGTTGTCGCCGGCCACCCCGATCAGTACCAGGAACACCAGCGCACCGCCGTAGCCCAGGATCAGACCTCGGTTCTCGTGCCGATCGGCGACGCGTCCGCCGACGTGGTTGCCGACCGCCATACCAACGCCGAAGACGGCAAGCGCGATCGGGATGAGCGAGGCGTCCCGCAGCGCCGCGTCGGTGACGAACGGGCCGATGAACGTGTAGACGGCGAAGATGCTGGAGATCCCGAACGCCGCGACGGTGACCATCAGCCAGACGCCCCGCCGCCGGAGGGCGCGCAGTTCGCCCGTGAGGGAGCTGCCGCGCAGGTCGTCGGTGCGCGGGAGCCAGGCCATCAGGGCAGCTCCGGCGAGCAGGCCGACGGCGACCACGGTCCCGTACATGACGCGCCAGCCGGCGTGCTGGCCGATGAAGGTGCCGAGCGGTGACCCGGCGATGGTGGCGACGGTGAGTCCTCCCATCACGGTGGCGAACGCCTTGCCGCCCTTGCCCGGCCCGTACACGTACGCGGCGACGACGGCCCCGGCGCCGAAGAACGCACCCTGCACGCTGCCCGCGACGAACCGGAAGACGACGAACAGCGCGATGTCCGGCGCCAAGGCGGAGAGCCCGTTGCCGATGAGGAACAACCCGATCAGGCCGAGCAGCAGAGTGCGCCGGTTGACCCGGGCGGCGAGCAGGGTGATCGCCGGAGAGCCGATCATCACCCCGAGGGCATACGCGGTGATCGCGTACGTCGCGACCGGAACGGACACATCCAGATCGGACGCGAACAGCTGGATGATGCCGTTGCTGCCGAACTCGCCGGCGCCGATCGCGAAGGTGCCCAACGCCAGTGCGAACAAGGTCAGCTTCGGATTCCTGATGGGCGACTTCGCGGAGGTGTGCCGCTGCTCCTCGGCAGTGCACTGGCGGTCGTATGCACGTTGATGCATCGTCTCGTCCTTGGGTGGGAGGGTCAGTGGGACGGCGTACGGGCCGGTACGGGACGGGGACCAGGCGTAGGGGGGCGGGTCGTCGCCCTCCCGGAGGCCGTGGCGGGCCCAGAAGCGCCGCGGGGGCGCCGGCGCCCACCAGTTCGCGTTTCCGAGCAGGCGCATCGCGACCGGTACCAGCAGCGCCCGGACGATCGTCGCGTCCACGCGGGCGGCGATGAGCATCGCCATCCCGATCAGCTTGATGAACGTGATTCCGGAGACGGAGAACAGCCCGATCACGACCGCGAGGACCAGGATCGGCTGGGTCGCCTCCAGCGTCCCGATGGAGGTGAAGTGCAACAGGCCGGACAAATGGCCGTCCTGGAAGATCAGGACCAGTGCGCCGAACGAGGCGCCGAGCGACAGGATGTTCATCACGATCGCCTTGATCGGCAGCACGACGGAGCCGAAGGCGAGGAACAGCAGGACGAAGCCGGCGCCGCCGATGATCACCGTCGGGTGACCATCGTCCGCCCCGGCTTCTCGAACATCGCCGTCCCTTCCTGGCTCCGTCGGCTCGGTGGTGTCAGCGGGCGGCGCGCTTGATGAGGTCGGCCGTCGCCGCGGGCTGCGCGATCATCGCGACATGCGAGGCGTCGGCCTCGAAGGTGTGCGCGCCGGCCCGGCGCGCCATGAACCGCTGCGCCGCCGGGGGCAGCACCTGGTCGTCGCGGCCCACGAGGTACCAGGACGGAATGGTCTTCCAGGCCGGGGCGCCGGACGGCTCCCCGAGGGTGCGCACGTCCGCCGGCCGCTGGCCGGCCCACATCAGTTCGGTGGTCGCCTTCGGCAGGTCCCCGGCGAACACGTCGTGGAAGAACTCCTTCTTGATGTAGCCGTCGACGAGGCCCTCACCGTAGGGACGGAAGTCCAGCGCCTCCTCGCTGAGCCTGCTTCCCGGGTACTGCGTCTGCAGGCCCAGCAGCGTCTCGCCCTCGTCGGGCACGAACGCGGCCACGTAGACCAGCGCCTTCACGTTCGGGTTGCCGGTCGCGGCGTTCGTGGCGACTATCCCGCCGTAGGAGTGCGCGACGAGGACGAGCGGGCCGCTGAGGGTCGCGAGGATGCCGGCCAGATAGGCGGAGTCGGAAGCGACGCTTCGCAGCGGGTTGGGCGGTGCGATGACCGGATAGCCGTCGCGGATGAGCCGGGAGGCGACCCCGTTCCAGCCCGAGGCGTCGGCGAACGCGCCGTGCACGAGTACCACGGTGGGCTTCTTGCCGCTGCCACGTCCGGTGTGTGCCTGCGCGGCGGGCGCGCCGATTGCGGCGCCCGCTACGACCGCGGCGGAACCGGCCAACAGCGCCCGGCGAGTTGTCGTCATCGAAATGTACCCTTCGGTATCCGGTGTTCTCGGTGGTGATCGTGGCTCAGCGTAAAGCCGGTTACTTGACGATCACTGAACGGAAATCCGGGCACCCTCCGAGGCCGCTTCACCATCAGTTCCGTTGTTGTCAAGCACGTCGAACCGGCCCCCGGACATGAAGCCGGCAACCAGCGAAGCCGCCTTGGCACAAGGCCGGAATGCGCTTCGGTGAAATACCCGTCGGTGAAATTGAGTGACAGGTACGGAAGCTTCTCCTCGATCCCGGACACCGGGAGACCGGGATCTTCGAGCGTCCAGGGGAAGTAGCACCAGGCGGGCAAGCACACGAAGCGGTGCACCGAGGAGTTCACGCGCGGCTGGTACCGCCGAGGCGGACAAAGGCGAGGCCGCCCGCCGCGCGTCAGCCGCCGACGACTCACTCGCGCACGAGATCACCGTGCCGCGCGTCGCCTTCCGCCACACCTACGGTGTCCCGCGTGTCCACGCCGAACTGCGCCTGGGACAATGGGCGAACCGCAAGCGTGTCACCCGCGGGAGGCGCGAGCGTGACATCCGCGGCGTCACCCGGCACAAAAGGCATTCGCAGGCCCGGCCGGATGAAACGGCGAAGCAGGCCCCGGACCTGATGCGCAACGGTGGGAACGGAGAAGCCATGGCCGGCCCTCACCGCACCGAACTCATCGTCGGCCCTTCGGACATGCCTCATGGCCGGCAAACCCCGGAACCCGGCTGCGTGATCCAACGATCGCTGCAGCGCATATACGTCGGCCCAATTCCGGCACCGAACAAGTGAGCTCGCGTTCGAGACCTTCGACAACCGCCGCCGCCTACGCAAACACCCAGACCTTCGGCTACCTCACCCCACTGCCTTTTCCTGGGCGCCGGCACGCGGCGCCGCATTGTGGGCGCGCGTGTCCAGGGTGTACCGGCGTTGCAGCACGATGGCGATCGTCATGAGCACGGCCGGCACCAAGGTGAAGCCGTAGCGAACGGCCGCCAGCGCGCCGGGAGACTGCGTGGTGTGCTCGCCCGCGGTACTGGCCACGAACCCGCCCGCAGCCAGGCAGGCCGAGTACAGGTACGGCCCCAGTGCGCCGCCGGTGGCCTCGGCGGCGGTCCACAAGCCGGTGTAACTGCCCGCACTGGCGGTACCGGCCGGCCCGGCGGCGGCGATGACGTCGGGCACCATCGACAGCGGCATCAACTGCATCGCGGCGAACGCGACGCCCAGCATCGCCACGGCTGCGATCAGCAGGGGCAGGCCGGCCGCGGCGCCCAGGGCCAGCACCAGCGAGCCGGCCACGAACACGGCCTGGGCGGCGAGCAGGCTGCGCTGTTTGCCGATACGCCGGGCCACCAGTACCCACAGGGGCGTGGTCAGGACCGCCGGCGCCATGAACGCCGCGATGAGCACGGTCGTGAGCGCGGCGCGGCCCAGCTCGTACTCAGCGAAGTACGGCATGGCGGCCAGGACCAGGTTCATCGTGATCGCGACGGTCAGATAGGACGCGGTCAGCGCACGGAACTGCCGGTCGCGCAGCGCCACCAGCAGCCCGCCCCGGTGCTCCGGCTCGGCCGGGGTGCCCGGCGCAGCCCGGTTGAGGCGGGCGACGCCGGTGATGCCGACCAGCATCGCCGCAAGCATGACCGCGCCGAGCAGCAGGGCCATTCTCGTGTAGTCGCCGACGCCCGGATCGTCGCCGGCGACCACCGGCGCGGCGACGCCGGCGAGCAGGACGCTCACGGTGATCACGACATTGCGGTAGCCCATGAGGCGTGTCCGCTCGTGGTAGCCGATGCCCAGGTCGGCCGGTGTGGCGAGGTAGGAAACCTGGTAGCACGAGTAGAGCAGGTTGCCGGCCACCAGCGCCACCGCGACCCATATCGCCGCGGTTGTCCCGTGCAGGTCCGACGGCAGGGCGAACAGGGCCACGAAGGCGAGCACCACGGCGCAGCCGGCCAACATCAGTCGCCGGCGGTGGCCGCCGCCGGCCAGGGCGGCATCGGAGATCCGGCCCACCCACGGGTGCACCACGATGTCGGCGACATTCGGCAGCAGCAGCGCGAGGCCGGCCACTTGCGGCGGCACGGCCAGCACGTCGGTCAGGAAGTACAGCAGGAAGATCCCCGGCACGGTGACCCAGATGCCCATGCCGATCGAACCGGCGGCGAACGGGACGAGTGCGCGCAGGGGGAGCCGAACGTTGGTCATGAGCCGCCTTCAGGGAATCCACCGCAGGGGAATGTCGTTGCTCGCATGCGTCCTCAGAAGGCCAGGGCCAGCCGGCGTACGGCTTCCCGTAGTTCTTCCGGAGTGCGGTCGCTGTAGGCGAACCGCAGGTGCCGGGCCGAGGACCGCCGCCGGGGGTCCGCCGCGAAGAACTCGCCCGGCTGGTAGATCACGCCGTGGGCGGCTGCCCGCTGGAAAAGCGCTGCGGGGTCCACGGTGTCGTCGGTGAGCCGCGGCCAGAGGAACAGCCCGCCTTCGGGGGCCACGATGTGGAGGGCGCCGGGGAGTTGTTCCTGCAGAGCGTCGACCAGCACGCCGGCGCGTTCCTGGTACAGCGCGGTGGCGCTGCGCACGATCCGGTCGAACCAGTGGGCGTCGTCCGTGAGCAGCCGTTCGATCATCGCCTGGGTCACCGAGGATGTGTGCACGTCGAGGCGGTTGCGCAGCCGGATCACCGGGTCCACGAGGTGGTCCGGCAGCACCAGCCACCCCACGCGCCATCCGGGGCCAAGGGTCTTGGTGAAGGTGTTGACGTGGATCGCCCGATCCGACTGGTTGAAGACCGCGGCGCCCTGGTCCTGGCCGCCGAAGCGCAGTTCGCGGTACGGATTGTCGACGATCACGTAGAAGCCGTACCGCTCGGCGAGCTCGATCAGTGCCTGCCGCTTCGGCGCCGAGAGACTGACCTGGGCGGGGTTGTGGAAGTCGGGCACGGTGTACGCTGCGGCGATCCGGGCGCCGGTGGCGAGCCGCCGGGCGAGGTATTCGACATCGAAGCCGTCGGCCACGACCGGTACCGGCAGGGTCCGCGTCGTCGACACCTCCAGGGCCCACAGGAAACCCGGGAACACCGGATCGTCCACCGCGACGGTGGCACCGCGCTCGACCACGGTCAGCACCGCCAACGTGAGGCCGTGCATGCCACCGTTCGTCACCACGATCCGGCTCGGGTCGACGCCCTCCCGTTTCGCGATCCAGTCACACAGCGCGGCGGATCCGCGCGCCGGCGAATACTGCAGGCACGCGGCCGCGGCCTCGGGGTCCTGCCACAGCTGCGCCGATGCCCGGCCGATCGCCTCGACCGGCAGAGCCTCGGGCGCGGGGATGCCACCCAGCAGCCTGATCGTTCCGGGGGCGGGGGCGGCGGCCAGGCTGGCGTCGACGAAGCCTTTCGGCGCCGAGAGCCCACGGGCCAGGGCCGTCAGCCCGCTCTGTTCCTCAGGGCCCGCGGTCATGCGTTGCCTCCAGGTCGTGAGAGGAGTCGTTCGGCGCGTCGTGCGAACAGGTGCGCCTCATGTGCGGTGGAGTGCGTGTAGGCCCGTTCGGCGGCGGCCCGGACAGCGGTGAGGGATGCACCGCGGGCCTGCAGCAGGCGCGCCTTCACCAGCAGGAGCAGCCCTTCGGCGTAACGCTGGCCGTAGTCCCACAATGCTTGTTCGGCTCGGTCGAGAGCGGCGTCGGCCCGATCGGGCGATCCGGCTGCCAGCCACATCTCGGCGATCAGTGCGTAGTGGTAGGCGATGCCCCATTGCGGGGGATCGAGCAGGTTGGCGACAAGGAGTTCCTCGGCCTCGGCCGCGGCGCCGGCCGGATCCTCGCCCGTGAGGGCGCGTGCCCAGCACCAGCTCTGCCGGATGTAGTGGTCGATCTGGGCGCGGAGACGGGCGAGGCCGGCGGCGGCCCACCGCTCGCCGGCTCGCCGTGCCACTTCGGCGTCCCCGGCCATGGAAGCGATCATGGTCGTGTAGTAGACCCAGACCGAGGCCGCGTACGGGTCCCCCGGGGTGTCCCAGGTGTCGACGAAGGCCAGCGCCGCGTCGACATCGCCGTGCAGCGCGGTCATGACGGCCCGCCAGCCGGGCCCTTCCCCGGGGATGCTGCCGTCCCGCCGGAGCGGTGTCTCTTCGTCCGGGGCGACGGTGCCGCCGACAGCGGCGACGTCCTCCTTGTGGAAGGACCGGTACGCCTCGCCGATGTTGCCGATGTCCCACTGATGCAGGCCCCAGGCCTGCCGGCCGTAGCGTCGGACGGCCGGATCGGAGGACACCTCACCGAGTTCGTACATGCGGCGGGCCAACTGCCCGCGGCCTTTCTCGATGGAGGTGTAGGCACCCATCAGGCGGATGAAGAGGAAGTCGGCGGCCTCCGCCTCCCGGCCGAGGGTGCGGGCCAGGTATTCGGCCCGCTCCAGCAGGTCGAATGTCGAGGCGTCGTACCCGGCCTCTCGTCTGATGACGATGGCGAGCAGCGTGAGGGCGGAGAACTCAAGTTCCATGAGTCCGGAAGCCCGGGTGACCTGTACGGCGGAGCGCAGCTGCCGACTGGCGGACTCGAAGGCGAGTTTGGCTGCCGCGCGGCGCCCGGCGCGGATCAGCGCCTGCGCGGCGCGAGCGGGCTCGGCGAGGGGGCCGGCGGCCCACAGGTGGTAGGCGAGGCGTTCGGCGACGTCCTCATCGTCGGCATGGATCTGTTCGAGCGCGTCCGCGACCCGCAGATGCAGCTGGGTGGCCTGCCTTTTCGTCGCCGTCTCGGAGACCGACTCGCGCACCAGATCGTGCGCGAAGCGGAGCGAGGACGGGTCCTGCGGACCGGGTTCGAGCAGCCCGAGGGTGTGCAGCGGTTCCAGGAGGTGGAGACAGTCCGCGACGTCCACACCGGTGGCGCGGGACAGCAGTCTGAGGTCGACGTCGCGGCCGATGAGCGCGGCCACATGCAGCAGGTCGCGGGCGCCGTCGTCGAGCCCGGACATCCGGCCGCGGACGACGTCATGGACGGTGGAGGGGACCCCGGCCGGTGCGGACGTGTCGCCGTCGCCGATCGCGCCGTCCCCGCTGAGCAGCCGGGACAGCTCGCGGACGAAGAACGGGTTGCCGGAGGTACGGGCGTGGATGGCGCGGGCGACGGCGTCGCCGGGAACCTGGCCGGCCTCGGTGCGGATGAGTTCGGTCACGTCGGACAGGCCGAGCGGGCCGAGCCGGAACCTGCGGTGACCGGGCCGCCGGCTGGCAGCGGCCAATACCCGGGACAGGTCCGGGCCGAGTGTGGGTGCGCGGTCACGGAGCGCGCCGATGATCGCGGTGCCACGGGGCAGCCGCCCCGCCAGGTGCTGCAACAACTGCAGGGAGGTGGCGTCGGCCCATTGGAGGTCGTCAAGTATCAGGAGCGTCGGCTGCTGCGCCGAGGCTTGTCCGACGAGGGCGACGACCTGTTCGAACAGCCTGAACTGGGCGTTGCCGTCGGGAAGCTCCCGGCTGGCGTCGTCCCGCGCCGCAAGCAGGCTTCCCAGCCCGCCGGTGAGCCACTGTTCCCTCACGGGAGCGGGCAGACTGCCGACGACCTGGCTCAGTGCCTGCTCCCACGGCCACATCGCCGGTGTCCCCTCGCCCTCCAGGCAGGAGCCCCAGACGGTGAGTGCACCCAGCCGGCCCGCCACGGCGGCGGCCTCCTCCAGCAGCCGGGTCTTGCCCGCGCCCGGTTCGCCCTCGACAAAGCCGATCGCGGTGTCGCCGGCGAGTGCGCGCTCCACGATGCGCCGTAGGGTGGTGAGTTCCTCGGTCCGGCCGATCAAGGCGGCCCCCGTGGTCCGGCCGATCTCCTCGTCTGCCTCCCGCACAAGCGCCGGCGTCCGGGGCTGTGTGAGAATCCGCCGCTGTGCGTCCTCCAGCGCCGGACCCGGGTCGATGCCAAGCTCCTCGGCGAGCCGATCGCGGATCTGGCGAAACACCGACAGCGCCTCCGCCTGACGCCCGGTAGCGCCGAGAACACCGACGAGAGCGGCCAGCACGAGTTCGTTGAACGGTGCCATCGATGCGGCCAGTTGCAAGGGCGCAAGCACCCGTTCCGGCTGGCCCAGCGACACGGCGAGCTCCGCCGCCGCCGTGCACGCGTCGTAGAACTCGTTGTCGAGTGCGGCGAAGAGCGTCGTGGCGTTCGTCCCGTCGGCGATGCCGTCCCCCGCAGAACCGTGCCAGAGCCCGAGCGCTCCGACGTAGTGATCGAGGGCCACCTCGCGATCGTGCCGAGTCAGCGCGGCCCTGGCGGCATCGACGAGTTCCCGGAAGACGACGAGGTCCAGCGCGGCGGGGCCGGCAGTGAAGAGGTAGGAATTGCCGCGACGGTGGAGGAACGAGCCGGCTTCGCGGACAGGCCGCAAAGGCTCGAGCAGCCGTCGCAAGGCGCCGACGTACTTCTGGAGAATGTTCACAGCCGACGCCGGGACGTCCTCGCCCCAGATCAGGTCGACCAACTCGCCCGTACTGACCGGCTTGCCCGCGCGGGCCAGCAGTACCGCAAGCAGATGCGACTGCTGCCGAGGCCCGGCGTCCAGTTCGACGCCGTCCCGCCAGATCCGCAACGGGCCAAGAATCTGCAGACGCAGATGCCCGCCGGAGGAAGTCATGCCCACCCCTACCCCAACCCCCAGGCCGACCACGTTCGGCTGCAGCGTACACCCGCTTTATGGCTGGTCTGCGGCCTGAACCCATCCGCCGATGCGATCGCCGGGCGGTGCTGTCGTGGCGGAACCAGGTTGCCGACAACGTTATCACTTGCGAACAAACGCTCGATCGAGTTGGCGCGGCGGCTGCAGGTTACCGATCGGCGGGTACCAACGCAGCTGCGGCCTGCGGCCGGTCCACGTGCCGCAGCCGCGGACCAGCACAATTCCGGGGAGAGTTCCGTTCCAGAACCGCACAGCGCAGAAGCCGCTCCGGTCGCGGTGAAAGCCCGGAGCCCTGCTCGCCGGGCGTGCGCGCCGAGACGGACTTTACGGACACCGGGGCACCGTCCACAGACGGTCAACTCCACGTCAAGTGCCGGGTGCCAGTCTTTCGGTGCGCGGCGGCGCCCATGCCCGCCGGGCCGCTTACCTCATCGACGCGATGACCAGGCATGCCCAAATCGACCGAAAAGAGCGGGACTTACCCTATGAACCCATGGAAACCGTTTCGGAGAATCGTGACCGGCCATGACATCTCCGACCGTGCGGTGATCACGCAGGACGCGCCGCCGACTCGCGTGGCGGAGATCGGCGGGCCTGGTGGCCCGATCTTCTACGAGGTGTGGAACACACGCCAGACGCCGGCCGTCATCGACCGGCGGTCAGGTGAGCCGGCGGAGGACGGTCTGGTGCTTGGACCTCCCGAGCGTGGCACTCGTATCCGGGTGATCGACTTCCCTCCGGAGGACGACCGGATCCGGAACCTGACGGAGGCCGAGGCGGCCGCGAAGTTCGCGGAGATGGGCGGTGCCGACGCCGCACGGTCCGTCGCCGGCGCCCCGCATCCGTTGATGCACCGCACGCAGACGATCGACTACGGGATCGTCGTCGAGGGCGAGCTCACGCTGGTCCTCGACGAGGGCGAGACCGTCGTCCGCGCCGGAGACATCGTGATTCAGCGCGGCACGAACCACGCATGGACAAACCGGTCGGCCGCGAACTGCCGGGTCGCCTTCGTACTCATCGACGGCCAGTACACCGACGGACTCTGAGAAGGAGCATCGTATGCGTATTCGACCCATCCCACCCGATGAGCTCAACCCCCAACTCCGCGAGGTGCATGACGGCATCGCCGGCCTCGTCACCGAGGAGCAGGGCCGCGTCGTCATCCTCGACGACGACGGCGCACTGGTCGGGCCGTTCGCGGCGATGCTGCACTTCCCCACGTTCGGGGTTCCGGCTCTGTTTCTGCAGCGGGCGGTCGCGGCCGAGGCTCACCTCGACCCCATCGTTCGCGAAGTGGCGATCCTCACCGTCGGCGCCGCCTACGGCGCCCGGTACATCCTGTACGCACACGAGCAGACGGCAGACGAGGTCGGCCTTGCGGCGGCACAGGTCGCGACCCTGGCGGCGGGCGGGCGGCCCTCCGGGCTGAGTGACGAACAGGCCGTCGCCCACGACGTCGCGATGGCGTTGACCTCCGGGCGCATACTGCCGGACTCCACATACGACCGGGCCACGCAGTTGCTGGGCCACGACGGGGTCGGCGAGCTCGTGTTCCTCATCGGCAGCTACTGCCTCATCGCGATGGTCCTGAACTGCTTCGACGTGCCGGTCCCCGGCCGGGAACAGCCAACTGCCCAGCCGTGACGACGACAAGGTGTCTGCCAGCGATTGCGGCGTTGCGGATCGTCGCTTCGTAGTGCTCGGACACCCGAGCGGCCGGCCGCGGCATCCGGAGCACGCGTTCAGGCCGCCCGCCGTCGGCGGGCGGCCTGAACGCGGATGTCAGCGGGATGTGCTGTCCGCAAGCTCGGCTATCAGTTTCTCGGCACGGCGGGCGAACAGGTGGGCCTCGCGCTCAACGGACAGTGTGTGCGCCCGCTCGGCAACGGCCCGAACGGTGGCGACCGGCTCGCCGCGCGCCTGCAACACCCGTGCCCGGAGCAGAAGCAGCAGGCTTTCGGCGTAGCGCTGGCCGTACGTTTCGATGGCCGAGTCCGCCCGGTCGAGCGCTGCGTCGGCCTCGTCCAGCTTTCCGGCTGCCAGCCACATCTCGGCAAGGAGCACGTACCAGGTGGCCAGGCCCGAGCGTGGCGGGTCGGAGAGCGACGCAACGATCAGACCTTGCGCCTCTGCGGCAGCGCCGGCCGCGGCCTCGCCGGTCACGGCGCGCGCCCAGCAGCGGGCCAGGCGTTGGTAGCTGCCGAGGAAGCCGAACGAGAACGTGGGGTCCACGGCGATCCCGCACTCGGCCGAGCGCAGCGCCCGCGCCGGGTCGCCGATCAAAGCGGCGACTCTTGCGGAGTACGCCGCCCAGACCGTGATCGCGTAGGGGTCGCTTCCCGCGGCGGCCTCCATCGTGGCGAGCTGAGCCGATGCCGCGTTGACGTCGCCATGCAATGCGGTCGTCATCGCGAGCATCCCGGCCGCGAGCAGTCGCAGATCCCGCCGGAGTGGGTTCTCCTCACGATGGGCCAGGTCGTCCAGAACGGTCCAGTCGGTCCGGCTCAGGTACCGGAACGCCTCTCCGATGTTGCCGACGCCCCACTGGTGGATGCCCCAGGCGTACCAGCCGTAGGCACGCACGGCAGAGTCGTCGGACGCCTCCCCCTGCACCAGCAACTGGCCGGCCAACCGGCCTGCGCGATCCAGCTGTACGCCCTGGGCGTACGCGGCCCAGCGCGAGAAGAGGAAGTCGGCGGCCTCCCGTTCCCGGTGGAGTCCACGGGCGAGGTGTTCGGCCCGCTCCAGCAGATCGACCGCCGAGCCCACGTATCCCGCCCGCATGCCGTCCACCGCGGTGAACAGCGACAGGCCGGCCAGCTCCAGCTCCGCCAGGCCCGCTGACCGTGCCACCCGCGCGGCCGCGTGAAGCTGCCGCGCGGCTGCCTCGAGCGCCAGCTTGGCTGCGGCGCAGCGGCCGGCCCGGATGAGCGCGGTCGCAGTTCGGGCCGGATCCGCGAGCGGCCCCGCAGACCACAGGTGGTGGGCGAGGCGCTCGGCCACCAGTTCGGTGTCCGCCACCTTGTGCTCCAGGGCATCGGCGACCAGCAGATGCAGCCGGGCCGCGGACGGCGGCGATATGGTCTCGACCACCGATTCGCGGACCAGGTCGTGCGGAAATCCGAATGAGTAAGGGTCGCCGGGCGAAGGTTCGAGCAGGCCCAGCCCTTCGCACGCCTCCAGGCGGTCCAGACACGTCTGGTGGTCCACACCGGCGGCGCGGGCGAGGAGAGCCAGGTCGACGGTACGGCCGATCAGCGCGGCGGTCTGCAACAGGCTTCTGGCGTCAGTACCCAGTCCGGTCATCCGGTCGCGAACGACGTCTCGGACAGTGGCCGGTACCGCGGTCCGGGCCGCCGTGGCTTCCGTGAGCACATCGCCATCGGCGAGAAGCCGGGACAGCTCGCGGACGAAAAAGGGGTTGCCACCGCTGCGGGTGTGGATGAGGCGGGTGGCACCCGGGCCCGGGTCCTGCCCGGTCTCACGGCGGACGAGTTCGGCCACCTCGGCCGGGCCGAGTGGGCCCAGCGGGATCCTGCGGTGACAGGGCAGCCGACTTGCTGCGGCGAGCATCCGCCCCAGCTCCGAACTCGGCGCGGGCGCACGGTCGCGGAGCGCCCCGATCACGGCGATGCCCCCCGGCAGCCGAGCCATCAGGTGACCGAACAGATCCAGCGAGGCGGCATCGGCCCACTGAAGGTCGTCGACGACGAGCACCACAGGTCGCCGCGCCGATACCTGACGGATGAGCGCGACAGCCTGCTCGAACAAGCGGAACTGGACGCCGCTGTCCGGCAGGGCTGATGTCGTGTGGCCGCTGCCGCGCGGCGTCACGAGACGACCGAGTTCGCCCGCCTGCCATTCCCCCCGCTCTGCGGCCGGCACGTCGTCCAGGAGCGCGCCGACGACCTGCGCCCACGGCCACATCGACGGCGTGCCGTCCCCTTCCAAACAGCGGCCCCAGACAACGAGCGCGCCATGCCGGTCTGCCTCGGCGCCGGTCGCCTCAAGCAGGCGGGTCTTGCCGACTCCAGGTTCTCCTTCGACGAGCACAAACCCCGTCGAACCGGCGAGTGCCGATTCCACCGCATGTCGCGCCAACGCGAGTTCCTCGGCCCGGCCGATCAGGCAGTCGACAGCCGACGCCCTGGTGGTGGGCGCCGCCAACTGCTCATTCGGCATTTCCTCAGCCGGTGCCCGTTCCAGCACACGCAGCTGAGCGGCCACCAGTGCCGGGCCGGGGGCGACGCCCAGTTCCTCGGCCAAACGGGCGCGGACGGTCCGAAACACCGACAGCGCCTCGGCCGGATGGCCGGCGGCAGCCAGGGCGGCGATGAGACTCGCCTGCACTGTCTCGTGCAACGGCGCCATCCGGGCGGCCATGTGCAAGGACTGGAGCACACGTTCGGGCCGGCCGAGCCTTGTCGCCAACTCGGCTGCCGCCACGCAGGCGCGGCGGAACTCGTCGTCCAGCCCGGCGAAGATCGCCATACCGGTCGAACCGTAGGCGACCCCGTCGCCGGCCGGGCCCTGCCAGAGCCCCACCGCTTCCAAATACCCGTCGAGTGCCGCAGCGGGCCGCTGCTCTGCGACGCCGCCCTCGGCCGCGTCGACCAGCTCACGGAACCTGACGACGTCCAGTGTCCCAGGGTCAGCCACGAACAGGTACGCGCTACCGCGACGCTGCAGGTACGAGCCGGGTTCACGCGCGGCCAACGCCGGCTCGAGCAGCCGCCGCAGCGCACCGACGTACTTCTGGAGGATGTTGACCGCCGAGGCCGGGACGTCCTCGGCCCAGATCAGGTCCACCAACTCGCTGATGCTGACCGGCTCGCCACCACGGGCGAGGAGAACGGCGAGCACATACGCCTGCTGTGGAGGACCGGCGTCCAGTTCCACACCGTCTCGCCAGACCCGCAACGGACCGAGAACCTGCAGACGCAGAGATGCGTCGGAGGAGGCCATTCCCTTTTCCATTCCCAGTACCGGGTCGCCCTCGCTGCCGTTCGCTGCCCGTGGTGACCGAAGTCACGCGGCAGGGAGAGCGACCTCTGCCCATTGCCGGCCGGAAGGGCCAAGCGAACGGCCAGGGGCGACTGCAGTAATTGCGGCAGGTTCTTCAGCCGGGCGACGCGCCGAACGCCATTGGACCGGACAGGCTGGAGCCAGAGGCCGTTGTCCGTCCTGCTATCGACGGGATGGCGCGGACAGTAACCGCGGCGCGGCCCGTCCTACTGGCCGATCACCAGGTCCTCGGTGGGCAGTGTCTGGCAGGCCAGCCGCCAGCCCGCCGCCAACTCGTCGGCGGAGAACATCCCCCGGTCGTCGGTCTCGCATGCGCCGGAGAGCACGCGCACCCGACAGGTACCGCAAGCGCCTTCGCCGCACGACTGGGGCAACGCGACGCCGACGGCGTTGGCGGCGTCGAGGACCGACTGCCCGGGGCTGCACGGGAACGCCGGGGCGCCGCCCTCCGTGCCGATCACGAACTCGGTGACGCCGGCCGCCGCGGCGGCGACGGCGATGGAGTGCGCCTTCTCCCGGCGGGTCTCCTTGCTCCGGCCCGACACGAACGCCTCGGTGTGGATGGCCTCTCGCGGCACCCCCAGTTCTCTCAGGCGGCCGATCAGGTCCTGCATCATGGGCGCCGGCCCGCACAGGTGCACGCGGGTCGTCGGGCCTGCGTGGGGCAGCAGGTCGTCGAGACCGATCCGCCGTTTCCGGCCGGTCGTGAAGATCGACACCTCCAGCCCCGGCAACCGGGACCGCAGCGCCTCGATCTCCGGCCTGAACACCACCTCGTCCTCGGTCCGGAAGCTCGCCAGCAGGACGATCCGCCCCGTGTGACCGGCGTCGGCGGCCGCGAGCAGGACGCTCATCAGCGGGGTGATCCCGACGCCCCCGGCGATGAGCAGGAGTGTGTCCGCCTCGCTGCCCGGATCCCAGGTGAACTCGCCGTGCGGGCCGCTCACCCGCAACGCCGGCCCGACCTCCAGTTCCTCGTGCAGGAATCCCGAACCCAGCCCGTCCGGCTCGTGCTTCACGGCGATCTCGACGAAGCCGCTCTCCCCGGGACTGCTGCAGATCGAGTACGACCGCTCGATCGGCTCGATGGCGACGGGCAGGTCGACCTTCACGTACTGCCCGGCGGCGAACGAGAACGGCATCGTGTCCCCGGCCAGGGGTTCGAAGCGGATCCTGCGGACGGTCGGGGTCAGCACCTCGATGCCGGCCACCCGCAGATAACCCTCCCAGGGCGCGGCCGAATCCCGGGTCGTCCCGCCGGAACGGATGGCCTGCCACATCGTCCCGAGCTGCCGCGGTTTCAGGACCGCGTTCGCCGCCATCAGCCCGCCCGCCAGCGCCCCCACCACGCCGGACCCCCAGGCGTCCTGCCCGGCCACGAAGAGGCCCTTGACCGGAGTACGGCATCCCGCGCGGGCCGAGCGCAACCGCTGGGGAGTCGCCGCGAGTCCGTAGAAGGATCCCCGGACGCTGTGCTGATAGGTCTCGAACGACAGCGGTGTCGCCAGTTCGGCGAATGCGATCGTCTCCCGGAAGCCGGGCCAGCGTTCCTCCAGGCGGGCGATCAGCCGTTCGGTCAGCTCGTCCTTGAACTTCCGGTAGCTCTCCGGCCGCTCGTTCTCGGGCGTGCCGCGCCACTGGTCGACCACCTTCGGATCGACGAGTTCCAGCAACTCCACCGTGTGGAACCGGGCGGCCGGGTTGTTGAGCGAGGCGAACGAGACGTACAGCGTGCCTTCCCCCGGAGGGCGCTGGATGCTGCCGTGCTCGGCGAGATCCGGCATGAACCAGTGGTTCTCGCCGCGCAACCCGAACTCGGCCGGCGACCGGTCCAGGCCGAGGAACAGCATGACCGCAGACCGTTCCTCGGGCAGATCCTCCAGTTCGTGGCTCTTCCCGATCAGGGCGTACGTGTTGCGCACTCCGGCCGCCGAGACCACGGTGTCCGTCCGGACACGGTAACGGCGGCCGGTGGCGGTGTCCTCGACGTCGACGCCGACCACCTTGCCGCCCTCGACGACGACCTCATCGACCCTCTGCCGGGAGCGCAGCACCACCCCGTACCGCCGCAGGATCTCCAGAACGACCCGGTTGAGCTCGTGCGGGCCGCCCACGGGATGTGCGGTGCCTTCCATGAAGAAGGTCAGCGGGACCGCCGCGTGATAACCGAACGCGCTCGACGCCGGCGGAGTGCCGTAGAGCCCCCACCGCGCGGCCAGAACGGCCCGCAGACGCGGATCGCGGAAACTGCGGGAAACCTGGTCCCGCAACGATCGGAACGTCGACGGGAAGAGCCGCTCGACGATGGGCGCACCCACTCTTCGTACGCCGGCGGGGAACGATGCGAAGACGTTGCGCGCGGTCAGCCCGGCCATGGCCCAGCGCATGGTCCGGAAGAATCGGTCGATCGCGTCGGACTCGGCAGGGAACCGCTCCTTCAGATGCTCACGGAACCGTTCCTTCGTGGCGGGGACGGCGAAATCGAACCCCGGGAAGTGGAGTGCGTCGTACTCGTCCGGCAGGGGCGAAAGCTGCGCCCTGCCGTCCGTCATGAACCCGAGGAACGGGCCGGCACTCGCGCTCATGTAATGCAGCCCGGTACCGAACCGGTATCGCCCGGCGCGGGAGAACTCGTGCGTCATCCCACCGAGCGTGTAGTGCTGTTCGAGGACGAGAACACGCTTCCCGCCGAACTGCGCGATCGTGCGCGCCGCCGCGAGACCGCCCATACCCGACCCGATCACCACCACATCGGCTTCCTCGTCCGACATCATCGGCCACCCCCAGTCATCTGTCCTCCGAGGCGCCCAGATTGGCCGAACCGGCTTGACGTCGACTGAATGACCAGTGAAGGCCACCCGGAACCAGGTCCCGTTCCCATTCCATTCCTGTCCAGTGCGACGCCATAGCTTTGCGTCGAACGTGAGGGTGCGGAGCCGCGGCGTACTTCGCCGAGTTCATCCGCAAACCCACCACGGTCGCCGCGGTGACGCCCCCGGTGCGTCGACCGACATGTCCGGATGCTTCCGGCGGTCGACGTCGCGCCGGCGGACGTTCCCCGCGAGCGCGGTTCAAAGAAGTGGCCGTCAGCCGGACGGTGCGGGAGAACCCGACACCCGCTCCGGTCCTTGTCGGCCGACATCCGAAGGAGAGAGTGGTCCATGATGAGCGGGAATCCGACGATCGTGCTCGTACACGGAGCCTTTGCCGACAGCAGCGGCTTCAACACCGTCGCCAAGCGGCTTGTCGCCGACGGCCATCCAGTGGTCGCCGCACCGAATCCACTGCGAGGGCTCGCTTTTGACGCGGTCCACGTCAAGGCACTGCTGGAGAGCATCGAGGGACCGATCGTGCTGGTCGGGCACTCGTACGGGGGTGCGGTCATCTCCACCGCCGCCGCGGGAAACGCGAACGTCAAGGCACTGGTCTACCTGGCGGCGTTCGTGCCGGAGACGGGCGAGAGCGCGCAAGCACTGGTCGAGAAGTTCCCGGGCAGCACCGTGGGCGAGTCCCTCAAGCCTGTGCCGTTGCCCGACGGTCAGGTCGACCTGTACATCGACCCGAAGGTCTTTCATCCTCACTTCGCGGCCGACGTGTCGGCGGAGGAAGCGACCCTCTACTCGATCACGCAACGCCCCGCCACCGGAGCCGCCTTGGGCGAGCCCGCCACCGGCCCGCAGGCATGGCACACGATCCCGAGCTACAACCTGATCAGCGGCGCCGACAGGATCATCCCACCGGCGACGCAGGAGTTCATGGCCCAGCGCTCCGGCGCGAGGACCCAGGTGGTCGAGGGTGCTTCGCACATGGTGTTCGTCTCCCGGCCGGGCGCGACGGTGGCCCTCATCGAGACAGCCGTGCGGGAGCAGGCGCTCCCGCAATAGCACCGCTGGTCACCGCAAGTGCATCGATCCGATGATCCGTGGGAGGGAACGTGCAAAAGAGCGAAAAGGCCATGAGATGGGGCCTGCGAATCCACCTTTTCTGGTACATCGTCGCCAATGTGGCCCAGGTGGTGCTGTGGGGGATTCTCACACCCGACCACTTCTTCTGGCCCTTGTGGTCGATTCTGGGCTGGGGTGTCGGGCTGGTGATCCACTTCTGGGCGATTCGTTCGAAGTCCCGGTCACTCGTCCGGCCATGACCTGAACCAACGCAAGGTGCACCAGAGGAGGATCATGTCCGGGAAAGTGGTTCCGGGTCGCAACACCGCCGCCGCCGAAGGCGACGTCGTCGTCTTCCACATCGGGCTGCGGATCAACCGGCTGCGAGCATTCTCCAGTTGGTTTCCGGCATTCATGTCGATGCCACGAATGCTGCGCGAGCTGTCACAGGAAAGGAGCAGCGGGCTCCTCGGCTACAAGGTGCTTTACGGCGGCCTCCGGGACTTCTACGTCGTCCAGTACTGGTCCGACAAGGAACGGCTCTTCGCCTACGCCCACCAGCAGGACAAGGAGCACCGGCCCGCGTGGACGGCGTTCAACCGACGCGCACGCGCCGGGAAGGGTCATGTGGGCATCTGGCACGAGACGTTCATCGTCCCGGCGGGCTCCTACGAATCGGTGTACGTCGACATGCCGGCATACGGCCTCGGTGCCGCGACAGGCGTCGTTCCGGTCGGTCGGCGCGGGGACACGGCGGCCCAGCGGCTGAGAGCGGCAGCGGGGTAGGCGTCCGTTCTGCGAGGACCACTCACGCTGAAGCGCCTGGCGTACGAGCGCCGCAACTGGGTCTGGCGGGCGTCGCCCGAGGCATGAGGTCGCGTGGGCGGTCGCGACACGCCCGCCGCCAGGCGGCGGAGCGCGGCCCGGGGCACGACGATGGGAGGACCGGGTCCGCACGACGGGACGGGTCCGGCCCCTCCCCCGGAAGGTGCCCATGACCCACGAGCAGGCAGACCCCACCCACGCCGCGCTGATCACGGGCGCGTCCTCGGGGATCGGGCGCTGCTACGCCGAGCAGCTGGCCCGGCGCGGCTTCGCGCCGATCCTGGTCGCCCGCCGCACGGACCGGCTGGCCGCGCTCGCCGAGTCCGTCCGGCGGGAGACCGGCCTGGAGGCGACCGTCCTCGCCGCCGACCTGGCCGACCCGGGCGGCCTCGCCCGTGTGGAGCGGGCCGTCCTCGACCACGACGGCCTCGCCGTGGTCGTCAACGCGGCCGGCCTCGGGGCACTCGGGCCGCTGCGCGAGGCCGCGCCCGCGGACCTGGACCGTCTCGTCGCGGTGAACGTGCTCGCGCTGACCCGGCTGTCCCGGGCGGCGCTGCTCGCCTTCGACCGGCACGGCTCGGGCACGCTGATCAACGTGTCGTCGATCGGCGCGTTCCACGCCCCGCCCGGCGGCACCGCCTACGCCGCCAGCAAGGCCTACGACCTGCACTTCTCGCGGGCCCTGCAACGCGAGGTCGAGGGCAGCGGCATCCGCGTGCAGGTCGTGCTGCCCGGCCCCGTGCGCACCGAGTTCTTCGAGGCCTCCGGTGTGGACTCCGCCCTGTTCCCGCAGGAGTCGTTCGTCGACGCCGACGACCTCGTCCGCGCCGCACTCGTCGGTCTGGACATGGGCGAGCTCGTCTGCATCCCCACCCTCCCCGACATGGCGGCCTGGGAGGACGAGGCCGCGCGGGGGCAGGGCCTGCGGAACGCCGCGGGCCTGCGCGGCGTCATCAGCGACCGTTACGCCCGGCCCTGACCGGGCCCTGACCGCGCCCTGACTGGCCCCCGACCGGCCCCGGCGGCCTCAGGAAGGCCCGGAAGCGGCGTCCAGCCGGGCGCGCAGGGCCTGGGCGATCTCCCCCGCGGCGGCCATCTGCTCCGCCGTGAGGGAGTCGACGAACAACTCCCGGACGGCGCCGAGGTGCGGCAGCGTGGCCCGCCGGAAGGCCTGGGCCCCGTCGTCGGTGAGGAGCACCTCGGCACCCCGGTTGTCGGTGGTGCACTCCACGCGCCGGATCAGCCCGCGCCGCTCCATGCGTCCGAGGTGGTGCGACAGGCGGCTGCGTTCCCAGCCGATCGCCGCCGCGAGCTCGGAGGAGCGCAGCCGGTGGCCCTCCGCCTCGCGCAGCGCGAGCAGGACGCCGTAGTCCCCGGGCGACAGCCCTGAGTCACCCTGCAGGCGCGACGCCAGCTGCGAGCGGAGCCGCTCCGTCGTCTCGATGAAGTCACGCCAGATCCGGAGTTCTTCCGTGGTGGGCAGTGGCCCGTGTCCGCGTCCCATGACCGCCCCTCTATTTGACACGTCAATCATATCGATGCATGCTTGACGCGTCAATCACTTGGCCGCCGGACGCGGAACCGTTCCGCAGGCGGGAGGAGGGGACCATGACGCCCACTGCCTTCGAACTGGGTCTGAACTCGTTCGGAGAGATCGCGACGGACGACGGCCGCGTGCTCGGCGACGCCGAGACCGTCCGGCTGCTCGTCGAGGAGGCCGCGCTCGCCGACGCCGCGGGACTCGACGTCTTCAGCGTCGGCGAGCACTACCGGGCCGGGCACATGGACACCGCCACCCCCGTCCTGCTCTCCGCGATGGCCACCGCCACCGAGCGCATCAAGCTCGGCACCTCGGTGACCGTGCTCAGCACCAACGACCCCGTGCGGCTCTACCACGCGTTCTCCACCCTGGACGCGGTGTCGGACGGCCGCGCCCAACTCGTCCTCGGCCGGGCCTCGGTCACCGAGTCCTTCGCCCTGTTCGGCCACGACATGGCGGACTACGACCGGCTCTTCGACGAGAAGCTCGAACTGTTCATGCGCCTGCAGCAGGAGGAGACGGTCACCTGGTCCGGCACCGTCCGGTCCCCGCTGACCGACCAGCACCTGCGGCCGCGCATGCGCAAGGGCGGCATCCCCACCTGGATCGGCGTGGGCGGCAGCCCCAACTCCACGATCCGTGCCGCCCGGTACGGCCTGCCGCTGATGCTGGCGATCATCGGGGGCCGCCCGCAGCGCTTCGCCGGCCACGTCGACCTCTACCAGCGGGCGCTCCAGCAGTACGGGCACCCCTCCCAGCCCATCGGGCAGCACTCCCTGGGCCTGGTCGCCGACACCGACGAGGAGGCGATCGAGACCTGGTGGCGGTACTGGGAGCCGGTCGTGGCCGCGATCTCCGAGGAGCGCGGCTTCTACAAGCCCAGCTACGAGCGCTACCGGGCGGAACTCGTCGACGGCGCGCTCTTCGTCGGCTCCCCCGAGACCGTCGCCCGCAAGATCGCCCGGGTCGCCCGCGACCTCCACCTGGACCGCTTCGACCTCAAGTACGACATCATGCACCTGCCCCGCCAGGCCCGCGCCCGCACCATCGAGCTCCTGGGCCGGGAAGTGGCCCCGATGGTGCGTGAACTGCTCACGAAGGAACCCACTGATGTCTGACCTCGAATTCGGCCTCGACACGTTCGGCGACGTCCCGGTGGACGACACCGGTGCCCCCGTCTCCCACGCCGCGGCGATCCGGCAGGTACTCGACGAGGCCGTCCTGGCGGACCAGATCGGCGTCGACGTCATCGCGCTCGGCGAGCACCACCGCCCCGAGTACTCCGTGTCGACCCCCGAGACCGTGCTCGCCGGCATCGCCACGCGCACCGAGCGGATCAGGCTCGCCTCCGGCGTGACCGTGCTCAGCTCCGACGACCCCGTCCGGGTCTTCCAGCGCTTCGCGACCGTCGACGCCCTCTCGCGGGGGCGGGCCGAGGTGATCCTGGGCCGCGGCTCCTTCACCGAGTCCTTCCCGCTGTTCGGGTACGACCTCAGCGACTACGACGTGCTCTTCGAGGAGAAGATCGAGCTGTTCGCGAAGCTCCTCGACGAGAAGCCGGTGACCTGGAGCGGCACCACGCGGGCGCCGCTGAAGGACGCCGACGTCTTCCCCAAGACCGAGTCCGGCCGGCTGAAGACCTGGGTGGGCGTGGGCGGCTCGCCCCAGTCCGTCGTCCGCACCGCGCGCTACGGCCTCCCGCTCATGCTTGCCATCATCGGCGGCTCCCCCACGCGCTTCGCGCCCTACATCGACCTGTACCGGCGCGCCGCCGACCAGTTCGGGACGACCGCCCACCCGGTGGGGATGCACTCCCCCGGTTTCGTCGCGGACACCGACGAGGAGGCCCGGGAGGGGTTCTGGCCCGGCTACAAGGTGATGCGCGACCGCATCGGCAAGCTGCGCGGCTGGCCTCCCGTCCGCCGTGAGGAGTTCGATGCCGAGATCGAGCACGGCTCCATGTACGTCGGGTCGCCCGAGACGGTCGCCCGCAAGATCGCCCAGGCCGTCGGCGACCTCGGCGTCGGCCGGTTCGACCTGATCTACACCGTGGGTCCCCAGCCGGTCGCCGCCCGCATGCGTGCCGTCGAACTCTTCGGCACGAAGGTGATCCCCATGGTCCGCGACATCCTCGCGGACTGACGCCGACACCGACGCCGGCGCGGACGCGGACGCGGACGCCGGAACGGAACCGAAGGAACGGAGACCACAAGATGAACACCGAGGGCGTGCGCACGATCGGCATCCTGGGCGCGGGCAAGGTCGGGACCGTACTGGCCCGGCTGGCCCTGGCCGCGGGCCACCGCGTGCTGATCGCGGGCTCGGGCGACCCCGCCGCCATCGCGCTCACGGTGGAGGTCCTCACCCCGGGCGCGGTCGCGGTCACCGCCGCCGAGGCCGCGGCCCGGGCCGACCTCGCGGTCCTCGCCCTGCCCCTGGGCAAGTACCGCACCGTCCCGGCCGAGGAGCTGCGCGGCAAGCTCGTGATCGACGCGATGAACTACTGGTGGGAGGTCGACGGCATACGTGACGACCTCACCGATCCGCGTACGTCCTCGAGCGAGACCGTCCAGGCGTTCCTGCCGGATTCTCGGGTGGTGAAGGCGTTCAACCACATGGGCTACCACGACCTGGAGGACGGGGCCCGGCCCGGCGGGACGCCCGGCCGCAAGGCGATCGCCATCGCCGGCGACGACCCCGACGACCTCGCCGAGGTCGCCGGCCTGGTGGACGCGCTCGGCTTTGAGCCCGTCGTGGCCGGCCCCCTCGCCGAGGGCGTCCGCCTGGAACCGGGCACCGAGCCCTTCGGCGCCAACGTCGACAGCGGCGAACTGCGGGCCATGCTCGGCCGCTTCCCGGAGACCGACCGCGGACGCAGCGTCGCGGCGGCGCGGGCGTAGACGGCCGGGGACCTGCGGGCCCGGACGGGAGGCGATGACCTCCCGCCCGGGCCCGGCGCTGTCGGACCCCCATGGCAGGATCCGCGTATGGATCTCGACACCGTGTTCGCCGAACTGGACCGCGTCGCCTGGGCGGAACTGCACCATGCCTACGGTCCCGCCGGTGATGTCCCCGCCCTGCTGCGGGCGTTGACCTCCCAGGATCAGGAGACGGCGGAGGAGGCCGAGCAGGAGCTGTGGGGCAGCCTCGTGCACCAGGGCACGGTGTACCGGGCGACGGTCGCGGCCGTGCCTTTCCTGGCGCGTCTCGCGGTGGCGGGGGTGCGCCGCGGGGAGTTGCTGGGCATGGTGGGCGCCGTCGCCGAGAGCACGGACGAGCACGATCCGCAGCGGCCGGGCGCCGCGCGTGCGGCGGTCGTCGCGCAACTTCCGCTGCTGCTGCCCCTGTTGTCGGACACCGACCCCGAGGTGCGGCAGTGCGCGGCCTGGGCGCTCGCCCAGTGCGGGCCGGAGGCCGGGCCGGACGCGCGGGTGGCGTTGCGGCGGCGTTGGGAGACGGAGACCGATCCGACGGTGCGGGCGGACGTGCTGACCGCGTGTGCCGCCGTCGACCGGGGCGCGGCGCAGGAGCTGTGTGCGGCCGCGCTGCGGGCGACGGAGTCCCCGCGGGTGCGGGTGGCGGCTCTGCTGGCGATCGTGGACACCGGTCAGCCGTGGGGCGGCGACGCGGCCGCCGCCGTCGCGGAGTTGTCGCCGCTGGAACCGCACACCGTGGGCGGCCAGTGGGAACGGGAAGCGCTGGAGTCCCTGGTCATCGGACTGCACGGGCGGGGCGACGTCGGGGCGGCGATCGACGTCGCCGTCTCGGCGCTCGACCGCGCGGTGGAGGCCGTACGCGCCGGTGCCGACCCCAAGGAGTCCGCCGGGGAGGCGACCTGGGCGGCGGAGTGCCTCGCGCTGCGTTCCCGTAGCGCCCCGGCACGGCTGCTGCCCGCGATGCTGCCGCTGCTCGACCACCCGGACACCGCGGGCGCCGTCATCGACGCGATACGCGACTGGTCCGTACCCGCGCCCCAGGCCGTGGCCCCGCTGGTCCGCCTCGCCGAAGGGGCGGGCGAGCACGCCGACCGGGCCCTGGCCGCCCTGGTGTGGCTGGGTGCCCCCGAGGCGGCGAACCTCCTCGCCCGGCACTTCGAGGACCGGCCACGGGCTCTCGAAGCGGCCTTCCGCCGCACCACGCTGAAGCCTCCGGCCCCGCTACCGTGCACCCCGGCGCTGCTCGACGCCGTCCGGGCCCGGCTCGCGGCCCGGACCGCCGGCGCCGCGACGTCCGGCCCACGGCAGTCACCGGTGGCGGGCGGCCTCGCCACCGTCAACGAGCCGGTCCACCTCGCGGGCCTCCTGGTGGGTTGGGGACCGTCGGCTCGCGCCGCACTGCCCGAACTGGTCGACGCCCTCCCGCATCACCCGTTCGCGGTCAGCAGGGCGCTCGCCGCCGTCGCCGACGCCGGGCGCGACCCGGACGTGGTCGCCGCGCTGCGTGCCCGCGCCGGGACCGGATCCCCGTCGGACCGTCAGGCGGCAGCCGCCGCGCTCCACTCCTTGACGGGCGACGCCGCCGCCCTGCTCGCCGTGCTGGAGCCGGCCCTCGACGAGCCGAACGGCAGACGCGACCATTGCGTCGGTGCCGTCGCGTCGCTCGGCGAACAGGCGCGTCCGCTGCTGCCCCGTCTCCGGACGCTGCTGGCCGAACCGGTGGAGAACCGTTCCACGGTCCCCTCGGTCGAGGCGGCGCTGACGGCGGCCACCGCGGCCTGGGAACTGACGGGTGATCGGGAGACCGTGCTGCCCGTCGTCCTGGAGGGCCTGAGCTGGACCGAGCAGCCCTGGGGCGACCGGGTCGCCGAGCGGGCAGCCGAGGCCGCCGCCCTCGTCGGGCCCGCCGCGCGGCCGGCCGAGCCACGGTTGCTGGCGATGCTCGACCGCCCGGACACGGCCGCGGCCGCCGTGAGTGCGCTGGCGGCCCTGCACCCCGGCAGCGACCGCCCGGCCGGCGTCCCGCTCACGGAACTCGTCGACCGTGTCCTCCCCTCGCTCGAGCCGGGTGCGTATCTCAACTCCGCGCTCGCCGCGCTGAAGACCCTGGCCGCCCTCGGCCCCACCGCGTTCACGGCCGCCCAGCTCGACCGGATACGCCGGCTCGCCGACGGGGAGCGCCGCATCGTGGGATCCGGCGTTCAGATCGACATCATCCGCGGCGACGAGGAGTTCCGCGGTGCCGCCCGTGACGTCCTGGCGGGTCTGACGCGCTGAACGTCCCTTCCGCGGACCGACTGCGGACCGCACCACGGGACTCACACGAACATCGACAACGGCAGGAGCAGCAGGAGGGCGACGACCGAGGCCACGGAGACACCGAGCGTGCAGCTCTTGAGCGTGCCGCGGGTGGTCTGGCCCATCAGCGACTGCAGCAGCCAGAAGGTGTTGCTCGTGACGTGCACCGCGAACAGCGAGCCCGCGCCTATGGCCAGCGCCACCAGCACCGGGTCGAGGCCGAGGCCGGGTGCGATCGGGGCGAGGATGCCGGCCGTGGTGATCGCGGAGATGGTGACGGAGCCGACGGCGAGGTGGAGTGCGGCGGCGACGGCCCAGACCAGCAGCAGCGGTGCGACGTGCCCGCCGGTGGTGAAGGAGCCGCGCAGGATGCCGCCGAGGCCGGACGCCCCCACGACGGCGGCGAGCGAGCCGCCCACCGCGGTCAGGATGAGGATCTGGCCACTGTCCTTGAAGCCGCGGACCAGGGCGCCTTCCACCCGTTCGCGGCCCACGGTGAACCGCGCGACGAGCAGCGTGCCGATGAGCCCGGTGAGCAGTGCCACCACGGGGCTGGAGACGAAGGACAGCACCGGGTTGCGGGTGTGGGTGGCCTGGGCGACCGCGCCGCCGCCGATCATCAACAGGGCGGTCACCAGCGGGGCGAACCGTACGAGCAGCCACGGGCCCTTCTCCTCGCCGCCCTGGAGCGCAGCCCCCACGGGCGTGGTCCGCAGCCCCGGCGCGGGGCGGTGCCTGAAGGGGCGGCCGGTCCCGGGCCCGGCACGTCCCGGCGTGGGGGCGCCGCCGACCACGGCGACGGCCGGGACGGGGTGGACCCGCGCCGCGTCGGCCTTGCGAGTCGTCGCCGGCTCCGGCTCCCGCCCCGGCTCCGGTTGCCGTGCCGCAGGGGCGGCCGGTCCGGGGGCGAAGGCGGCGTCCTCGTCGGTGGCGCTGTTCCACAGCCCGCGCCGGAACAGGAAGGACATGATCGTGACCGAGACGAGGACCGTGGGGACGATCAGCACCAGGCCCCACAACAGCATCGTGCCCAGGGGCACGTGGAGCAGCGCGGCCAGGGCCAGCGCTCCGACGCCGGGCACCATGAGGACGATGCCGCTCTCGAGGCCGATCGCCAGTGCGGCGCCCATGCGGGCCGAGCCGAGCGGGCCGATCTTGCGGGAGGCGGTGCGGGCGAGCGGTGCGCAGATGACCAGGAGTACGTCCAGGTAGATGGCCTGCAGCAGGGTGCCGATGGTGAGGGCCATGGAGTGCGGGAGCCGCCGGGGGCCGAAGACGCGGAGCAGGCGGTCGACGAGCTGCTCGACGGCGCCCATCTCCTGGAGGACCGCGCCCATGAGGACGCCGAAGGCGATCAGCAGGCCGACCTCCGCCATGATGTCGCCGAAGCCGGTGGTGATGGTCCTGATGGTCCGGGCCACCCCCAGGCCGGTCGCGAGGCCCAGGTAGAGCGACCCCACCACCAGGGAGATCACCGGGTTCACGCGGAAGCGGACGATCAGTACGACGATGCCGGCGATCGCGACGGCGGTGTTGGCCAGTACCGGGACTTCGGACATCCGCGCTCCCTTGCACACACGGCGCCGGGGAGGCGAGTTCGGGCAGGCGCCCCATCGCGGTGCGGAAGCGGGCTCGTCCATGACCGGCTCTGAGTGAGACGGCGACTCATCATGAGGGTACTCCCCCGGTTCGGCGCATGCACACGCATGCTCCGGACACCCGATTCCGGGCAGGAAAGAGCACGTCTCACCCGCTGAGAGGAACATATGGGACTTATTGACGCGAGCTCCCTTGGCCCACATCATGGAAGTGGACATCACCATATGGGTCTGTGAGGTGATGGCAGATGCCCGAACCCTTCGAACAGGACAGCGAAGCGCCGTCCGGTCCTCTCACGGGGCTGCGCGTCCTGGAGCTGGGCAATTTCATCGCCGCCCCGTCCGCCGGCCGTCTCATGGCGGACTTCGGCGCCGACGTCGTCAAGGTCGAACGGCCGCGCGTCGGGGACGAGCTGCGCCGCTGGCGGCTGCACGAGGGCGACACCTCCCTGCTCTTCCGCGCGATGAACCGCAGCAAGCGCTCCGTCACGCTCGACCTGCGGCGCCCGGAGGGCCGCGAGGTGGCCCTGGCCCTGATCGCCCGCGCCGACGTGGTGCTGGAGAACTTCCGCCCGGGCACGCTCGAACGCTGGGACCTCGGCCCCGAGCGCATGCGGGAGGTCAACCCCTCGGTGATCCTGGTCCGCATCTCCGGGTACGGCCAGACCGGGCCCTATCGCGACCGCCCCGGCTTCGGCGGCGTGGCGGAGGCCGTCGGCGGACTGCGCCACCTCACCGGCGACCCCGACCGCCCCCCGACCCGGGTGGGCATCAGCCTCGCCGACTCCGTGGCCGGTCTGTACGCCGTCGCAGGCGCCCTGGCCGCGCTCCACCGCCGCGCCGCGACCGGGCGCGGGGAGGTCGTGGACGTCGCCCTGTACGAGGCGGTGTACTCCCTGATGGAGTCCCTGACCCCCGACCACGACGCCTTCGGCGTCGAACGGGAACGTGCCGGCGGCGCCCTGCCCGGCGCCGCGCCGTCCAACACGTACGAGTGCCGGGACGGCGTGTCCGTGGTGATCAGCGGCAACGGCGACGCGGTCTTCAAGCGCCTGGCGGGCGTCATCGGCAGGCCCGAACTGGCCGACGACCCGCGCCTGGCCGACAACGCGGGCCGCGTGCGGCACGCCGCCGAACTGGACGCCGCGATATCGGCCTGGACCGGCCGGCTGCCGTACGAGGAGGTCCTGCAGCGGCTGGAGGAGGGCGAGATCCCGTCCGGCCCGATCTACACCGCGGCCGAGATCGCCAAGGACCCGCACTTCGCGGCGCGCGGCATGCTCGAACGGCACCGTGTGGCCATCGCCCCCGGATGGCACCAGGACGTGGCCTTCCCCGGCGTCGTCCCGAAGCTGGCCGAGGCGCCCGGCGGCACACGCTGGCTCGGCCCGGACCTGGGTGAGCACACCGACGCCGTCCTCGCCGAACTGGGCATCGGGGCGGACCGCCGCGCCGAACTGCGCGCGCGGGGGGTGGTGTGAGATGACCGCCACGCCCGACCAGGTGGTGATCACCGATGTGCTGCTCCGCGACGGGCTGCAGAACGAGCCCGCCGTGCTCCCCCTCGTCGACAAGCTGCGGCTGGCCTACGGGCTGCTGGAGGCCGGGCTGCCCTCGCTGGAGATCGGTTCCTTCGTCAACCCGGAGAAGGTTCCGCAGATGGCCGGCACCGACCGGCTGGTGGCCCGGCTGCGGCCCGGGGAGTCCGCGCTGCTGCACACCCTGGTGTTCAACGAACGCGGCGCGCGCCGGGCGATCGCGGCCGGGGCACGCGACGTACGGCTCACCGTCTCGGCGAGCGACGGCCACAGCCGCGCCAACGCCGGGGTGCCGCGCGAGCAGGCGCTGGAACGCCTGCTGCCCGCGGTGGAGGTGCTCAAGGCGTACCGGGTGCGGCTGGAGGCCACCATCGCGACCGCCTTCCTCTGTCCCTTCGACGGGGAGACGGACCCGCGCACCGTGGTGGAACTGGCCCGGCGGCTCGACGGTTTCGGCATCCGCGTGCTGCATCTCGCCGACACCATCGGCGCGGCCAGCCCCTGGCACATCCGGCGCACCGTCACCGCCGTCCGCGACGCGCTGCCCGAACTCCCCCTCGGCCTACACCTGCACAACACGTACGGGATGGCGTCCGCCGACGTCTGGGAGGCGCTGCGCCTGGGCGTACGGCGCTTCGACGCGGCGCTCGGCGGCATCGGCGGCTGCCCGTTCGCCCCCGGCGCCGCGGGGAACCTGGGGACGGACGACCTGGTCAACCTCTGCCACCACGCGGGCATCGCCACCGGGGTCGACGTCCGCCGTCTCACCGCGCTGCGCGAGGAGTTGCGGGTGCTGCTCGGGCACCGGCTCGACTCCGCGCTGTCCGCGGTGCCGGCCGCGCCCGTGCCGCTGCGCACCCGGGTCGCGCCGGCTGACGTACGGTGAGTCCTCGTACGGGAAGGGCCCGGCCAGGGCCGGAAGGACGCGGTGATGCGCATGGGCGGGAAGGCGGGGACCGCGCCGCTGCTGGTCCTGCAGAAGATCCGCCAGATCCTGGAGTGCTTCACCATCGAGCGCCCCGAGCTCAACCTCCAGGAGATCACCCGGGCCACCGGCCTCCCGGCGAGCACCTGCCAGCGCCTGGTGCACAACCTGCTGCGGGAGGGCTTCCTCGACCGTGACGGGGACACCTACCGCATCGGCCTGCACTTCGTGCAGTGGGCGGCGCCGGGGACCTTCGGCCTGGACATGGTGCGCCTGACCCGGCCCGCCCTGCGGCGGCTGCGGGACAGGACCGGGGAGACCGCCTGCCTCTACGTCCGCGACGGCGCCCATCGCACCGTGGTGTCGCTGGCCGAGGCCCACCACGTGGTGATGCGGATGTTCGCGGTGGGCATGGTGATGTCCCTGCACGCGGGCTCGGCCGGGAAGGTCTTCATGGCCTTCGACCCCACCGCCCGCCGGGACGCGGTCGGCCACGGCCTCACCCGGCACACCCCGCGCACCGTGGTGGACATCGACCTCCTGGACGACCAGTTGGAGGAGATCCGCCGCAACGGCTTCTCCGCCTCATTCGAGGAACGCGACATCGGCGCCGCGTCCATCAGTGCCCCGGTCTTCGGCAGCACCGGCGAGTTGGCGGCCGCCCTGGGCATCGGCGCGCCGACGCAGCGGCTGACCCCGGCCGACGTCGGCCGGCTCGCCCCGTGCGTCGTCGAGGCCGCCGAGGAGGCCTCCCGCTGTCTCGGCTACCGCCCCGGCATCCGGGGCGACGGCACCGCGCGCTGACGGCCCGGCACAAGGGAACGGCCAGGACGGCCGGGGGAGCCGGACGCCGGCCCTCAGATGTCCTCGCCGATGTCGTCGTGGCGGCAGACGAAGCGGGTCCGGCCGTCCTCCACGTGGTAGAGGAACCATCCGCCGTCCTGCCCGGTCTCCAGGAACTGGGACTGGCTCTCGTAGCTGAGGCGGCGGGTGATGCCCTGCCAGGGGGCGCGCAGGAGCTCCGCGCGCAGTGACTCGCGGTCGTCGCCGGTCCGGGCGGCGAGGCCGTGTGCGGCGAAGCGGACGGCATCGTAGGCCTCGGCGGCCCAGGGCGCCGGGTCGCTGCGGTGGCGGGTGCGGTACGCGGTGGCGAACGCGCGGGTCCGGGGGTCCGCGGAGGCGTCGTCGTAGGCCGTGCCGATCCACCAGCCCTCGGCTTCGCGGAGGAAGGACGCGGAGAGCACGTTCTCGTCGGCGACCCGGACGCCGCGGTGACCGGCGGTGCGCAGGGCCTTGGCGCAGGCGGCGGCGCGGGCGGGGGTGACGCCGGCGAAGAGGACGGCGTCGTCGGGGCGGGCGGCGATGGTGTGCGCGGCGGCGGTGAAGCCCTTGCCCGCGGCCACTTCCAGGACGTCGACGGTGCCGTCGAGCTTGCCGTGGACGGTGACGATCTGGACGGTGGGCAGGCCCTCCTCCTCGTCGGCGAGGTCGTGGACGACGACCGTGCGCGAGGGCCGGACGACGCGGTTGAGGTAGCGCACCACGGCGCCGGGTCCGGCGGTGCGGGTGGGGCGCAGCACGAGGGCGGTGGTCGTGTGGACGACGTTGAGCTGCTCGGTGTCGGCGCGGGTCACCAGCAGGCAGACGCCGGCCTCGGTGCAGACCGGTACGGCCGCGGGTGACCTGTACCCCGAGCACGTACGAGGGCTCGGCGGCGGCAGCCGGCTTCTGTTCGGGGTCGTCGCGTCCCGCGGCCCACAGCGCCGCCCCCGAGCCGCCGCCCGCCAGCAGCAGCGCCCCTCCGACGGCCAGCAGCCGCCGCCGGGACGTGAGCCGCTGCCGCGGCGCCGACGGCGTGTCGCCGGGCTCGTCCACCACGGTGGGTTCGACGGCCGGCAGGGCGAGGCTCTCGGCGGAGCGTGCGGCGACCGTGCGGGCCACCGCGTCCGGCAGCCAGGCCGGGGGCGACGCGATGGCGCCCTCGGGGACACCGACTTCCGGGACGGTTCCTTCCGGGGCGGCGTCCCCGGGGCCGTCCTCGGAGAGCCGCCGCCGCAGCTCCTGCGGAGTGGGCCGGGCCTGCGGGTCCTTGGCCAGGCAGGCGTCGAGGACCTCGCGCAGCTCGCCGGTGACCCCGTCGAGGTCGGGCTCGTCGTGGACGGTCCGGTAGAGCAGGGCGTCGGGGGTGCCGGTGCCGAACGGCGGGCGGCCGGTGGCGGCGTAAGCGAGCACGCAGCCCAGGGCGAACACGTCACCGGCGGGGCCGGCTTGCTCTCCGCGGGCCTGTTCGGGCGAGAGGAATCCGGGGGTGCCGATCACCAGGCCCGAAGCGGTGAGCGCGGTGTCGTCCGCGGCGCGTGCGATGCCGAAGTCGATCAGCCGGGGGCCGTTGACGGCCAGCAGCACGTTGCCCGGCTTGACGTCGCGGTGGACCAGACCGGCCTCGTGCACGGCGGCCAGGGCCTCGCCCAGCAGGGCCCCGAGGACCCGCAGCGCGGACGGCGGCAGGGGGCCGTGCTCGGCCACCGCCTCGCCGAGCGAGGGGCCGGGCACGAACGCGGTGGCCAGCCACGGCTCGTGCGCCGCGGCGTCGGCACCGAGCACGGGGACCACCCAGGGGCTCTCCACACGCGCCGCGAGCTGCGCCTCCCGCGCGAACCGGGCGCGGAACTCGTCGTCGGTGGCGCTCTCCGCCCGGATCACCTTCACCGCGGCCAGCGCGCCCGCCTCGGAGCGCCCCAGGTACACCACGCCCATGCCGCCGGCGCCGAGCCGCCGCAGCAGCCGGAAGCCCCCGACGGACGCCGGGTCGGTCGGACGCATCGGCTCACTCATCGCCCGCACCCTCCGCTTCGTCGCCGGACACCCCGGCCTTCTTCGCCCGCACGGCGCCGAGCCGGTCGATGTCGGCGGTGACGTACGTGACCCCGGCCAGCGCGGCCTGTGTGACCTTCGACTTCTCGGCCTCATCGGCGCCGGCTGCGTGGCGCACGGTCGCCGCCACCGTCACCGGGCCGAGCCGGTGCTTGAACCAGTCGAAGCGGCGGGGTTCCCCGTCGCCGTCCACCACGTACTCGCCGAACTCGATGAGGTCGTCGTCGGACGTGGCGTTCCGCTGCTCGTCGTACGGGTCGCCCCGCGAGGCCATGCCCCGCACCCACTCCGTCGCGTTCAGCTGCTACTTGGGGCAGCGCAGGGGTTCCTCAAGCGACACCGCCATGTCCCGGCGCGCGCCGACCACCGAGCTGTGCACGGTGACCGTCAGGGACACTTGACATCCTCTCCGCCCTAAAGGACTCCGTTGGGAAAGTCGTAAATCGGCTCTCGGGAGCGGGTCATGCCGCAAGGGTGAGGCGTGCGAGATGGGAGACGCGAGTGGTGCCGAGTG
>NZ_JBHWGA010000050.1:0-70027 GCF_042733315.1 Streptomyces sp. NPDC059718
GTCCCCGGTGCACCGGGGACAAGGGCCCTTCGTCCGTACCGCAGTCGGCTACTTGACGCCGAAGGCGCGGATCAGGGTCTGGTTGACGCTGTTCCCCTTCGCGTCCCGCGCCGTCGTCCGCAGGCTCGCGAAGCGGGCCCGGGACGGCGCGTCGAGCTGCGCCTTCCAGCCGCCGCCCGACTGCCGCAGCGTCGCCTTGCGCCAGGTGGCGCCGTCGTCGTACGACACCTCGAGGGTCACGGTGCGGATCGCCCCCGCGCCCGCCGCGCCCTTCAGGTGCGAGGCGGTGACGGTCAGTCCGGTCCGGCGCTGGGCCTTGCCGGACAGGTCGGTGGCCACCGCGTAGTCGAGCTGGACCAGCGGCAAGGGCGTGATGGCCGAGTAGTCCGTGGTGCTCGAGGTGAAGCCCCACTCGGTGCGGGTGCGGGTCGAGTACGGGCGGTCCGGTGTGTTCCGCTCGCCCTCCACCACGATCCGGTAGGGCTGCGGGTCCGGTGAGAGCCCCTCGGCGGTGACGATCCGCTCGTTGTAGTCCTCACCGAGCAGCTGGTCGCCCTGGTACAGCGAGACCTTCGAGGTGTTGCCGTCCACCCAGGCGACGCCTGAGTGACCGCCCGAGTCGCCCCAGGCCGGCAGGACGGACGTGCTGATGATGTCGCCCACCCGGTAGGGGGCCGTCCAGCTGATGCCGTCGTTGAGCACCCGCGGGTGCTGGATCGCCGAGAACCAGGTCTCGGTGTTCGTGCTGCGCGCCTTGTAGGTGCGCGTCACGCCCCGCTGGCCGAGGTCGCGCATCGCGGCGGAGGAGATCCAGCGGGCGTCGTCGCCCGCCGAGACCCACGAGGTGAGCGTGCCTTGGGCCGCGACCCGCGTCGGCTGGATGAGCGTGGGCCGGTTGAAGACGAGCGACACGTCCTCGCGGTACGCCACGGCCTCGGCCTGCGTGCTGTTGCGGAAGGACTCGTCGATGCGGGCCAGGTCCCCGGGACGGGGACGGTAGGACGGGTCCTTCGGGACCGCTCCGTCGTGGTGGCGGATCAGGTCGTACGCGTAGCGCGGGTACGGGTGCGAGACCACCTTCAGCGTCGCCGTACCGGGCTTGCGGAGCCGGCTGAGCAGCCGTGCGCTGTCGTCGGTGCCGAGCGAGGCCACCGGCAGGGGGGCGGCGTCGGGCAGGTCGGCCCAGGGGTCGAACTTGCCGTAGCCGTCGTTCAGGATCAGCAGCTGCCGTGCGCCGGCCTTCGCCGCCGCGGCGGCCTGGTCCGGGGCGGACACCGTGTCGCTGCGGCGGACGACCGCCACCTGGCCGCGCACCTTGAGCTTGCGGAAGTCCGCGGCGGAGCCGTCACCGGCCCAGACCGCGCGGTAGGTGCCCGTGCCCTCCCGCAGCTTGGGGGACATGCTCTGGAGGGTGACGTCGTCGTAGGTCTGCGAGCCGGAGGAGAACGTCAGCGGCGGCTGGACCTGCCGCCAGCGGGTCGCGAAGTGGTACGAGCCCTTCGTGACCTTCGGCGTCGGGGTCACCCAGAGGCTGTCGTAGCGCCAGTACTCGGGCATGTAGCTGTCCAGGAACGGGAACAGGTCGCCGTTGGTGCGGTACTGGTCCACGCGCATGAACTCGTTGGCGGTCGGCTGCGGCGTGACGGCGGCCGCCTTGCGCAGGCTCGCGGCGTCGAACCGCACGGTGCGGTCGGCGTCGAGGTCGATCTGCGGCGCCGAGAACATCGCGAAGCCCAGCGTGTGCGTACCGTCGATGCCGGGCACGTCCGCGTTCAGCCACGCGGAGTAGGTGCTCGGGGACAGGCGCAGGTCGATGCGGCCCGAGGCGTCGACGGCGAACGCCTTGGGGGCGGTGTTGCGCTCCACGTCCTTCAGGATGAGGGTGCCGGGCAGGGCCTTGCCGTGCCGGTCCTTGGCGGTGACCGTCAGGTTGACCCGGCGGCCCTCCTTGTTCACCCCGACCGTGGTGCGGGCCAGTGCCGTGCCGTCGGCGCCGGTGGCGACGAGGCGGGTGGAGTAGGCGCCGTTGTCCTCGGCCGCGTCGAGGTGGGTGATCACGCCGACGGAGGCGGTGCCGTGGGCGGGCACGGTCAGCCGCGGTTCGGTCAGCGTGAACAGGCCCTCGGGCAGCTGGCCCGGGCTCAGGGACAGGTCCACGGTGACCGGTGCGGCGCCGGAGTTGGTGTAGGTGACGTCCTTGCGGACCGTCTGACCCGGCGTGTACGGGTAGTGCGTCTGCGCGTACGCGTCGCCGGAGGCGACCAGCGTCGCCTTCACGGCGGCGGCGACGTCCACGCGCCCGCTGCCCGCCTCGAAGGGGCTGAACCGCTGGGTGCTCGCGGTGGTGCTGATCAGGGCGGCCTTGAGCTGCTGCCCCGTCCAGTCCGGGTGCTCGGCGGCCAGCAGGGCCGCGGCGCCCGCCACGTGGGGCGTCGCCATGGAGGTGCCGCTCATCGTCTGGTACGCGCCCTCGCCCTCAGGGGCGTACTGCGAGCGCGCGGCCAGCACGTTCACCCCCGGGCCGGTCAGGTCGGGCTTGACGGCGTTGTCGCCCACGCGGGGGCCGCGGCTGGAGAACTCCGCCAGCTGGTCCACGCCCTTGCCGGGGCCGTTGACCGCGCCCACCGTCAGCGCGGCGTCGGCGGCACCGGGGGCGCTCACGGTGTAGGGCGCAGGGCCGGAGTTGCCCGCCGCGATGACGAACAGCGCCCCGGTCTCCTCGCTGAGCCGGTTCACGGCCTCGCTCAGCGGGTCGGTGCCGTCGGTGGCGTCGCCGCCCAGGCTCATGCTGACGACCTTGGCGTGCTGGTCGCGGGCGGCCCATTCCATGCCGGCCAGGATCCAGGAGTCCTGGCCGCTGCCGAAGTCGTCCAGGACCTTGCCGATGTGCAGGGACGCGCCCGGGGCGACGCCCTTCTCGGTACCACCGGAGGCGGCGCCGGTCCCGGCGACGGTGGAGGCGACGTGGGTGCCGTGGCCGTGCCGGTCGGTGACGTCCGCGCCGGGCACGAAGCTCTCCGTCGCGGCTATGCGGCCGGCGAAGTCCGGGTGCGCGGCGTCGATGCCGGTGTCCAGGACGGCGACGTCCACGCCCTGCCCGGTGTCCCCGCCGGCCCAGACCTCCGGGGCGCCGATCTGCGCCGTGGTGTCCGACAGCGTGGCCTTGACCTTGCCGTCCAGCCACACCTTGGCGATGCCGCCGGCGAGCCGTCCGCTGCCCGCCGTCTTCGCGGCCGCGGTGGCCTTCGCGTCGGCAACGGTGAGGGAGGACCAGAAGTCCGCGGCCCGCTCGTGCTCGGCGGAGATCGCCGCGCCCTGGATGCTGCTGAGGGCCAGGGTCCTGCGCGCGCCCTCCGGGGTCTTCGCGCTGCGGGAGCGGGCGGCGGCGTCGGTGTACGTGACGATGAGCGGCAGCCGGTCGCTGCGCGCGTCGTCGTAGCCGTCCTTCAGCAGCGCGGTGACGTTGAAGAGCCCCTCGTCCAGGGCTCCTGACGCGATGTAGGGGACCGCGGCGTCGGGATACACGTAGGTGTCGGTGCCCACCGACATCACGTGGGCGCCGCCGGTCCTGCCGTGCGGGTCGGTGACCGAGGTGACGGCCTGGGCCCGGCCGTCCCCGGTGACGGTGACCTTGTCGCCGGTGATCAGCGTGACGGTGCGCACGGCAGCGGGAGCGGCACCGGTCGCGGCGGGGGAGGGGGACGTCGCCGAGGGGTCGGCCGATGCGGCCGGACCCGTGGCCGTCAGCACCACCAGTGCTGCGACGGCGGCTGTCAGCCCGCGTCTGCGGGACGGAGGCATGCGCAAGGGAACCTCATGGACTCGATGGGGTGGGGTGGAACGCAGTCAGCCATCCGTTCGCATCGCTGTAAAGGCGGCCCTTTGGCACTTCTGTGCCATGTCACCAAGTGGACACGGCGCAAAGCGGCGCAATGATCGGCAAGCGAGACACACTGCACGGTGTGAGCGGCCGCCGCACCGCGGCACATCCATCACACGTTGCTGACATGACGTCAGTTCGCTCGCGTGCACGAAGGTCAGAGGTGGAGAACGATGACGGAAGGCGCCGCACCCTTGGAGCTGGTCGGACTCGACGCGGGGGCGGAGGCCGTCTACCGCGAACTGCTCGCACACGGTGGCGGTACGGCCGACGACGTCACCGCGGCGTTCGGGCTGGGCACCGGAGCGGCGGTGGCCCTGCTGGAACGCCTGCACCACTCCGGGCTGCTCAGCCGCCGCTCCTCGGGGGAGTACCTGACCGTGGATCCGCGTCACGCGCTGCGGACACTGGTGGAGTCCCGCGAACGCCAACTGGCCGCCGTGCGCGACGCCACCGGTCCGCTCGGCGCGCTGTTCGACGAGGCCAGGCGGTCCAGCGCCGGCGAACCCGCCACGCGGACGATCAGCGGCCCGGAGGAAGTCGGGGACTGCTACTACCGTTTGCACCAGGCCGCCAAGTACGAGATGTGCGGCCTGGCCCGACCCCCCTTCCTGTTCGCTCCGAACGGTCCGCTCGACGAGGCCGCCGTACGGCGCGGCGTACGGGTGCGGGTCGTCTACGCGGCAGCCAGCTTCGACGAGGACGGCGGGGGGCAGGAGCTGGGCAGCCTGGTCTCACGCGGCGAGGAGGCCAGGGTCGTGTCCTCGCTGCCCGTCAAGCTGACCATGGCGGACCGCTCGGCGGCCATGGTGTCGTTGAGCCTGGGCCCCGACAGCACCGACACCCTCTACACCGAGGCGCCCCCCTTGCTCGAGGCCCTGACCGAGCTCTTCGAGCACTACTGGGCCGGTGCCGCCTCACTGAGCGGGCCGAGCTCGCAGCCGCCGCCGGCGCCGCAGCCCTCCACCCCCGGCGAGCAGGTGCGCAATCCCACCGACGAGGAGCGGAACCTCCTCGCCCTCTTCGCCGCCGGGGTCAAGGACGACGCCATCGCCCGCCAGTTCGGGATCTCGACGCGGACACTGCGCCGGCGCATCCAGGACCTCTACACGGAGCTGGGCACCACCAACCGGTTCGGCGCCGGCGTCGCGGCGGCCCGGCGCAACTGGGTGTGAGCGCGGAGTTGCGCCGCCGCGCCGCGGAGGGACGATGGGAGGAGGGCGCGGCGGTGTGCCGTGCCGTCCGAGGTGGTCCAGGTGTCCGAGGCGCGAACGGTCGACTACGGCGTCACCAGGTTCGACGTCCCCCTGCCCGGGACGTTCGAGGAGGCCGTGCGGCGCTACGAGTCGCTGGTGCCGCAGTACCGGGCCGATGAGATCCGGGACCTCGTCCGGTCCGGCGGCTCCTGGGAGAGCGCCCTCGCGCTGGCCGAGGGGAACGCGCCCCACGGATTCATGATCTTCTGGAGGGACAACGGAACGGCGCTCATGGGCATCGCCGGGGACACGACGCCGTTCGTGATGTACCTGATGGGCAACTACGCCATCGCCGAGCGGATGTTCCGCCACGATCCCTCCGCCATGATGCACGCGCCGCTCCGCACCGAGATCTACCGGAGCGCCGACGCACCGCGATTCGTGATCGACAAGCCGAGTTCCCACTTCGGCAGTTACGGCAGCGAGGAGATCGCCCAAGTGGGCCTGGAACTGGACCACAAGGTCGCCCACCTGCTGACACTGATGGAGGCGCCGGTGCCCGCCGGGCTCGGCTGACCCGACCATGGCGGATCTGCGCTACGACACCTTCGTGTGCGACGGGTTGCGCCGCGCCCAAGGCCCCCGGTTGCCCGACGGGAGCCCGATCTTCTCCTCGCCGCTGACCTCGACGCTGGTCCTCGGCGACGCGGAAGCGGTCCTCGTCGACCCGCCGTTCACCCGTGAGCAGGTGCGCGGTGTCGGGGACTGGATCGAACGCTCCGGCAGACGGCTGACGTACGTCTACGCCACCCACGGCCACGGTGACCACTGGTTCGGCACCGATCTGCTGCTGCGGCGCTTCCCCGGGGCGGTCCCGTACGCCACCGAGGGCACCATCGAGCTGATGCACAGGCAGGCCACCGAGGGCCGCCGGACCAGGTGGGACGTGGACTTCCCCGGGCTCATCCCGGACAGCCCCGTGGTCTACCGGGTGGTCCCGGACGACGGGTTCACGCTGGAGGGGCACCCGCTGCGCGTGGTGGAGACCGGCCACACCGACACCGACGACACGACCGTCCTGCACGTCCCGTCGATCGGCCTGGTCGTGGCCGGAGATGTCGCCTACAACGGGGTCCACCAGTACCTCCGGGAAAGCGCCGGCGGCGGCATCAACAAGTGGCTCGCCGCGATCGGCACCGTCCTCGCGCTGCACCCGCGCGCGGTCGTGGCCGGCCACAAGGACAAGGCCCTGCCCGACGACCCCGTGATCCTGCGGCAGACCCGCGACTACCTGCTCGACGCCCAGCGCCTGCTGGCGGAGGAACCCCGCCCCCGCACGTTCTACGACCGGATGCTGCAGCTCCACCCGGACCGCCTCAACCCGGGCCCGGTCTGGTACAGCGCCCTCGCCCTCCTGCCCTGACCCCGCCGCCCGGACCGGGACCGGAACCGGAACGGCGGCGGGGGCGTCGTGCCCAGGGACGACCCACTCGATCATGAAGCATCGCGAAGGAGCCCGGGCATGACGGCTGTGGCCACGCGTTACCTGTACCTCGTCCGGCACGGGGAGGCCGTGCCGGACGAGAGCGGTCTGTCGGACGACGGGCGCCGCCAGGCCGCCCTGCTCGGCCGCCGCCTGGCCGACCACCCGATTTCCGTGGTCCATCACGGCCCCCTGCCCAGGGCCGCGCAGACCGCCGCCCTGATCGGGGAGCACCTGGACGGTGCCGTCCTGCGCGCCTCGGAGACCGCCGGCGACTACGTCCCCTACTTCCCGCGGCGGGACGAACTGCCCCAGGACAGCGCCGACCACCTCCTGCGCTTCCTCGACGGCGCCACGGCGCAGGAGCGCGCGCTCGGTCCGTCGCTGGCCCTGCGCGCGCTCGAGCAGTTCACCGGTCCCGTCGAGGGCGATCGGGAGCGTCACGAACTGGTCGTCACCCACAACTTCCTGGTCGGCTGGCTGGTGAGGCATGCCATGGACGCCCCTCCGTGGCGGTGGCTCGGGGTCAACCAGGGCAACGCGGCCCTGACCGTCATCCGCTACGCGCCGGGGCGGCCCGTCTCGGTCCTGGTCCAGAACGACACCCGTCACCTCCCTGCGGAGCTGCGCTGGACCGGCTTCCCGCCCGAGCTGCGGATGTGAGGGCGCGGACCGGCCGGCGTCAGGGCCGCCGGAGGCCGTCCGCTGCCCCTGGATAAAAAATGGATGTGCATTCATTATGATGGAGCCATGCAGAGCACACCCAGCCGCACCGCGCAGCACGTCGCGCTCTTCCGGGCCCTGGAGTCGGTGCGCAGGGGACCGCGCCTGTTCACCGACCCGTACGCCGCCTCGTGCCTCGGTCCCGGCTACCGCCTGGCCGTGACGATCGCCCGCTGTCCGGGCGTGGCGGGCTTCCTCGAGCGGTGGATCGACCGGCGCTGGCCCGCCGGGCCGCGCGCCTCGGCCGTGGTCCGCACCCGGCTGATCGACGACCTGGTCGTGGACGCCCTGGAACACGGCGCCCGGCAACTCGTCCTGCTGGGCGCCGGCTACGACAGCCGGGCCTTCCGCCTCGACGCGGCGCGCGGCGTCACCGTCCTGGAGGTCGACCACCCGGCGACGCAGGCGGTCAAGCGCGGGCTGGCCGCCACCTGGTCCGCCCGGGCGGGCCGGCCGGGAGACGGCATCCGCTTCGTTCCCGTGGACCTGATGGACCAGGACCTCGGCGACGCCCTGCGCGAGGCGGGACTGGGCGACGAGCGGGCGGTGGTGGTGTGGGAGGGTGTGACGAACTACCTGGACGCGCCGTCGGTGCACGCCGCGCTGACGGCGCTCTCCACGACGCTGGCGCCTGGGAGCCGGATCGTCCTCACCTACATGGACCGAAGGGCCCTGGACGGCACCGGTGACTTCGACGGCGTCACCGCCTGGGCGGACACGGTGCGTACGGCCGGGGAACCCTTCACCTTCGGCTTCCTCCCGGACGAGCTCCCGGAGTACCTGACCGAGCGGGGGCTGGAGCTCACCCTGGACCGGTCGGCGAGGGAGGCCGCCGGGCGGTACCTGGAGCCCCTGGGGCGGCACGAGCCGGCCGCGCCCTTCTACCGGATCGCCCAGGCCGAGGTGAAGTGATGCCCAAGGTCAGTGAGGAGCACCTGCGGGCGCGGCGCGCGCAGATCCTCGACGCCGCCGCCCGCTGCTTCGCCCGTACGGGCTTCCACCGCACCACCATCCAGGACATCGCGGCCGAGTCCGGATTCAGCGCCGGCCTGGTCTACCGCTACTTCGCCGACAAGGACGCCATGGTCGTGGCCATCGCGGACCGGTGGCACGACGACCAGGCCCGCCGACTGCACCTGGACGACCCCGCCGGGCACACCGCCGACGCCCTCGGCGAGGTCGCCGGAGGCTACCTGGAGCTGCTGCGCTCACTCGCCGGCTCCGACGAGCGGCAGCGCGTGCAACTCGGTGTCCAGATCTGGGCCGAGGCCCTGCGGGCACCCCGGGTGCACGCGGTGGCGCGCGAGGGTGTGGACCGTCCCCGCGCCGTCGTCACCGACCTCGTCCGGGCGGCCCAGGAGCGCGGCGAGCTGGACGCCGCGTGGCCCGCCGACGGCCTGGCCCGGGTGTTCGTCGCGATCTACCAGGGGCTGGCGCTGCAGACCGCCTGGGATCCCGAACTGGACCACGCCGCCTACGTCGCGGCGGTCGAGCGCCTCATCGGCGCGCCGGCGCGCCGACCTGATCCTTCGTCGCCCTGAAGCGCGCCCACCTCAGTCCAGGACGAGCGACGACAACTGCGGTGAGTACGTGGCGTGCAGCACGAGTGCGGCGCTGCCCACGACGGCCGCGTCCGCGCCGAGGGGGGAGGCCGCGACCTGGACGACGCGGATGTGCCGGGCCAGGGGTCGTGAGGCCAGCGCGGAGGCGACGGCGTCGACGTAGCGGGACTCTACGTGCTGGATGCCGTGGCCGCCGAGGATGATGAGGTCCACGTCGATGAAGTTGGCGATGGTCACGGCGACCGTGGCCACGTGACGCGCGGCCTCGTCGACGACCGCGGCCGCGATCGGGTCGCTGGCTCCGGCCGCCCGCTGGACCGCGGCGTGGTCGACGGAGGCCGGGTCCCGGTCGTACGCCGGGGACAGCACGCTGCCGCCGGGCTTGTCGGTGAGGCGGCGGTGCGTCTCGGCCACGATCGCGGACGGGTTGGCCAGTCCTTCCAGGCAGCCCCGGTTGCCGCAGTAGCACTCCGGCCCGTCCGACAGCACCGTCGAGTGTCCGAACTCGCCGGCGTTGAGCGAACCGCCCCGGTAGACCTGGTGGTTGAGGACCAGACCACCGCCGATGCCGGTGCCGAAGAACAGGTAGGCGAAGTTCGCCACACCCCGGCCCGCGCCGGACCAGCGCTCCCCGACCGCGGCGGCCGTGGCGTCGTTGTCGAGCGTCACCGGAAGACCGGTGGCGTCACTGAGCATCTGCTGCAGCGGGACGCGCGTCCAGTGCGCGAGCTGGGGCGGGGCGACGATCATGCCGCTGCGCTGGTCGATCGGCCCGGGGGTGGCGAGACCCAGCCCCAGGACGCTGGCGCGCGGCACGTCCGCCTCGGCGAGCACCTCGGCGACCAGGTCTGCCATGGCGGCCACCACGTGCGTCGGATCGGTGCCGGGGGGAGTGGGGTGCCGTCTGACGACCAGCGGCCGGCCGAGCAGGTCGACCACGGAGCAGGTGAGTTCGACCGGGTCGAAGACGAGACCGACCGCATTGCCCGCGTCCGCGTTGACCCGCAGGGTGGTGCGGGGCTTGCCGCCGCCCGCGCCACGACTGGCCCCGTCCTCCCGGACGATCCCCTCGTCCAGCAGACGGCGCACGATCCCCGAGACGGTCTGCGGGGTCAGCCCCGTCTTCTGGGCGATCTCGACCCGGCTGATGCCGTCGGCGAGTTGGATCTGGTCCAGGACCACCGCCCGGTTGTACCGCCCGACTTTGGGGAGGTTTGTTCCTGCTTGCCGCACACGCGTTCCTCTCTTACCGCAATGACGATACCGCTCAAGGGCGTTGACTTAGTAAAACAAATGGATTTAAAGTCCGGTGCCCAAGCCGTAACAGGTCCGGCATGGAGGCACGGCGCAGTGTCATCGGAGGCAAGTTGATGTCCACGAAATGTCGCATCCCAGGGGAGGCGGGCCCGCGTGATCGTCGCGGCGTCCGCAGCGTGGAGCTCCGCGCATGAGCCGCGCCCCGATGCTGCTGGAGATGCGGTCCATCACCAAGACGTTCCCCGGCGTGACGGCGCTCGCGGACGTCAACCTGGTGGTGAAGGAGGGGGAGATCCACGCGATCTGCGGCGAGAACGGCGCAGGCAAGTCCACCCTCATGAAGGTGCTGAGCGGGGTCCACCCGCACGGCAGTTACACCGGCGAGATCGTCTACCGCGGCGACACCGTGCGGTTCCACGACATCCGGGCCAGCGAGCAGGCCGGCATCGTCATCATCCACCAGGAACTGGCGCTGGTCCCCGGCATGTCGATCACGGAGAACATCTTCCTCGGCAACGAGCCGCGCAAACGCGGCTCGATCGACTGGAGGGCCGCGCAGCACCGGGCGGTGGAGCTGATGGAGCGCGTCGGCCTCAAGGAGGACCCGGACACGCTCGTCAAGGACATCGGCGTCGGCAAGCAGCAACTCGTCGAGATCGCCAAGGCGTTCGCCAAGGACGTGAAGCTGCTCATCCTCGACGAGCCGACCGCGGCCCTGAACGAGACCGACTCGCAGCACCTGCTCGACCTGCTGCGCGGCTTCCGGGACCGTGGCATCACCTCGATCATGATCTCCCACAAGCTGAACGAGATCGAGGCGGTCGCCGACACCATCACCATCCTGCGCGACGGCCGGACGATCGAGAGCCTGGACGTCGAGGCCGACGGCGTGAACGAGGACCGCATCGTGCGCGGCATGGTCGGCCGCGAACTCGACAGCCGGTTCCCCGACCACACGCCCGACATCGGCGAGGTGTTCTTCGAGGTCCGCGACTGGACCGTGCGGCACCCCGCATCCGAGGAACGGCTCGTGTGCAAGGGGTCCAGCTTCACGGTGCGGCGCGGTGAGATCGTCGGCTTCGCCGGCCTCATGGGCGCCGGGCGCACCGAACTGGCGATGAGCCTGTTCGGCCGCTCCTACGGCACGTTCCTGTCGGGACGGGTCTTCAAGGACGGCGAGGAGATCCACCTCAAGACGGTGTCGGAGGCCATCCGGCACGGCCTCGCCTACGTCAGCGAGGACCGCAAGTCGGTCGGCCTCAACCTGCTGGACGACATCAAGACCTCGATGGTCGCCGCCAAGCTGTCGAAGATCTCCCGCCACCAGGTCATCGACCCGGTGAGCGAGCACCGGATCGCCGAGGAGTACCGGCAGAACCTGAGGATCAAGACCCCCAGCGTGGACGAGGAGGTCGTGAAGCTCTCCGGCGGCAACCAGCAGAAGGTCGTCCTCGCCAAGTGGATGTTCACCGACCCCGACCTGCTCATCCTCGACGAGCCCACCCGCGGGATCGACGTGGGCGCCAAGTACGAGATCTACGGGATCATCCAGCGGCTGGTCGACCAGGGCAAGGGCGTCGTCGTCATCTCCTCGGAGCTGCCCGAGCTCATCGGACTCTGCGACCGCATCTACACCGTGTTCGAAGGCGCCATCACCGGCGAGGTGACACGCCGCGACGCGAACCCGGAACTCCTCATGAAACAGATGACCTCTATGAAGAAGACACCGAGCCCATGAGCCGCATCACAGACCTGCAGAAGAACCTCTTCGGAGGCTCGACCTCCAACGCCCGCCAGTTCGGCATGATCGCCACGCTCGTCGCGATCGTGCTCCTGTTCCAGATCTGGACGGGGGGCCTGACCCTGACCTCCGGCAACCTCATCGCCGTGGTCAGCCAGTACTCCTACATCCTGATCCTGGCCATCGGCATGCTGATGGTGATCGTCGCCGGGCACATCGACCTCTCGGTCGGCTCGGTGGCGGCGTTCACCGGGATCGTGGTCGCCAAGACGATGCAGGAGCACTCGCTCCCCTGGCCCCTGGGCATCCTGCTCGGCCTGCTCGTCGGCGCGGCGATCGGTGCCTGGCAGGGCTTCTGGGTCGCCTACGTGGGGGTGCCGGCGTTCATCGTCACCCTGGCGGGCATGCTCCTGTTCCGCGGCGGCAACCAGTACATCGGCAACGCCGACACCGTGCCGGTCCCCACCGGATTCCGCGACATCGGCGCCGGCTTCCTGCCCGAAGTGGGCCCGGACACCGGCTACAACAACCTGACCCTCCTGCTCGGTCTGGTCGCCTGCGCGGGCGTGGCCTGGCGCGAGTGGCAGGCCCGGCAGACCCGGCGCGCCATGCACGCCGACTCCGCGCCGCTGTGGGTCACGGGGATCCGCCTGGCCGTGATGGTGGGCGTCATCATCTTCGCGACGCTGCGCTTCGCCGGCGGCCGCGTCGGCACCAGCTTCCCGATCTCCGGCATCATCCTGATCGCCCTGGTGCTCGCCTACTCGTACTACACCCGCAACACCGTCGGAGGCCGGCACATCTACGCCGTCGGAGGCAACTCCCGCGCGGCCGAACTGTCCGGCGTGAAGCTCCGGCGCGTCAACTTCCTCGTCATGATGAACATGTCCGTGCTGGCCGCGCTCGCCGGCATGATCTTCGTGGCACGGTCCGCGGCGTCCGGCCCGCAGGACGGTCTGAGCTGGGAACTCGACGCCATCGCGGCCGTGTTCATCGGCGGCGCCGCCGTCTCCGGCGGCCTCGGCACCATCAGCGGCTCCATCGTCGGCGGTCTCGTCATGGCGCTGCTCAACAACGGTCTCCAACTGGAGGGCGTCGGCTCGGACATGGTCCAGATCATCAAGGGCCTGGTCCTCCTCCTCGCCGTCGCCTTCGACGTCTACAGCAAGAGCCAGGGTCGCTTCTCGATCATCGGCACCCTGATGCGTCCGTTCCGCCAGAACGAGACGTCCACACCGGTCGACCCGGCGAACCCGGCATCCGACCCCGACAAGGCTCCGGTCGCAGGCTGACCGACCGGCAGTAACCCAGGGTGCCGCATCAGGGCGGCGCTCGATTCTCCCCGCATCACCAGGAAAGGGCACAACCCACATGCGCAGAACCATCACCAGAGCCGTCGCCGTGATCGGCGCCGCCGCGCTGCTCGCCCTGGGCACGGCGTGCTCCAACGAACGCGAGGGCTCCACCGGTAAGGACACCAGCGACGCCAAGGGCGGCTTCGCTAAGGACGCCCTGGTCGGTGTCGCGCTGCCCGCGAAGACCTCGGAGAACTGGGTGCTCGCCGGCGACCTGTTCACCAACGGGCTGAAGGACGCCGGCTTCAAGGCCGACGTGCAGTACGCGGGCGCCTCGACCACCGTCGCGGACCAGCAGGCGCAGATCTCCTCCATGGTGACCAAGGGCGCGAAGGTCATCGTCATCGGTGCGACCGACGCCTCGCAGCTGTCCACCCAGGTGGCGCAGGCCAAGCAGGCCGGTGCGACGATCATCGCCTACGACCGCCTCATCACCAACACCCCGGACGTCGACTACTACATCGCGTTCGACAACTTCAAGGTCGGCCAGCTGCAGGGCCAGGCGCTGCTGGACGGCATGAAGGCGAAGAAGGCGAAGGGCCCCTACACGATCGAGCTGTTCTCCGGTTCGCCGGACGACAACAACTCGAAGGTGTTCTTCGACGGCGCGATGGAGGTGCTGAAGCCCGCCATCGACAAGGGCGACATCGTTGTCGGTTCCGGTCAGACCGACATCAAGCAGACCGCGACCCAGGGCTGGAAGGCGGAGAACGCCCAGAGCCGCATGGACTCGCTGCTGAACTCCACCTACAACGGCAAGAAGACGCTCGACGGCGTGCTCTCGCCGAACGACACCCTCGCCCGGGCCATCATCACCTCGGTGAAGGGCGCCGGCAAGCCGGTCCCGGTCGTCACCGGCCAGGACTCCGAGGTCGAGTCGGTGAAGTCGATCATGGCGGGTGAGCAGTACTCCACCATCAACAAGGACACCCGCAAGCTCGTCGCCGAGACCATCAAGATGGTCCAGGCCCTGCAGACGGGCGGCAAGCCGACGATCAACGACACCAAGTCGTACAACAACGGCAGCAAGGTCGTCCCGTCGTACCTGCTCCCGCCGGTCATCGTGACCAAGGAGAACGCGGCCGAGGCCTACGCCAACGACCCGAAGCTCTCCGCGCTCACGAAGTAGCTCACGAAGCAGTCGCGCACCACCACTGCCGCCGGTGCCCCGGACCACGTCCGGGACACCGGCGGCAGCCGCGTTCCCGGCACCGGAGGACGCCGCCGCCACGGGAGCCAGGTCAAGGGCAGCGCAGCAGCCGCCGTGGTCCGAGCCCGTCGTCGTGGATGAGCCGGATCTCCGTCCTCCCGAGGCCGCCAAGCCCGTGCGGGCGCGGGACGTCGATCTCGTCACCGGCCATGGTGATGGCCGCCTCCTTCGCGGAGATCGCGTCGTCCGCATGGTCCACCACGTAGTAGAACCAGGTGGCCGCGGGGCCGCGGGCCCGGACCCTGAACCCCACCAGCCATTTGTCCGCCGAGGTGGCGCGACACGCGGTCGCGTGCGGGCACCGTGGCGTGAGGGCGTACCCCTGGTCGTGCCCACGCGTTCCCCCGATCGCCGAAACGGCCCTGGTGATCTGCAGCATGGCGCGCCTCCTCACTCTTCGGTCGTGCCCGGGTGGGACGCGAGAAGAAGTTGAGCCATCTCCCTCCCGACCGGACAGCCCCCGCCGCTGTGACAGCGGCCGGCCGCCCCGCGGGACCCGGCTCAGGCCTCGGCCCGGGACACCAAGGCCCAGGCGGCCGGGCACGCCGGTCCCGGGCGGCGCGTCGTGGACGCGGCCCGGGCCCGGACGGCGCGCCCCTCATCCCCAGGCGCCGGCGATCTGCCGCGTCGTGGCGTTGAGTCGGTTGAACAGGTTGGTCACGCCGATCATCAGGACGATCGCGGCGAGCTGCTTCTCGTCGAAGTAGGTGGCGGCCGCGTCCCACACCTCGTCACCGACCGCCTCGGGCCGGTCGGCCAGCCGCGTGGCGGCCTCGGCCAGTGCCAGCGCCGCCCGCTCCTCCTCGCTGAAGTACGGGGCCTCCCGCCACGCGGCGACCGTCGCCAGACGCTCGTCGCTCACCCCGGCCTTGCGCGCCGTCTTCGCGCCGCCGTCGACGCAGGCGCTGCAGCCGTTGATCTGACTGACCCGCAGATGCACCAGCTCCAGCGTCTGCCCGTCCACCCCACCGGAGTGCACGGCCTTGATCAGCTCCTGGATGGGCTGCATCGCGCCGGGCAGGACGGCGGCCGGGTTCTGCATACGGGACTGCATCATGGTTCTCCCTCTTCCTCTGCGGTGCCCCGCTCCCCGGGGCGTGACTCCATGACAGCGCTTGGGACTTGCCATGACGACGGCGGTGGGACACCGTGGGACAGCCGGAACGGCCTTGTACAGCGGCGATGCGGCCCCGAGGCGTTCTTCCGGGGCGGGACAGGAAGGCGGGGGACGGGTGGTTGCGCAGCAACGGACGGCGGAGGCCGACCCACCGGAGGAGCTGGCCGCCCGGCTCCGCATGCTCCAGGAGCTGTCCGGACGCGGTGTACGGGCCCTGGCGCGGGACACGGGCCTGAGCTCGTCGTCACTGTCGCGCTACCTCACCGGCCGGACCGTGCCGCCCTGGCCCGCGGTCGTCGCGCTCTGCCGCCTCGTCGCACGGGACCCGCGCCCGCTGCGCCCGCTGTGGGAACGGGCCTCCAACCCGCTGCCCGCGCCCCCGAGGACCAGCCGCCAGGCCCACCCTCCGACGCCGCTCGCGTCGGCCCCGCGGCCGCCCCGCAACGATCTGCCGCGTGACGCGCCCGACTTCACCGGACGCAGGGACGAACTCGCCGCCGTGCTCGCCGCGGTCGGCAGGAGCAGGGTGGTCGCCGTCGACGGCATGGCGGGCGTCGGCAAGACCTGCCTGGCGGTGCACGCCGCGCACCGCCTGGCCGCCGACTATCCCGACGCCCAGCTCTACCTGGACCTGCACGGGTTCACCGAGGGCCGGCGGCCGCTCGACCCGGACCCCGCGCTGCGGGCGCTGCTCGCGGCGCTCGACGTGCCCTCCGAGAGGATCCCGCAGGAGGGCGTCGAGCAACTGGCCGCCTGCTGGCGCTCGGAACTGGCGCACCGGCGGGCCGTCGTGGTCCTGGACAACGCCGCGGACGCCGCCCAGGTCCGCCCGCTGCTGCCCGGTGCGGGCCCGTCCGTCGCCCTGGTCACCAGCCGCAACCGGCTGCTCGGCCTGGAGGAGGTGCCACCCGTCTCGCTGGACGTGCTGACCTCGCAGGAGAGCACCGAACTGCTCGCCCGTGCCAGCGGCGAGCCCGACGGATCCGGCGGGCGGCTGGCCCGCGAACCGCAGGCGGCGGCAGAAGTGCTGCGGCTGTGCGGCAACCTGCCGCTGGCCCTGCGGCTGGCCGCGGCGCGGCTGAGGCACCGGCCGGGCTGGACCGTGGGCATCCTCGTCGAGCGGATGGCGGAGGGCCCGACCGAGTTCGACACCGCGTTCGCCATGTCGGTGAACCAGCTGGACCGTGCCCAGCGCCGCCTGTTCCGCCTGCTGAGCCTGCTGCCGGGGTCGACCTTCGACGAGTACGTCGCGGCCGCCCTCGCGGACGTGCCGCTGCGCGACACCCGGGTGATGCTCGAGGACCTGCTCGACGCGCACCTGGTCCAGCAGCCCGCCCCCGGCCGCTACCGGCTGCACGACCTGGTGCACCGGCACGCACTGCGGGCCACCACCGAGCAGGACCCGGCGGCCGAGCGGGAGCGGGCACGGGCCCGGGTGCTCGACTACTACGTGCACGCGGCGGCCGCCGCCGACGCCACCATGCCCTTCCCGTCCCGCAGCCGGGACGCCTGCGCGGGCCCGGCCCCCGCGGAGCTGCCGCGGTTCACCGACAAGTACACCGCCCTCGCCTGGTTCGGCGCCGAGTACGCCAATCTGCTGGCCGCCTTCGAGGCGGCCCTCGCCGCCGGGGCCGACGCCCATGTGTGCGAACTGCCGCGCTTCATGAGGTCCTACTTCGCCCGGCGCTGCGGCACCACACAGCTCAACACCCTCTTCGAGGGCTCGCTGGCCGCAGCCCGGCGCCTGGGCGACCGGCGGCAACTCGGGGAGGCGCACAGCGATCTGGGCTTCGCGCGCTACAACGCGGGGCGGATGGCGGAGGCCGGTGCCGCGTACGAGGCGGCCACCGCCCTGGTGGCGGAGGCGGGGGACGTCCGGGCCGAGGCCGAACTGACCATGCGGCGCGGCTACCTGGGGTGGGACCAGGGGTACGTCGAGGAGCCGCTGGAGTTGTTCCGCCTGGCGGGGAAGCTGTACGCGGACGCCGACTGCCCGATGGGCACGGCCCACGCCACCGCCTACGAGGCCTGGGCCATGCTGCAGCTGGGGCACCGCGAGGAAGCGGCGCGCCTGGCCCGCGAGGCGCTGGAGATCCCGCACGCCGACCCCGCCTGGCCGCCGGCGCTCACCGCGCTCATCACCCTCGGGGTGGCCATCGCGCGCGAGGAACCCGGACCCGCCTCCGACCATCTGCACCACGCCCTCGCGCTGGCCCGTGAGGACGGGCACCGGCACAACGAGGCCTGGTGCCTGAACTGCCTGGGTGTCGCCCTGCGACGGATGGGCCGCTACGAGGAGGCGCTGGCCAGCCATCGCGAGGCCTTCGCGCTGCTCGACGAACTCTTCGAGGAGCAGTGGAAGATCCACTTCCTCAACGGCTACGCCGAGACCTGCCGGCTGGCCGGTCTGCCCGAGGAGGCACTGCGGCTGCACCGGCAGGCGCTCGACCTCGCCCCCCAGGTGGGGTACCGGTACGAGGAGGCGCTGGCCCACGAGGGGATCGCCGCGGTGCTCGACGTCACGGATCCGCCCGCCGCCGCCCAGCACCGCGAGGCCGGACAAGCGATCCTGCGCGAGCTCGTACCGGGCGCCTGACGCGGGGCTTCAGGTCGCGGCGGGGACGGCCGGTCTCGCACCATGTGAGCCGCGTGCTGCCGCGGCAACCGGGCGGGGCGCGGCCGCGCGGCTGGTCAGCCGGGCTCGCCGGCCGGGCCGAGCGAGGCCAGCGCCGCCTCGCTCGGGCTCCCCGGCTCAGGGGTCCCGACGTGCAGGAGCTGTCCCGGGGCGTCGACGACGTCGAAGGTCTGGTAGGTGAGCTCGACACGCCCCAGCACCGGGTGGACGAACACCTTGAAGGCCCGGGGCAGGCTGCCCACCGTGTGGTCCTCCCACAGCGCGCGGAACTCCGGCGAGGTCCCGGTCAGTTCCGCGACCAGGCCGGCGATGTCCGGGTCTGCCGGGAACCGCCCGGCGTTGAGGCGCAGCGCGTACACGGTGCTGCGCCGCAGCAGCTCCCGGTCCGTGAACACCTCCCCGCCGCGGGGGTGGGTGAACAGGATGCGGGGCATGTTCCGTTCGTCCCCGAACGGCGAGAGCAGCGCGTCGGCGACCGGGTTCGCGGCGAGGACGTCGAAGGCCGGGCCGAGCACGTAGGCCGCGGCGCGCGGGAACGCCGCCCCGAGCAGTTGCAGGAGCGAGGGGTGCACCTGCTCGCGGGGGCGGTCCGCCGTGCGCCGGGGAGCCAGTCCCGCCAGCTGGTGGAGGTGCCCGCGGGCATCCGGGGTGAGCCGCAGCGCCGTGCCGAGGGCATCGACGACCTGGGCGGAAGGATTGCGTTCGCGGCCCTGCTCGAGGCGGGCGTAGTAGTCCGCGCTCACCCCCGAGAGCACCGCGACCTCTTCACGCCGCAGCCCGCGCACGCGCCGCCCGGAGGGCCCGGCGGCCAGCCCGGCGTCGGCCGGTTCCACGCGCGCCCGGCTCGCGCGCAGGAACGCGCCGAGCTCGTTCTCGCGCGGGGGCTTCATGCCACCGATGCTAACGGTGCCCGCGGGCGGCCACCGGTACGGGCGCACGGGCCGCCGACCTGCGTGTACCTGGGTGTGCGGCACCCAGGTACACGCACCCTTCCTCCTCCGGCGCGCGGACTGTCGGATGGAGCACGCGGCGAGGCGCCGCCCCGACACCTTTGCGAAGTGAGAACGACCATGTCCACGAACCCCAAGACCGTCCTGATCACCGGAGCCAGTAGCGGTATCGGCGAGGCGACCGCCCGCCGTCTGGCGGCGCAGGGGCACGCGGTGCTCCTCGGAGCCCGGCGCACCGGGCGCCTGGCCGCGCTCGCCGGGGAACTGCGTGCCGCAGGCGCACCGGTCGCGTACCGCGAGCTGGACGTCACCAGCCGCGACTCGGTGCGCGACTTCGCCGCCGCGGCGATGGAGGAACACGGCCGCATAGACGTGCTGGTCAACAACGCCGGGGTGATGCCGCTGTCGCCGGTCGCCGATCTGCGTGTCGACGAATGGGAGCAGATGATCGACGTCAACCTGCGGGGAGTGCTCTACGGCATCGCGGCGGTACTTCCCGTCATGCGGAGGCAGGGCGGCGGGCACATCGTCAACGTCTCGTCCGTGTCCGGCCACCGGGTCGACCCGACGGCGGCGGTCTACAGCGCCACCAAGTTCGCCGTCGCCGCGCTCTCCGAGGGGCTGCGCCAGGAGAGCCGGGACATCCGCGTCACGGTCGTCAGCCCCGGCTTCACCCGGAGCGAGCTGACCGACCGCGGCGGCTCCGAGGAGGCCCGGGCCGCCGCCCACGCGGCCGCCGAGCGGTTGGCGATCCCGGCGTCCGCCATCGCCGACGCCATCGCCTTCGCCATCGACCGGCCCGCGGACGTCGACGTGAACGAACTCGTCGTACGCCCCACCGCGCAGGGCTGAGCGCCCGCCTCCGGTGGCGGTCGCCGCCCGCGTACGCGGGCGCGGGATCCGGTGCGGACCCCGCGCCGTACGATGCCGCCGGGGGTCAGGCGGCGGCGGGAGCGAGTTCGGCCCAGTGGGTGGCGCGGCCGGTCTCCCAGCGGTCGCCGTGCGCCGAGGCCACCTGGTCCACGATGGTCAGGCCACGGCCGTGTTCGCAGGCGCCGCAGCTGGCGGCCCATTCCCCGACGGAGGCGGCCGGTCCGCCGTCGGTGACCTCCACGCGGACCTGCCCGGTGCTCCGGTCGCGGCCCAGGTGGAGCACGATGGGCGGCCGGGCGTATTCGAAGGCGTTGGTGACGAGCTCCGAGACGACCAGCAGGATCTCGTCGGCAGCGGCTGCCGGCACCTTCCAGCGGTGCAGGGCTTCCTTGGTGAGTTTGCGGGCTTCTGCGGGGGCTTCTGGCCGGTAGGAGAGCGCCCAGCTTTCTGTTTGGGCCGGCAGGGACTGCCGGCCCGGCCGCTGCCCTGCGTCGACGGTATCCATCCCATCCCTCTCGTTGTACCTACAGGTACAACACGGGCGGGTCACCGGCGATTCCACAGGCCGGGGGCTACGCGCCGGGGTCGGGGCGGCGCAGCAGGACACCGACCCCGTCGTCCAGGGCGAGGGTGCCGCGGGGCACGACCACCAGCTCGGCACCTGTACACGCCGCGGCACGCAGCAGGGCGGCTCCGGCGGGTTCACCGGGCCCCGCCCGCACGTACCCGGGGAGCGGCGGGGGATCGTTGACCAGGACGGCCTCGGCGTCCGCGCGCCCCAGCGCCGCGACGACGGCTCCGGTGCCCTCGCAGGCGGCGCGGTCCTGGGCCCGCTGCATCAGATACGCCTCCAGGCGGGCCTGGTCCGCGCCGTTGAGGCGGCCGCCGAGCTCTCGGGCGAGGTGCTCCTCCAGCAGGGCCCGGTCGGGAGTGCCGCCGGGGTTGCCGGTGCCGACCGTGACGAGGGCGTTCCCCAGGCGTTCCGGCATGTGGTCGACCAGGACACCGGCGGTCCGGGGGTCGCCGGGATCCCGCCCCAGCACGAGTACCTCGGCGGCGCCGCGGTCGGCGAGGTCGGTCAGGTCCCCGGCGAGCCGGGGCGCGGTCCGCTGCCAGTCCTCGGCCGGGACTGTCTGCCGGACGGCCGGATCCGTGTCGATGCGTCCGGCCGGCCAGCGCTCGGTCTGGGCGGCGACCTGGATGCCGCCGCCGTCCTCGGTGCGGCCGACGAACAGCGCCAGGTAGGGGAGGTCCGGGGCGCGCTGCACCACCAGGGGCAGGGCGTCGGGCAGGTCGTCGAGGTCGGCGGTGTCGTGCACGGGCGGTTCGGGCAGCTCCGCGGCGAGCACGAGCTCCCCACGGGTGGCGAACAGGGCCTGGCCGTGCCGTCCGGGCAGGTCGTCGTCCATGCCCACCGCGGCGTGCAGGGCGTGGACGGTGGCGGGGTCGGCGCCGTGGGCGGTGAGGTCGTCACGCAGGTGCCGCCAGCGGCGTGCGATGACCCGGTCGGGATCCGCGACGTCCCGGGAGGTGTCCAGGTAGGCGCTCGCCCACGGGCCCGGCCGGTCGAACAGCGGTTGCAGGAACGACAGCTTCATCAGGGTGCCTCCCGGACGGGGCCCCTGTGGCCGGGCGGCGGCCGGGGCCCGCGCGGATCGGTGTGTGCCGGCAACCGGTGCCGGCCCCCCTTGAGCGTGCCCGTACCCGCTGGAGCGTGCCCGTACCCGCGCGGTGGTCCCTCGTGCGTGTGGCGGCGCGGGCAGTGGACCGCCCGGGCCGCCACGGACTCAGGTGAGGCAGCCGACGTGGGCGAGGGCCTGCCGGAGCAGAACGCCCTGCCCGCCCTGCATCTCCTGCTGCAACTGCGGCGAGGACGCCTCCTGCGGGGTGAACCACACCAGGTCGAGGGCGTCCTGCCGGGGGTGGCAGTCGCCCGCCACCGGGACGACGTAGGCCAGGGACACCGCGTGCTGCCGGGGGTCGTGGAAGGGCGTCACACCCTGCGTCGGGAAGTACTCGGCGATGGTGAAGGGCTGCGGCGAGACCGGGATGCGGGGCAGCGCCATGGGCCCGAGGTCCTTCTCCAGGTGGCGGATGAGCGCCTCGCGGACACGCTCGTGGTGGAGCACCCGCCCCGAGACGAGGGCGCGGCTGACGTTCCCGTCCGGTCCGATGCGCAGGAGGAGACCGATGTGTGTCACCTCCCCGCTGTCGTCGACCCGCACGGGCACGGCGTCGACGTACAGGATCGGCATGCGTGCGCGGGTCAGCTCCAGGTCGTCCGGAGACAGCCAGCCGGGCGTGGTTTCGGTCATGTCGGCCATCGGGTGATCGTACGCGGAGAGCAGGCCACGTGGGGGTGATCGCCGGGGTGCGCCGCGAACCTGTTCGACCCACGTTGGTGCGCTCGCGCACGCCCTTGCGCCGCGCGTCGTCCCGTTGCGGGATCGTCAATCGGTCCGGGTGCGGAGGCTCCGCGCCAGGGTGGGGATCATGACCGTCGCAGGGACGAGGTGCAGCCCGATGAGGGCGGTGGTCGAGGCGGTGTCAGCCCCGGACAGGAGCGGCGGGACCAGCGAGATCGCGGTCAGCGACACTGCCGTCCACACGAATCGCTCGGCGGGGCGAGCGCTCCAACGAAGAAGAGCGACGGCGATGACGATGCCCACGACCGAGAAGAAGCCGGTCACCACGGCGAACCCGGACAACGGGATCGTCTCGCCGCCGTCGGGGACCTCGAAGCCGACGCCGACGGCCTGGGCGAGCGCAGCGGCGAGGGTGGTGGCCACCATCGCCGCGAGCGCCGCAATGAAGCCGGTGCCGGCGAGCCTGCGGAGTCCGTGGGTGTGGCTGGTCCGGCCCGATGCCGGGCCCTCGACGACCCCGGTGTCCTTCATGTTGTCCATGTCGTTCCTCCGTCATTCGGCAACTGGCGTACGGGGTGTGTTGACCGGCAGGTGACGGTCCCGGCCCTGGGGGTGACGATGCGCACCCTCGCCGTGCGACGGCCGGGGTTGCGCAGGGCGCGGACGCCGGTGCCGCGAAGCCAGAACCCGGCGTCGCGTCCGAGGACGGGGCCGGGCTCGCCGTCACGCAGCTCCAGCTGCACCCGCCCGCGGGTGACGACACCGAACGCGTCGCACCATTGCGCCGCGACCACCGCGACACGGGCGCCACCGCGCAGCGCGAGCGTCCGCACCGGGACTACTCCGTGCCGTCCGCCGGCAGGCGCTCCGGCAGCCCGAGCCGCGGGAACCGGTCGGCGTGGAAGGTGACGATCTCGGTGATCACCCCGCCGGTGACGCGCAGGACGTCGAGCGTCAGCGGCAGGCAGGCGCCCTCGCGCTCGTTCCAGAGGTAGAAGGCGACGGCGGGCTGCCGGTTCACCGACGTGGGGACGCCGCGCAGTCCCCGCATGCCCTCGAAGCCGTCCTCGACCCAGCCGGTCACCACCGCGTCGCGGCCCAGGGACAGGCCGGGCGTCGGCGGCATCGAGCAGCGGACGTCGTCACGCAGCATGTCGGCGAGCCGGTCGACGTCCGTGGCCACGCTGGCGTCGGTGAAGCGGCGTACCAGCTCGCGCGTCCCGGAGTCCTCGGCGCCGCCGCTCCAGTCCTGCCGCTCGGCGGGCAGGTGCTCCCGCATGCCGGCGCGGGCCCGCTGCAGCGCGCTGTTGACGGAGTGGACGGAGTCGCCGAGGAGTTCCGCGACCTCCTTCGCCGGCCAGCCGAGCACGTCGCGCAGGATGAGTACGGCGCGCGGGCGCGGCGCGAGGTGCTGGACGGCGACGAGGTACGCCAGCTCGATCGTCTCCCGCGCGACGGCGACGGTCTCCGGCTCGTCGGCGTCGGCCGCGGGCAGCTCGTCGAGCAGCCGGTCCGGGTAGGGCTGCAACCACAGCACCTCGCCGCCGGCCGCGGGCTCCGGGCGGCGCTTGGCGAGCAGGTCCAGGCAGGCGTTGGTGGCGATCCGGTACAGCCAGGCGCGGAACGTCGACCGCCCCTCGAAGGTCTCCCGCCGCCGCCAGGCACGGAGGAAGGTCTCCTGCACGGTGTCCTCGGCGTCCTCGAACGACCCGAGCATCCGGTAGCAGTGCACGTGCAGCTCCCGCCGGTGCCGCTCCGCCAGTCCCGAGAACGCGGGCTCGTCGACCTCGCCAAGACCGCTCCCGCCCAGCTCCTCCAGCCGCGTGTCCGAACTCATCACGTCGTCCTTCCGTCTCGTCGTGTCCCGTCGTAGGTGTGACGGGTGCGGGCGCGACAACTCATCACCAGGTTCCTCCGAGGATGCCCCGGCGTTCAGGCCGGGGAGTGATCGGACCCCTGCGGAGCAGGGCAGGGAAAGGGGTTTCGCCCCCAGGGCGAAAGGCCGGCGGGTAATGTGTGTGTCGTGCTGAGCGAGAACCAAGCCAGCGCGACGGCGCGTTGCGAGAACCAAGCACGAGCCACCTCAGCTTTGCCGTACACGACCGGGCAGGTTCCATCCCGGCTGGTGTTGATGGAGTAAGACCTTGCGGGTCGCTGACCTGCAGGGCTTCCTGAGCCAGGAATCCCCCTGCTTCAAGCAGGGGGAGGGTTCAACAGGGTCGGTCGGCATGGCATGGTACGGACACGCAGGGAACTCCGCCGCTACGCGGCTCCGAACCAAGGACCCGAAGGTCACGCCTGACGCATGGTCATTTCGCGGAGGCTGCCGGATCCGTCACCGGGACGGGGGCTGCGCGGTCGCGGCCTCCGCGCCCTTGCGGGCGCCGCGACGCTCCGTCGCCCAGTAGCCGAGGCCGATCAGGGGCAGCGCGGCGCCGAGGACGCTGACCGCCGTCCAGCCGTCCGCGTGGTAGGCCACCGCCCCGAGTTGCGACCCGAGCGCGCCTCCCACGAAGAAGATCGCGATGAAGGCGCTGTTCAGCCGCGACCGCGCGGCGGCGTCGAGCTGGTAGATCGTGTGCTGCCCGAGGATGAGCGAGGTCTGCACGGCCATGTCGATCAGGACCGCGGCGAAGGCGATCAGGATGATGCTGTGCTGCCCGAAGCCCGCGACGGCGAAGGCCGCGGCCGCCACGCCGAGGGCGATCCCCGTGACCGGGCGGACGAGGCCGCGGTCCGCCCAGCGGCCCGCCAGCGGTGCCACCGCGGCACCCGCCGCGCCCACGAGCGCGAAGACCGCGACGCCGATCGGCGAGTAGTGGAACGGGCCGGTGAGGAGGAAGGAGACGGGGGTCCAGAAGACGCTGAACGTCCCGAACATGGCCGCCTGGTACAGCCCCCGGCGTCGCAACGCCGGATGCGTCCGCACCAACCGCGCGGTCGAACGCAGGACCCGCCCGTACGACAGGGAGGTCGTCGGGGCGTGCTGCGGCAGGGCGGCGCGCAGCGCCAGGGCCAGGAGCGCCATCAGGACCGCGGAGCCGAGGTAGACGTAGCGCCAGCCGGCGAGGTCGGATACCAGGCTGCTGACGGTGCGGGACAGCAGGATCCCGGCGAGCAGTCCGCTCATCACCCGCCCGATGATGCGGCCGCGGGCGCGGTCGGGCGCGAGGCTCGCCGCGAACGGCACCAGGATCTGTGCGACGACGGAGGTGGCACCGCTGACCAGGGACGCGACGAGGAGCATCGGGAAGCTCGTGGCGAAACCCGCCACCGCCAAGGAGACCGTGGTGACGGTCAGCAGCGCGGTGACCAGCCGGCGCTTCTCCAGCCGGTCGCCGAGCGGGACCAGGAAGACCATGCCGGCCACGTAGCCGATCTGGGTCACCGTGATCAAAGTGCCGGCCGCTGCCGGACCGAGGTGGAAGACCGTGCTCAGCGACGCCAGCAGCGGCTGGGCGTAGTACAGGTTGGCGACGGTCATCCCGGAGGCGACGGCGAGCAGCCCGACCAGCCATCCCGGAACGCCGTGGGCGGCCCCGGCGGTGGCCGGACGACGCAGGGACCTGATCGTGCGGGGAGCGGACACGAGGGACCTTCTCGTGTCGGGAACCGAGGTGCGGTTCGGGCGGGTGGAGTGGCGACCGAGCAACTCCTCGCGCCGCTCGGATGCATGCTGCAGCGCCCCGACCGGACGATTACTTCCTTCGTGTGGAAGATGCATCACGATATCTGTCATCTCTGATGGAGATGACCGCCGTCACCGCCGGACGGGGGAGTCCTCGGGCGGCGTCACCTCGAACGCCTCGACGGCCCCCGGCAGCGGAGGCGCGAAGGCGTCACGCCGCAGGCGCCGGCCGAGCGCGGTGACCGCGGGTTCGGTGTAGCGGGCCGCCAGGGGCCCGATGCCGACCAGGATCAGGACGTACGCGGTGGCCAGGGGCCCGATGCGGGGCTGTGTGGCGACGGCGAGGCCCGCGATGACGATGGAGAACTCCCCGCGTGCGACGAGCGCGCCACCCGCCCGCAGTCTGCCCCGCGCATGGATGCCCGCCCGCCGGGCGGCGTACCAGCCGGTGACGATCTTGGTTCCCGTGGTGACCAGCGCCAGGGCCAGCGCCGGGAGCAGCACGGGCGGGATCGCCGCCGGATCGGTGGAGAGCCCGAAGAACACGAAGAAGACGGCGGCGAACAGATCGCGCAACGGTGTGAGCAGACGTCCCGCTCCCGCCGCGACCTCACCGGACAGGGCGATGCCCACCAGGAACGCCCCGACGGCCGCCGACACCTGCAGTTTCTGGGTGATGCCCGCCACCACCAGCGCCAGGCCGAGCACGACCAGCAGCAGCATCTCGGGGTTGTCGGTGGAGACCGCCTTGCTGAGCAGCCGGCCGTGGCGCAACGCCAGGTACAGCACCGTGCCCACGGTGCCGAGGGCGATCGCCAGCGTCACGCCCCCGGCCGCCAGGCCCAGGCCCGCCAGCAGGGTGGTCAGCAGCGGCAGGTAGACCGCCATGGCCAGGTCCTCGATGACGAGGACGCCGAGCACCACGGGCGTCTCGCGGTTGCCGAGCCGGCCGAGGTCGGTGAGCACCTTCGCGATGACACCGGACGAGGAGATCCAGGTGACACCTGCCAGCGCGACGGCGGCCACCGGCCCCCACCCCAGCAACAGTGCCGTCACCGCGCCGGGTACCGCGTTGAGGACGAAGTCCACGACCCCCGACGGGTACTGCGCGCGCAGATTGGTGACCAGTTCCGACGCGCTGTACTCCAGGCCGAGCAGCAGGAGCAGCAGGACCACGCCGATCTCGGCCCCCACGGAGATGAAGTCCGCGCTCGCCGACAGCGGCACGATGCCGCCGTGCCCGAAGGCCAGTCCGGCCAGCAGGTAGAGCGGGACGGGCGACAGCCCCATCCGGCCGGCGAAGCGCCCGATGAGGCCCAGCCCGAGGATGACGGCGCCGAGCTCGATGAGCAGCGCGGTGGTGTCGTGCATCGTCACTGCCCCGCCACGATCGCGGCCAGCGCGTCCACGCCTTCACGCGTGCCGACCACCACGAGCGTGTCGCCGATCGCCAGCCGGAAGTCCGGCCCGGGGGAGGGGTGCGCGGTGGTCCGCCGCATCACGGCCACGACGGAGGCCCCGGTCAGCGTGCGGGCACGGGTGTCACCCAGCGGCCGTCCCGCGTACGGCGACCTGGAGTCCACCGGGATCTGCTCGGTGACCAGCCCGATGCCCTCCGTCCGCACGGCCTCCAGCGGTGTCGGGTCCAGCAACCGCGCCAGCCCGGCGGCCTCGTCGGCTTCCAGCGGGACCGACATCCCGCACGCGTCGGGATCGTCGGCCTCGTAGAAGCCGAGGAACCTGCGTCCGTCCTGGTGGACCACCACCGACAGGTTCCGCCCGGTCCGTGTGGTCACGTCGTACTGCGTGCCGATGCCCGGAAGGGTCGTCCGCCGTATGCCCACTCCTGCCTCCCAGGCGACCCGCACTCCACCACCGTGGACGGCGTGCTCTTGACCAGCGACTTTTACATCCTTATTACGTTCATCCGGAGCGTTCTATTCCGAAGGCGTCGGTCGCATGGCCGGGCAGCAGGGGGCGGCGGCGGTCACTCCTCGCCGGAGAACCGCTCCCACGCGGACTGCCGGGTGATCCCGAGGGCTTCGCCGATCCGGGTCCAGGTGACACCGCGGCGCCGCAGTTCCTGCACCCACGAGCGCAGATCTGCCTCGGCCTGGTCGATGTGCGCGGCGACCCGCGGGATGTGGCCCAGCATCTCCGCGTCGGTCAGCGACGCCCACAGCGGCAGGGGAGGTCCCGGCGGAGTGCCCAGGCTCCCGTCGATGATCGACGCGGACAGCGCCACGCATTCGTTGCAGATCTGCACGCCCGCGCCCGCGACCAGCTTCTCGACCTCGCGGTCCGGCTTGCCGCAGAAGGAGCACCGGGTGAATTCGTCCTGGATGCCAGAGGGGGGCACGGCTCACTCCTGGGTTGTCAGGGTTTCCCTGACACCGTAGGGCGTCAGGGAAACCCTGACAAGCCGTTCGCGTACGCCATCTCCCCGCCGGTGTCGGGCGGATGGGGAGGTGTCACCTCCGATGACGGCGGCCCCGGCCCCGCCGTGTGGCGGGACCGGGGCCGGCCGGATCAGGCCGCGGACCCCACGGTCGGGGGCTGGGACAGGGCGGCCTTGACGCTTCGCGTCTGCTCGTCGGCGAGGACCTCGAACCGGTCGTGGGTCAGGGCCTCCATGGTCAGTTCCGCCACGCTGGCGGCGCTGATCTTCGGCGCGTCCGTCCACGCGCTCAGGTCGGTGTCCACGAATCCGCAGTGCACACCGACGACCAGGGTGCCCTGGTCGTGCAGGCCCTTGCGCAGGGCGTCCGTCAGCGACCACTGCGCGGCCTTGGACGCGGCGTAGCCGGGGAACTGCGGCTGCCCGACCCAGGAGGCCAGCGACAGCATGTTCACCAGCGCCCCACCGCCGTTGCGGGCCAGCACCGGGGCGAAGGCCCGGGACACCGCCCACGTGCCGAAGTAGTTGACCTCCATCGCCTGCCGCGCGCCGTCGAGGCCACCCGACAGCAGCCCGGTGGTCGCGCCGCCGATGCCGGCGTTGTTGACCACGAGGGAGACGTCGCCCGCCGCCCCGGCGGCCGCTGCTATCTGCGCCTCGTCCGTCACGTCCAGCCGCAGCGGGACGAGATCCGGATCGGTCACGCTCTTCGGGTCGCGGACTCCGGCGTAGACCTTGGCCGCGCCGTGCTCCAGGAGCGCCCGGGCGAACGCGTGCCCGATCCCTCGGTTGGCTCCCGTCACCAGCGCGACGGATCCCTTGATGTCCATACGGCTTTCCTTTGCGACACGCCCTCTCGGCAGGGCACCGGACACAGCTCGGGCACGCGGTCCTTCGGGGTCCGCGGCGGTTCCAGGCTAGCATCTGGATTCAATAATGATAGTCAGAGCTCGTCGATCATGGCGACGACACGGCCCCACCCGCGAAACCGCAGGTGGGGCCGGAGGGGGGCCGCAGACGGGGCCTGGATGTCCGCCTCAGAGGGCGAGGGCGCCGCCGTCGACCGGGAGGGTGGCGCCGTGGATGTGGGCGGCGTCGTCGCCGGCGAGGAAGACCACCGCGGCGGCGACCTCCTGGGCGGTGCCCGGCCGCTTGGCGGGGTAGTTCTGGGCGAGCTTCTCCAGCAGGGTGCGGTAGACCTCGTTCGCCTCGGTGACGGTTGGGCCGGGGGCGACGGTGTTGACCCGCACACCCTTGGCGGCCAGCTCGACCGCCCAGGACTTCGTCAGCGAGTGCAGGCCGGCCTTGGTGGCGCCGTAGAGCGCGGCGAAGTCCATGCCGACGACGCCGTTGATCGACCCCACGTTGATCACCGATCCGGCGCCGCGCTCCACCATGGCGGGCACCAGCGCGGCCGTCAGCAGGAACGGGACCTTGACTTTGACCGCCAGCGCCTCGTCGATCTGCTCCTCGGTCGCCTCCGTCATCGACTGCGGCGGCACCAGGTACGCGGCGTTGTTCACCAGGATGTCGATCGGCCCGCCCGCGCCCGCCGACGCCTCCTGTGCCAGCCGCCGGACCTCCGCACCGCCCACCGCCAGATCGGCCTGGACGAAGTGCGCCCGGCCCCCCTGCGCCGTGATCCCTTCGACGACCCCGGCACCGCGCTCCGCGCTGCGCCCGGTGACCACGACGGTGGCACCCTCGCGTGCCAGGGCTTCCGCGACCGCACGCCCGATGCCGCTCGTCGAACCGGTGACGAGCGCGGCGCGGCCCGGTAGACGTCCCATTGCACAACCTCCAAGGGATGACGGGTACTTCCGCGGGTGACGGCGCGGGCGAGCCGGACCGTCGCAGAAGAGATTGCTGCGTCAAGTAAATCGAGGAGTGCTTGACCCGTCAAATATTGTGGCGGCGAGGTGGGTTGGCGGTCCGCCGGCCGGGCGCCCGGCGGTTCAGGGGCGGGGCCAGGGCCGCCCGGCGAGGCGTTCGATGTCGGTGTTGAAGCGCCTGAGGTAGGAGGCGAAGGCGGCGATGTCCTGGTCCGGCCAGTCGGCCATGACCTTGTCCAGGCCGCCGATGATGGCGTCGCGTTCCTCGTCCAGCATGCGGGCGCCCTGGGGGGTGATGCGGAACTTGCGTGCCATGCCGCCCTCCGGGTCGGGGATGCGTTCCACGAGCCCGGCGCGCATGGCCGCGGCGGTCTGCCGGTTGAGGGTCGAGGCGTCGAGCGCGAAGGCCTCGCTCAGCTCGCCGATCGACATGGGCCCCTGGACCCGGATGCGGCTGAGGAGGATGTAGGCGCTGCGGTCCAGGGCGCCGGACCTGTGGCGCAGCAGTTCGTGGCGGCTGAGGAGCATCTGCTCGTACTCGACCTCGTGGGTGGACCTGCCCATACGTCTTCCGCCTCCTGCCGTCCGCCGGGCCGCCGAAGTGCGTGTGCGGCGCCCGCTGTCATCCTCGCACAGCGCGTGCACCAGCCACATCATGTGCGCGATGCACTTCCTATGTACGATGCACATCGATCCCGAACGCAGGACCGTCAGGCGAGGAGTGCCGTCATGAACGCCCCACAACCCACAGCCCGTGCAGGGGGCGTGGTCGCCACGCTGGCCCTCGCCGGCATCACCGCCGCGATCATGCAGACGCTCGTCACCCCGCTGCTGACGGAGCTGCCGCAGATCCTGCACACCTCGTCCTCGAACGCCGCCTGGGTGATCACCGCCACCCTTCTGGTGGCGGCCGTGTGCGTGCCCGTCTTCGGGCGTCTCGGCGACCTGGTGGGCAAGCGGCGCATGCTGATCGTCTGCTCGGTGCCGCTCGTGGCGGGATCGGTGGTGTGTGCCCTGTCGTCCTCCGTCACGCCGATGATCGTCGGACGGGGTCTGCAGGGCATGGGCATGGGCATGGTGCCGCTCGGCATCGCGCTGCTCCGTGACGTGGTCCCCGCGGAGAAGCTCAGCTCCTCCATCGCCCTGGTCAGCGCCTCCATGGGCATCGGCGGCGGCCTGGGCCTGCCGATCGCCGCCGCGATCGCCCAGTACGCCGACTGGCGCGTGCTCTTCTGGGGCTCCGCGGGCCTGGCCGCCGTCGTCGCGGTGCTGATCTGGTTCTTCATCCCCGAGGTTCCCGCCGGCGCCAAGGGCCAGCGCTTCGACGTGCCCGGCGCGCTCGGCCTGGGCGTCGGACTGGTCTGCCTGCTGCTCGCCGTCTCCAAGGGTGCCGACTGGGGCTGGGGTTCGGCGACCACGCTCGGCCTGTTCGGTGCCGCCGTCGTCGTGCTGGCCGGCTGGGGCTGGTGGGAACTGCGCACCCGCGACCCTCTGGTCGACCTGCGGACGACGGCCCGGCCCCGGGTGCTGATCACCAACCTGGCCTCGGTCTTCGTGGGCTTCGGCATGTACGCCGGGATGCTGGTCGTCCCGCAGCTGCTGCAGTTCCCCAAGGCGACCGGCTACGGCCTCGGCCAGTCCATGCTCGCGGCGGGTCTGTGGCTCCTGCCGGGCGGCATCATGATGATGATCGTCTCTCCCCTGGGCGGCAAGCTGACCAATGCCCGCGGCCCCAAGTTCACCCTGATGTGCGGCGCCCTGGTCCTCGCCGCCGGGTACGGCCTGTCGCTGGTGCTGACGGGCTCCGCCTGGGGTCTGATGCTGGCGGTCATGGTCGTCAACAGCGGCGTGGGACTCGCGTACGGATCGATGCCCGCCCTGATCATGGGTTCGGTCCCGCTGTCGGAGACCGCCGCCGCCAACGGCTTCAACGCCCTGATGCGTTCGCTCGGCACCTCGGTGGGCGCAGCCGTGATCGGTGTCGTCCTCTCGCAGATGACCACGACCGTGGGCGGCTACACCTTCACCTCCGAGAACGGCTTCCGCACCGGCCTGGTGATCGGCTGCGGCATCGCGCTGGTCGCCGCGCTCGTCGCCATGGCCATCCCGGCCGCCCGCGCCGCGTCGGGCGACGCCGAGCCCGCGCCCGCCCCCGAGTTCCGCAAGGCGGCGCTGGACGGCTGAACCGCCGCACCGCAGGGCGTGCGGTGCGGCGGCGGCATGCGGGGTCCCCGGTTCGCGGTGAGCCGGGGACCCCGCCGGTTTCAGACGGACCTGCGTGCCGCGGACGCGCCGTTCGGTGATCCGGTGATGGTGAACTGGGAGCCGGGCTCGATCAGTACGTTGCCCTGGGCCGAGTTCGTGATCGTGACGTTGGTCAGGGTGGCACTGCCGCGGGCGCCGCTCATCGCGAGGATGCCGGAGCCGCCCACGGAGTTGTCGATGCGGACGTCGGTGACCTTGACGCCGGGCATGGAGCCGCCGCCCGTCTTGAACTGGATGCCGTCGTAGGTCGAGTCGTGGATCTCGGTGTCCCGGATGGTCACGCCCGGGATGTCCGTGCCCTGGGCGAAGAGCGTGATGGCGCCGAACTCCTGCGCCTCGCCCCAGAACGCGCCGCCCGTCCGGTACAGGGCGTTGCCCGAGATGGTGGTCTGACCGGAGAAGGGGATCGGGTCGTGGTCGGTGGCGAGCATGATGCCCGGGTAGTTCATCGTGTCGGAGACGATGTTGTTCTCGATGGTGTTGCCGTAGCCGCCGTAGACCGCGATGCCGTTGGCCCGCCAGGGCAGCTGGATGGTGTTGTTGCGGAAGTGGTTGTCGTGGCCGACGTCGACGGAGGTGTCCTTGACGTACTTGCTGGCCCACACCGCCAGCGCGTCGTCGCCGGTGTTGCGGAACGAGGAGTTGTAGACGGTGGAGTTGCGGGTGCCGTTGGCGAAGTTGATGCCGTCGGCGTAGGTGTCGCGGATCCGGACGCCGGTGAACTCCAGTCCGTCGCCGGGGCCCCACAGTTCGGGGATGTTGGAGTAGTCACGGCCGACCCAGACGCCGACGTTGGCGTGCTCGATCCACACGTTGGTGATCTTCGTGTCCTTGCCGAAGCGCCCGTTGAGGCCGACGCCGCCCTCGGCGTTGCCGTCGCCGCCGCGGATGGTGCCCGAGCCGAAGATGGCGATGTCGGAGATCTGGGTGTTGCCGTCGACGTCGAAGCCGAAGTTGCCCTCGTGCGGGTGGTTGATGCCGCCGGCGTTCTGCGGCGGGGTCAGGGTGTAGAGCTGGGAGTGCCACATGCCCGCGCCGCGGATGGTGACGTCCTTGATGCCCACCTGGTTGTACTGGCCGCGGTTGAGCGGGTCGTCGGTGAGGATCTTCTGTTCCTGCCGCCACTGCCCGGCCGGGATCCACACGCAGGAGATCTGGCCGTTCTGGTCGGCGGTGACCGCCCGCTGGATGGCGTCGGTGTCGTCCAGCCCGTCGCCGGGGACGGCCCCGTACTCGGTGATCGAGGTGCAGTTGGCCGGCTTGCTCAGCGGGGGAGCCACCTGCTCCAGGTCGATCAGGTCGATGACGTAGTAGGCCGCCGAGTCGCCCGCGTCGCGCTGCAGACGGAACGTGGTGCCCTGCGGGTACGTGCGCGACAGCAGCGCGTGCGCCTCGTCGAACAGCCGCCGCGCGTCGCCGCCCGGCCGGTTGGTCAGCCCCTCCGGGTCGTCGGTGCTGCCGTACAGCCAGCTGTGCTTGGAGGACAGGTCCAGCTTCTGCACGAACGTGCCGTCGGCGTACAGGCTGATGGTGGCGTCGGCTCCGCCGCCGGCGGAGGCGTCGGGGATGGAGTTGCGCACCACGATGGAGTTGGTGGACGTGGTGGAGGTGAACTCGACGTACTGTCCGCCGGAGTCGAGGCGGACGGACTTGCGGCCGGAGGACTCGGTGGCGAAGTTCGTGTGCCCGAAGGTCCGCTTGGCGTCGGCGGTGAGCAGGGTGCCCTGGTAGCGGCCGTCCTCGGCCTCGTACTCGGTGTACGGCAGGGCGGCGCCGCGTCCGACGACGAGGGACTTGGTGAGCACGTTGTTGTTCTCGTTGGTCTCGGTGACGACCCCGGTGGCGTCCGCGGTGGCGGTGAGTGTGGCCCCGCCGGCGGTCGCCGTCCAGGTGCCGCTGATCGCCACGTTGACCGTGGCACCGGCCGCGACCTGACCGGTCGTGCCGTTCAGCGTGGTGGTGCCGGCCTGGAGCCGGGTCACCGAGCCCGCCGCGGCGGCGGTGATGCCGCGGTTGTGCACGGCGACGGTGAAGGAGACGGACGCGCCCACGGCCGGATTCGCCGGGTTCGTGGCGATGGAGGTCACCTCGAGGTCGGGGCCGGGGGCCTGGCTGACGACCAGCCGGTCCGCGGCGTTCCGGCTGTTGTTGGTGTCGTCCAGCTCGGCGACCGTGTTGCGCGGGTCGACCACCGCGGAGACGGCGTAGCTGCCGGCCGCGCGGGTGCCGGTGGAGACGGCGACGGTGGCGGACGCACCCGGGTCGAGGGCGGGCACGTCGGCGCTGCCGGCGACCGTGCCCTCCACGCTGACGTCCACGGTCGTCGCGGCCGAGCGCGCGGTGCCGGCGTTGCGCACACCGGCGTTCACGGTGACCGGGTCCCGCTCCGACGGGGCGGCCGGTGACCAGGTCAGGCCCGTGACGGTGAGGTCGGGCGCGGGCGCCGCGGTGCCGACGACCTGGAACTCGGCGACCTGCCCGCCGGGCGCGCCGGTGTTGGAGAAGAACCGCAGGCGCACGTCGGCCCAGCGGCCGCTGACCGGGATGGTCACCGCGTTGCCCGTTCCCGGGCTGAAGGCGTAGTCCGCGCGGTCGCGCAGCGAGGTGAAGCCGGTGTCGGACGCCCCGCGGCCCAGCACCTGGATGCCCTGGGTCCTGGCGCCCCACACCGGGTCCGGGTTGAGCTTGACCACCACGGCCGTGACGTCCGCGGCGGAGCCCAGCTTCACGGTGAGGTCCGCCGGGTGGCCGGCCGCCTCCCAGTAGGTGGAGGTGGAGTCGTCGGTGGCGTTGGCGGCGACGTAGGTCTGCGTCGACGACGTGGCCTCGACCGGTTTGTTGCGCGCCAGGTTGGTGCCGGTGGGCGGCGGGTCGGTGCTGCCGCCGTCCTGTCCGTACACCTCCAGCTCGGAGAGCTGCGCGGCGTTCCAGCCGGTGTTGCCGGTGACGTTGACGCGGACGTACCGGCCGTTGACGGGCGAGCTCAGGTCCACGGCGACGGTGTTGGCCTGGGCCGGGTTGAACACCCGGCCGGCGGAGGCGGAGAGCGTGGTGAACGAGGATCCGTCGGTGCTGCTCTGCAGGGAGAGCGTCTCGGTCCGGGTCTCCCAGCCGGAGGGCAGTTTGAGCACGATCCGGTCGACGGCTCGGGTGGCGCCGAGGTCGACCTGCACCCACTGGGGGAAGGAGCCGGCCGGGCCCTCCCAGTAGGAGGCCTGGGCGCCGTCGGTGGTGTTCCCGGCCGGGTACGCGCCGAGGGAACCGCCCGCCGTGGCAGGGCGGCCGAGGGCGAGGTTGACATCGGCGGCGGCAGCGTCCGAGGCCGTGGGGGCTGCCTGGGCGGTGGCGGAGATCGGTAACAGCCCGACCGTCATGAGCCCGGCCAGGACGGCGGCGGACAGCGACCGTCGGCCGAGGGGTCTCCAATTCATGGGGTCCTCTATTCCGTGGGGGGGCGGGGAGCGCGGCAGCCGGGCGAGGAGGAACCAGGAGGAGCAGGAGAAGCAGGGGAAGCGGGGACCGAAGGGGATCGTCCCGACATGAGAGCCGGCCATGCACGCCAATTGAGTCAGCCAGTCAACTTCTTGCGGAAACTGCGTCATTAGGTTTCTCGTACGTCTCGGGTTTGTCAACAGCTTGTAATTCAGGGGTAGTTGAGGCCGAGTCGTGCTTGCGTCACTTGCGGAGCGCTTGCGCGCGTGGGCATGTGAGCCGTAGTGGAATAGACCCTGGTAGACCCTCCGGACGGCCGTCGGATCAGTCGGCTTCGGCGTGACGCATGCTCGGAGGGAGCGCAATTTATTGAGTGCTCTACGCAAGATCGCTGGCTTCGGGCACGCGAAAGGGCCGGTGCCCGGCACGATGTCGTGCCGGGCACCGGCCCCTCACGGTGTCACTTCAGGCCGAAGGCCCGCGTGACGGTCTGGGTGACTCCGCCGCCGTTGCGCTGCTCGGCGGTGACGCGGATCGACACGTAGCCGGCCCGGTGCGGCGCGTTCAGAGCCGCCTGCCAGGTGCCCTTCTTCTGCTTGAGCCCCTGCCGCAGCCAGGTCGTGCCGTCGTCGTAGGAGACCTCCAGCCGGACCGAGGAGACCGCGTCCCCGGCGGCCGAGCTGCCGAGCACCACCGGAGTGACGGAGAGTTCCGTCCTGCGCTGCGCCCGGCCCTCGGCGTCCAGTGCCGTGCCGTAGTCCAACTGCACCAACGGGACGGCCTGCACACCCTCCGGGGCACCGGAGCTGAAGCGCCACTCGGTGCGGGTGGCGGTGGAGTAGGGGCTGAGCGCGGTGTCGCCCCTGGTGTCGACGACCAGCCGGTACGGGAGCTTCTCGGGCGCCAGGTCACCGACGCCGAACCAGGGGAAGCCCTCCATGTGGGTCAGCTGCCGGTCGCCCTGGTAGAAGGAGATCGCCTGGTACATGCCAGACCCGCCGCTGTGCGCCGACCCCGCGTCGCCGAACCCCTGGATGTAGGCGCTCATCGCGTTGTCGCCCCGGTAGGGGAGGTCGGAGGTGACCATGCGAGGCCGGGTGATCGGCCCGAACCAGCGGTCCTTGTGCACGCTGCCCGCCCGGTAGGTCACCAGGTCCGTCGACGAGCCGCCCCAGCCGTCCAGTGCGGCGTTCTGCTGCCAGGTGACGCCGGCGGTGACCCAGTCGGTGCGGCGCCCGGGGGCGGCCACCTCGGCGGGGAGCGCGTTGGGCGAGAACCCGTTGTACGGCGGGTAGTCGTACGACGGGAAGTCCAGCCGCGACTCGGTGACCTGCCGCCCGGGAGGCGGGGTGAAGTCGACGTCGACGCGCGCGAGGCTGCGGGCGTCCGTCCTGGCGGAGGGATCCGCGGGAATCCCTCCGAGGTGCTGGTCGACCAGGTCGTACAGGTACTCCGGCGCGGGATGCGCCTCGACCGCCAGCCGCACCCCCTTCCTGCCCGCGGCGGTGGCCTCCTTGATCAGCGCCTCCCCTTCGTCCAGGGACAGCGAGGCGACCGGGAGCCGTCCGGTCGTCACCTTGTCGGGGTCGCCGTACCAGTCGCTGCCGCGGCCCTCACGGTCGTTGACCACCAGGAGCAGTGCCGCACCGGCGGCGCGCGCCGCCGCGGCCTGATCGGCGGGGGTCACCGCGTCGCTGTCGCGGACCACCACGGCCCGGCCGCGGGCGGCCACGCCGGCGTACTCGGCCCGCGTGCCGGTGCCGGCGAAGACGGCGTCCAGGCGCGAGGTGCCGTCCCGCAGCGGCCGGGAACCGGGCTGCACGAGAGGGTCGTCGAGCCGGTGGCCCCGGTAGGTGATCTCCAGGGGCCGCTGCTCGGCGCGGATCCTGGTGGTGAAGGCGAAGCTGCCCTTGCGCACCTTGTCCTTGGTCGGCAGCGCCCACAGGCTGTCGTACGTCGCCGAGGGCCAGATCCGCTCGCGCAGGGCGCTCCCGTCGCCGGGAGTGGGAGTGCCGGAGGTGAAGGAGCGGTACAGGTCGACCCTGCTGCTCACCACGCTGGTCGGCTGCGGTGTCGCCACCTTGACCTGGCGGGCCCGGGAGGCGTCGAGCACCACGGAGCGGTCGCCGGTGAGCTCGATCTCGGGGGCCGTCAGCACCGCGAGCCCGAGGGAGTGGGGCCCGTGGAGACCCCGCACGTCCGCCAGCGACGCGACCATGTACGAACGGGGCGCCCAGCGGCTGGTCAGCGACCCGTCGGGAACCCACAGGTAGGTGGAGCCGCCGTCCGCGCTCCGGATCTCGACCTCGCCGCTCACGGGCCGGCCGGAGCGGTCCTTCAGGCGGATGGTGAGGTCGTACTTCTCGGACTCCACGGAGACCCCGACCGCCGTGTGGACTTCACCGCCCGCGAGGCGTGCCGTGACCCGGGCGGCGTACTGACCCGCCGCGAGGCCCTTCGGGTTCACCACGACCTCGGCGGTGGCGGTGCCGTTCGCCGGCACCGTGACGCGGTCGCCGGACAACGCGAACACCTGTGCCGGGGAGTTGCCGCGGTCGACGGAGAGCTGCAAGGTGATCGGACGGTCGGTGGTGTTGGTGTAGGTGACCTGCCGCTTGACCGGCTGCCGCTGCGCACCGGGCGACCACCGCACCAGCCCCGCGTCGACCGACCCGGTCGCGATGACCTGGTCCTGGTTGTAGGCGGCGGCCACGTTCAGCCGGCCGGTGCCCGCCCGGTAGGGGCTGTAGTCGGGGGTCGGCACGCTGGTGCCCATCAGGGCGTCCTTGATCTGCCGGCCCGTCCACCGCGGGTGCTTCTGCGCCAGGAGGACGGCCGCCCCGGCCACATGGGGCGTGGCCATGGACGTCCCGCTGTCGACCCGGTAGAAGCCCTCGCCCCACTCCATGTACTGCGAGCGCGCCGCCAGCACGTCCACGCCGGGGGCGGTCATGTCGGGCTTGATGGCGTCGCCGTTCATGCGGGGTCCGGCGCTGGAGAACTCGGCGAGGTGGTCGGACGCGTCCACCGCGCCGACGGTGAGTGCGGCGTCCGCCGTCCCCGGCGCCGCCACGCTGTAGGCACCGGGCCCGTCGTTGCCGGCGGCGATGACGAAGAGCGCACCCGTCTCGGCGCTCAGCCGGTTGACGGCCTGGCTCAGCGGATCGTCCTGGGTGTGCCAGCCGCTGACGCCCAGGCTCATGCTGACCACCTTGGCGTGCTCGGTCCGCGCCGCCCACTCCATCCCGGCGATGATCCCCGAAATGGTCCCGGATCCCCTGTCGTCGAGGACCTTGCCGACCAGCAGGTCGGCGCCGGGGGCGACCCCCCGCTCCTTGCCGCCGGAGGCGGCGCCCGTCCCGGCGACGGTGGACGCCGTGTGGGTGCCGTGCCCGTTCCGGTCGACGACGTTCCCGTCCGGGACGAAGCTGCGGGACGCCACGACGCGGTCCACCAGGTCCGGATGGGTGGCGTCCACCCCGGTGTCGAGGACGGCCACCCGCACCCCGGCCCCCGTGCCTCCCGCGGCCCAGGCGGCGGGCGCCCCGACCTGAGCCGTGGTGTCGGCGAGCGTCGCCTTCGCCTTGCCGTCGAGCCACACCTTGTCGACGCCGGCGGAGAACCGCGGCGCCGCCGCGACTTCCTCGGCGTCGGCCCGCGCGGTACCGGTGAGGGCCGACCAGAAGTCCGCCGCCTTCGACCGCCGGGTGCGGACCGCCTCGCCGCGGACCGAGGGAAGGCTGCGCGTGGTCTCGGCCCCCGGCAGCGCCGATGAGCGGGACGTGAGGGTGGCGGAGCCCTCGGTGCGGGTGACGATCAGGGGGAGCGCGCTGAGGTGCGCGTCGTCGTAACCCTGGGCTATCAGCTCTGTGACGTTGAACAGTTGCTTGTCGAGCAGCCCCTTCGCGATGTACGCCACCGCCTCGTCGGGGAACACATAGGTGTCCCCGCCCTCGGTGGCGACGCGCACCGAGCCCGTGGCCCCCGGGGCGCGCTCGACCTCCACCGCGGGCGCGGTGCCCTTCGGCCCCTGAGCCACCGTCACCTTGTCACCGGTGACCAACGTGACCCGTGCGGGCGTGCGTTGTGCCTCGGCGGTTGCGGGTGTCGCCGTGGCCGACGGGGAGGGAGGAACGCTGTTCGCCGCTCCAGGGGTGACGAGAGCGACGACAACGGCAGCAGCCACGGCCGCCGCATATCTTCGGGTAGAAGGGGGTCTCACATTGCCCTCCAGCGTGGATGATTGCACGAATTCGATCACCACTGAAGAGGGCGTGTAAAGAGCTTGAACCTGAGGCTATCGGAATGTAGCGTTCTCTGTTTTCGGCTCGGATGGTCCTGGTCGTGGCGGCCGGGCGAGGGAGTCTCAAGCGGCCCTGGTGACCTGCTGGTTCAGTGCGCAGGGGAGTGTCCGCGGAATTTACCGACCGGAAACAAGAGAACTCGACCGGCGGCGCTGCCGGGGCCCCGCTTTCCCCGAAAGTTTCGAGGACGGGAATGAATGCTCCCATCGTTGTGACGTGAATTCGGGAGCGCCCGAAGATGTCGCCATTTGTGACACCAAAGCCGCGGGGACGGGGGCCGCCCCGGCCAACTGCCCGTGTTCGCGTACGACATGGTGTGCGAGACTGCCGCGATCGACAGCACGACCGACTCCCCTCGCGCGATGGAGTGCGTCATGGCGACCGGCACCCCCCACTCACCGCGGATCGACACCAGCAGGGCCCACCCGGCGCGCGTGTACGACTGGCTGCTGGGCGGCAAGGACAACTACCCCGTCGACGAGGCCGTCGGCGAGAAGCTGCCGCCCGAGGCGCGTGACGCGGCCCGGCAGAACCGGCAGTTCATGCAACGGGCCGCCGCCTGGCTCGCCGCGCAGGGCGTCGACCAGTTCCTCGACATCGGCTCGGGCATCCCCACCGAACCCAACCTGCACCAGATCGTCCAGCAGGTGATACCGGCGGCGAAGGTCGTCTACACGGACAACGATCCCCTCGTGCTGCACCACGCGCAGGCGCTGCTGGCGGGCCATCCCGAGGGCGTCACGGACTTCCTCCAGGCCGACGTCCATCGGCCGGAGGAGATCCTCGAGCACGCGCGGGGCGTCCTGGACTTCACACGCCCCGTCGCGCTCTCGCTCATCGCCCTGCTGCACTTCGTCCCCGACGAGCAGGACGCCCACGGCATCGTGCGGCCCCTGCTCGCCGCGCTGCCGCCGGGCAGTCACCTCGTCCTGTCCCACGCCGCTTCCGATCTCTACCCGGAGCTCGCCGAACAGGTCACCGCCGAGTACGCCAAGGGCGGCATCCGCCTCGGTTTCCGTACGCGCCCGGAAGTCGCCCGCTTCTTCGACGGCCTGGACCTCGTCGCCCCCGGCCTGGTGACGGCCCCGGAGTGGTTCAGGACGTCCCCGGCGCCGTCCCCCGAGGGCAGCGGGATCTACGCCGGAGTCGCCCGCGTCCCGTGACGCCCGCGCCCGCAACGGTGCGCGACGCGGTCCGGCCGGGCCGCAGCGTCACCGTCCGGGCCGCAGCGTCACCGTCCCGCCGGGAGCGGCCGTCCGGCGGGCAGGTCGTCCTCGGCGGGCCGCCACCCCAGTTCGGGCGCGACCAGGTGCCGTACGTCGTGCAGGATCTGCTCGTACTCCTCCCGGTGGAACTCGTACGGCAGTTCCAGCCGCAGCTCGGTCACCGACGCGACTCTCAGCATGTGGAATCGCATCCGGGCGTTCTTGACCGGCCGGACTTCCTGCTGTTCCATCGAAGACATGAAGCGACAGGACCTCACGCGGCGACGCCATGTCGACCTCGAGCGTGTCTCCAGCTCCTTCTGTCGCCGGCGGGCCTGAACGCGCCCGAGGGAAACCCTCGCACGCACGTCGATCTCCCCGTGAATTCCTTCTGCGGCCGCCTTCTGCCGTGACCGCGGCCTGCCCGGGAACCTCTGTCCCGCGCGCCTGAATTCCGGTCGACGAACCTCCTCCCCGCCCTCGCGCGCGCCGATCCGTGCGCACCTTCGCCAGGAGACCCCCATGCCCGCACCGCCCGCGACCGACCCCGTCCGTTTCGCCTACTGGGTGCCGAACGTCAGCGGCGGACTGGTCACCAGCAGCATCGAACAGCGCACCGACTGGGGCTACGACTACAACCGCGATCTGGCCGTGCTCGCGGAGGACAACGGGTTCGACTACGCGCTCAGCCAGGTCCGCTACATGGCGAGCTACGGCGCCGAGTACCAGCACGAGTCGACCAGCTTCAGCCTCGCCCTGCTGCTGGCCACCCGGCGCCTGAAGGTCATCGCCGCCGTCCACCCCGGCCTGTGGCACCCGGGCGTCCTCGCCAAGCTCGGCGCCACCGTCGACCACCTGTCCCACGGCCGCTTCGCCGTCAACGTCGTCAGCGGCTGGTTCAAGGGCGAGTTCACCGCCCTCGGCGAACCCTGGCTGGAACACGACGAGCGGTACCGGCGCTCCGAGGAGTTCATCCGCGCGCTCCGCACGATCTGGACCGAGGACCACGCCGAACTCGCCGGGGACTTCTACCGGCTGCGGGACTTCTCCCTCAAGCCCAAGCCCCTGAACACCCCCGAGCGCCCGCATCCGGAGATCTTCCAGGGCGGCAACTCCTCCGCCGCCCGCCGGATGGCCGGCCGCGTCTCCGACTGGTACTTCAGCAACGGCACGGACGCCGACGGCGTCACCGAGCAGATCGCGGACGTCCGAGCCTCCGCCGCAGAATCCGGCCGCCCGGCACCGGAGTTCGGCCTCAACGCCTTCCTCATCGCCCGTGACACCGAGGCCGAGGCCCGCGACACCCTCCGCGAGATCGTCGCCAAGGCCGACACCCCGGCCGTCCACGGCTTCCGCGACGCCGTCCGGCAGGCGGGGCGGTCGACCGCCGACGGCAAGGGCATGTGGCAGGACTCCACGTTCGAGGACCTGGTCCAGTACAACGACGGCTTCCGCACGGGCCTCATCGGCACCCCGGAGCAGATCGCGGAACGGATCGTCGCCCACCAGCGCCTCGGCGTCGACCTCTTCCTCCTCGGCTTCCTGCACTACCTGGAGGAGGTCGAGTACTTCGGCAAGCGGGTACTGCCCCTCGTCCGCGAGATGGAGGCCGCCCGACCCGCCGGCGACGGCCCCGCCCTCACCCGCACCGCCCACTGACCCCGTCCCGACACCTGGAAGGTCCCGGTATGGCCACCGTCCTGTCCGTCTCCGGAAGCCCCTCCGCAACGTCCCGCACCGCGCGGCTGCTGCGCCACCTGGACGACCGGCTCACCGCCCAGGGGCACGAAGTGATCCCGCTGGACGTCCGCACACTCCCGGCCGAGGCCCTGCTGCACGCCGACTTCGGCCATCCGGCGATCGTCGAGGCCGTGGCCCTCTTCGCCCGGGCGGACGGCGTCGTGATCGGCACCCCCGTCTACAAGGCCGCCTACTCCGGGCTGCTGAAGTCGCTGCTCGACCTGCTCCCGCAGTACGCACTCGCGGGCAAGACCGTCCTCCCGCTGGCCACCGGCGGCACGACCGCCCACGTCCTGGCCATCGACTACGCCCTGCGCCCCGTGCTGAGTTCCATGAACCCCGCGCACATCACGCCGGGCTGGTTCACCCTCGACAAGGACCTCACCGTGGGCGACGACGGCACGCTGACCGTGGCCCCCGCCTCGGCCGAGGCACTGCGTCAGGTCACGGACCAGTTCTCGCGTGCGCTCGGTGGCCACCCCACGTTCCTGGCGGCCACCGGATGAAGGCCGCGACCACCATCGCCGACGACGCCGGGGCCCTCGCCGTCGCCGCCGCACTCGCCGCCGACTTCCGCAAGGGCGCCGCCGAACGGGACGCACGGCGCAGGCTCCCGCGCCCGGAGCTGGAACGGCTGTCCGCCTCCGGCCTCCTCGCGGTGACCGTGCCCGCCGAGTTCGGCGGCGCGGACGTCAGCACCGGGACGCTCGCCGGGATCTTCCACCTGCTGGCCGCCGCAGATCCCAGTCTCGCCCAGATCCCGCAGAGCCACTTCGTGTACGTCAACGTGCTGCGCCGGCAGGGCACCCACGAGCAGAAGGAGTTCTTCTTCCGCGAGGTGCTGCGCGGCAAGCGCTTCGGCAACGCCCAGTCCGAAGCGGGCACCCGGCACGTGCGGGACATCCGGACCCGGCTCACCCGGCTGCCGGACGGCACGTACGCGCTCGACGGCGTCAAGCACTACTCCACCGGCGCCCTGTTCGCCGACTGGATCCCCGTCCTCGCCCGCGCCGACGACGGCGACCTCCACGTGGCGTACGTGCCGTGCGACGCGCCCGGGCTCACCGTCGTGGACGACTGGGACGGCATGGGGCAGCGCACGACCGCCAGCGGCACCGTACGCCTGGAGTCGGTGCCCGTTCCCGCCGAACGGGTCGTGCCTCACCACCTCACCTTCCGGGGCCCGCAACTGCACGGCGCCGTCGCCCAGTTGCTGCACGCCGCCATCGACGCGGGGATCGCCGCCGGTGCGCTGGCGGAGGCCGTGGAGTTCGTCCGCACCAAGAGCCGCCCCTGGTTCGAAAGCGTTGAGGAGGGGCACGAGACCGCCGCCGAGGACCCTCTGCTCATCCAGCGGTTCGGGGAACTGGCCATCCGGGTACGGGCCGCCGACGCGCTCCTGTCCGCCGCGGCGAAGGCCGTGGACGCAGCGCGTGCCGACCTGACCGAGACCTCGGCCGCCGAGGCCTCGATCGCGGTGGCCGCGGCCAAGGTGACGGCGGCCGAAACCGCGGTCGAGGTCGCGAGCGCCCTCTTCGAGGTCTCCGGCACCCGGTCGGCACTCGACTCCCTGGGCCTGCACCGTCACTGGCGCGACGCCCGCACCCACACCCTGCACGACCCGTCCCGCTGGAAGGTCCAGCACATCGGCCGGTACGTGCTCAACGGCACCAGGCCGCCCCGCCACGGCCTGCTGTGACGGACCACCCCGATCGGAGAGCCCACGTGTCCCTCACCTTCCACTGGTTCCTGCCCACCAACGGCGACAGCCGCCACGTCGTCGGAGGCGGCCACGGCACCCCGGCCACCCGGTCCGGCCGCGACCGGCCGCCGTCGATCGCCTACCTGAGCCAGATCGCCCGCGCCGCGGAGGACCTCGGCTTCGCCGGCGCACTCACCCCCACGGGCGCGTGGTGCGAGGACGCCTGGCTGACCACGGCCATGGTCAGCCAGCACACGGAACGGCTGAAGTTCCTGGTGGCCTTCCGGCCCGGCTTCGTCTCGCCGACGCTCGCCGCCCAGATGGCGTCCACCTTCCAGCGCCAGACCGGCGGACGGCTGCTCCTCAACGTCGTCACCGGGGGAGAGAGCCATGAGCAGCGGGCGTACGGCGACTTCCTGGACAAGGACGCGCGGTACCGCCGCACCGGTGAGTTCCTGGAGGTCGTGAAGGGGCTGTGGGAGGGCAAGTCCGTCGACCTTCGCGGTGAGCACCTCCAGGTCGAGGACGCGAAGCTCGCCCGGGTGCCCGACCCGGTTCCCGAGGTGTACTTCGGAGGTTCCTCACCGGTGGCCGGTGAGGTCGCCGCCCGGCACGCCGACGTCTACCTGACCTGGGGCGAGCCGCCCGCGCAGGTCGCCGAGAAGATCGCCTGGATCCGGGGCCTGGCGGCCGGACAGGGACGCACCCTGCGCTTCGGCATCCGGTTGCACGTCATCACGCGCGACACCTCCGAGCAGGCCTGGGCCGAGGCCGACCGCCTCCTGGACGGTTTCGACCCGCAGACCGTCGCGGCCGTCCAGGCCGGACTGTCCCGCAGCGAGTCCGAGGGCCAGCGGCGCATGCTCGACCTGCACCGCGGCGGCAGCCGCGACCGCCTGGTGGTCCACCCCAACCTGTGGGCGGGCATCGGCCTGGTGCGCGGTGGCGCGGGTACCGCGCTGGTCGGCAGTCACGACGAGGTCGCCGAGCGGATCAAGGAGTACCACGCCCTCGGCATCGAGGAGTTCATCCTCTCCGGCTATCCGCACCTGGAGGAGGCGTACTGGTTCGGAGAGGGGGTCCTGCCGAGACTCCAGGCACAGGGCCTGTGGCGGCACCCCTTCGGCAGCCCGGCGGCCGACTCGGCGCAGATCCCCTTCGCGGACGCCGGAAGCACACCGTGATCCACCCCTGAGCGCCGGCCTCCTTCTCGCAAGCCGTCAGGGCCCGGGGAGCGGAGCTCCCCGGGCCGGTGGCGGGCATAGCCGTGGGCGTCAGCGGAGCCAGGCGTGGTCGCGGACCAGGGGCAGCCGGGCCCAGACGCGGCCCAGACCCCACGTGGTGCCGGCGGAGGCGGCGGCAAGGGCGACCAGCACGACCGCGTAGACCAGGTGGTAGTCGGCGAAGGGGTTGGCCGACATGCTGGGCGATCCGTCGGCCAGGTGCCGGGCCGGGGGCCACTCGGCGACCCACATCAGGGCCATCATCGCGGTGCCGGCCACGGCGGAGATCCGCAGCGCCACACCGGTCGTGACGGCGACGCCGATGCCGAGCAGACCGAGCATGAACAGCCAGTCCGCCCAGCCGGCACCCGCCCAGGCGTGGAAGGCGGACCGCAGGGGGCCGGCCGCGACGCCGCTGAGGAACCCCCGGGTCGGCGAGCCGCCGTCGATCCAGCCCTTGCCGGAGCCGGTGGCGTAGCCGAGACCGAAGGCCTTGTCGAGGAAGGCCCACAGGAAGACGAACCCGGTCAGGACGCGCAGGCCCGCGAGGACGTGGGCGCGGACGTCCGTGGCGGACGTGGCAGCAGCCTCGCCGGACGGTGCGGTGCCGGTGCCCGCCTTGCGCCGTGCGGGGAGGCGCAGGCCGGTGTGCCGCTGGGGGTGTCCTTGGATGGCCATGGTGCTGATCCCTTCCGATCCGGGAGGAGCGTTAACCTGGTGGATTTCGTTGCGTGTTCACTGTCCTGCGTGGCAGGGGAGGTCCGCCGTGGGCCGAAGGCCCATCGGTATGGGGCCGAACGTCCCTGCTACGGCGCCCGGTTGGGGTCTCCGCGGGACCGACCCGTCTGGGACTGCGCGTGCGCATCGCCGAGGGGGTCGAGGAGGCGGTGGCCGCCCTCGAGTTCACCCCGCCACGGCGCATACGGCCTCATCGACACCGACGTCCCGCCGCCGTGGGCGACGACGGGACGGGCTGCCCGGAGGTGGCCGCCGTAGCGGACTGTCGAACCCGGTGCAGCGGGCGGGAAGCCCGGCGGGTCGTTCACCGCCCCGCCGGCGGCCGCCCTGGGGAACGCACCTGGGTGGAGCTTGCCGCTCGGCAGGTAGCCGGAACGTCACGTCCCCTCCACGACCTCCGTCGCTGACATGCGCGGGCTCCCCGGGCCCTGAGGGCCGTATCCGAGCCGGATGAGCATCTGGACGTGCCCTGGCCCGCCTTCCGGGCTGCGCAGCGCCCAGCGGAGGTCGGGCCACTCCAGCGCCTGGTGCAGCAGGGACGCCCGCACCCGGTGCGCCGTGGCCACCAGCAGGACGTGCTCCAGTGCCTGGCCGGCCCGCAGCCAGTCAGCGCGCCGGTCGTGGGCGGTGGACAGCACCGCGATCAAGGGCTGCCGCTCGAAGACCGCGGAGGGCAGCTGGTTCTCCGGGCGGAGCGCGGAGAAGTCCCGCATGGGCAGCAGGGCCGATGCGTCCCGCGGGCCGAGGGCCGTCGGCGGCAGGCCGTCCGGAGCGTCGTCGCGGATCCAGCTCCGGCTCTCGGCACGCCGCGCGGGGTCGACGACGCCGCGCTGCTCGGCCTCCTCGGTCAGCCGCAGCAGCCGCCGCGTCTCCCCGGCGTCCGGCAGGTGGAGCCTCGCCCCTTCCGCCAAGGCGGCGTCCGCCAGTTCGGCGAGGACCGGTCCCGGGGGCCACTGCCCTGAGAAGGGTGTGCGGCTGCTGTGCCGGCGCCACAACGCCCGGTACAGGTCCGCGTGGCGCTCACCACCGCTGCGGGGCGGCCCGGCCAGGCGTACCGAGGCCAGCAGGTCCGGCTGCGCCGGGACGGGCAGCAACCGGACGACGGGTTCCCAGCCGAAGTGGGCGACCGCGACCCGCAGGTTGAACACCGCGGCACCGACGGACACGTGCAGCGCCCTGCCCAGGGGGTCGGCCTCACGCAGGCCGCGCTCACCCGCGGCACGGACCAGGATCGTGGCGGTGTCCGGCTCCAGCCGGAAGCGCCACGGCTGGCTGTTGTGGAAGGACGGTGCGGCGACGGCGGCGGAGACGAGTTTCTCCAGCGTGGCCCCGTCGAGGGTCGTGGGCATCATGGCGCTCTCCTCCCGGACCGGGAACGGGATCCGGTTCCAGGTTGCGGCTCCGCCACTGCGTCGGGTGAGGGGCCGGTCGTCCCGGAGGCCGGGGCCACCCGGCACGACTCAGCGGCGCGGCTCGGCCTCGGCACGGGGGGCGGGCTGGGCTGTCGCGTGGGGTGAGCGCGGCCAGTGTCTCGTCCCGCGGACTCGCCGGTTCTTCTTGGTGAGGGAGGCCGTTCATCAGCCGGGCGGTGGTCGCCGGGTCGCGTATCGACTGATCTGCTTCAGCACGTGGCCGGCACCGGCCATGATCGCGTCCAGCAGGGCGTCGTCGGCGAAGGACGTCAGCATCGGGCAGGCCGGCCCCGGCATACGCGAGCGCAGCTCCCGGCAGTCGCCGATGCCGTCGCCGTCCGGAAGGTGCACGTCGAGCATCGCCACGTCCGGCCGCAGTGCCGGGCCGCGGGTGGCCGACCGTGCCGGCCCCTGCCCTGTGTCGCCGTGCTGTCGTCCCGCGTCCCGGTGATCGTCACCGTCGAGGACCGGGCGCGCCAGGGCCGAATCGACCCATCGCAGCGGAGCGGGCAGGTCAGGGGACGTCGATGCGTCGGCCGCTCACGGCTCCCGCCTCGATCCGCACCCACTCGCTGCGGTCGTCGTCGCCCGGCCACGGACCGCTGTACGCCTGCCGGGCGAGGTGCCGCACCGCCTCCGGGTCCTCGACACGCCTGGCCCTGCCGCGCACGAGGACGCTCCAGCCCTGGCTGAGCGCCTCGTCCACGTGGTCCACCTCGAAGACGACCTCCGTTCCGGTGACCTCGGACGGCCCGGAACCGGGGGCGGTCCTGAAGACGACGGACCGGTCGACGACGGTGTAGTTCACGGGCAGGATGGCCTCGCGACCGGGAGCGGTCACCGCGATCCGGCCCACACCGTGGCCGTCCAGGCGTGACCAGCACTCCTCGGCGGTGAGTTCCACCAGGCGTGCGTGGGACGAGGCGCGTCCGAGCCGGCCGGGCGGAAGGTCGGCCTCACCTCCGTTGAGCGCGACGACCGTCGTGTCCAGGACGGCCGCGAGGGTGCCCAGCGTTCCCGGACCGGGAGCCGCGGTGGACTGTTCCTCGATGAACCGCAGATAACTGGTGGCCATGCCGGCCCGGGCCGCGACCTCCTCACGCGTCAGGCCCAGCTCGTCGCGCCGTTTGGCCACACGGCGCCCCATGTCACCAGGCGCGGCCGGAAACGGGTTCGGTGCCATGCTGCTCACGTCCTTCGTCCCGAGGCTCCGAGAGACCGCGCACTGCCGCGGTCGCGGTCGCACCCTTCCGATGGTCGTCCGCCGGCGGCCGCGGAGACAGGGCCGAACGGGCCCCACAGCCGGTGAGAACGGCCTGGTGGCGGCGCAATCCGTTGCGACGCGGGACCGATGTCGAGGAGGCGTGGGCGGGATGGACGGCCGCGGGCCCGGCCATCCCTGCCGAACGCGTGCGGCGCAGGTCAGTCCCATACGGCGTCGACGACGCCCTCCACGGCACGTGCGAACCGTGACGCCACGGGAACCAGGGACGGGTCGCCCGGCGCGCCGGAGAAGTGGACGACGCCCCCGTCGACGCGTGCCCGCACCGACGAGGGTTCGCCGGGGAAGAGGTACCCGGCGATCTCGCGGTTGACCTCCTCGGCGATCTCCTCGTCCGGTCGCAGGAAGACCTTCAGCAGGTCGCCCCGGCTGACGATGCCGCACAGCATGCCCTCACCGTCGATGACCGGCAGGCGCTTGACGTGGCGGAACGCCATGGCGCGCGCCGCCTGGGCCAGCGTGGCGTCGCTGTGCACGCACACGGCGGGGGCGCTCATCAGCTCGTCGGCGGTGGTGGCGCCGGCCTTGCCCAGATCCGGCAGCCGTCGCATCTGCTCGTCGCGGGAAGGGGCGCTGTCGCGGTACTCCTCCTTGGGCAGCAGGTCGGCCTCGGAGACCACACCGACGACCCGGCCCTCGCCCTCCAGCACGGGCAGGGCGCTGACCTTCCAGCGCCCCATCGTCATGACGATCTCCTTGAACGACGCGTTCCGGCCGACGGCGACGACGGACCGGGTCATCACGTCGCTGACGACGTGGGGGCTGCCGTGCATCAGTTCCTCCTCGCGGGATGGGCCCGGGCAGGCAACGTGGGGTTCTGCTGCCCGGGCCCGTGGAGGTCCAGCAGACGGGTGCGGGTCTGCGGCAGGTGGTGGGCCACATGGCGGGACACGGCCCGGCCGAAGGCCGGATCGGCCCCGCAGAGCCGAACTCCATCAGGCCCTGCCGCGCCTGGGCCGGCACCTCCGTCATGCAGCCCGTCGAGGTGATGTGGCGTGAGCCGACCGGGCGGCCCTGGCGGCGACCCTCGCCTACATCCTGTGCCCCGGAACCCGGCGCCCGCAGGGGCCTACCGGCCCCTTGTCCGGGCCCGGCCGGTACCGAAGGCGTCTGACCGCACGACGGGGGACCAGGCGGTCAGCCGATCGGGACCAGGACGACGGGGCAGTGCGCGTGATGCAGCACGGCATGGGTGACCGGGCCCAGGTGCAGTCCCAACGGACGGGTCTCCCGCCGGTGGGCGCCGACCACCAGCACGTCCGCCGCGCGACTCGCCTCCACCAGGGCGGCCGCAGCATGTCCTGGAACGGAGTCCACGCGCACGGCGACATCGGGGAAGCGTTCGGTCACCTTGGACACGGCGAACCGCGCGAGTTCCTTGTGCTGCCGGGCCTGCGAGGCCAGGTCCTGACGGTGGGACACGGGCCACTCGCCCAGGGAGACGTGCGGGTGGGCCCACGTGTGCAGTACCCGCACCCGTGCGCCGCGTCGTCCGGCCTCCTCGAAGGCGAACAGAGCGGCCTCGGCGTCGCTTTCGTCCTCCAGACCGAGCAGCACCTTGTCGTGCAGCAGCCCCCGCCGGGCGGCCGTGTCCTCGCCGCGGACGACCATCAGCGGGCCGGCGGTGTGAGCGGCCACCCGCAGGCTGACGGAACCCAGGAGCAGCCCGGCGAAGCCGCCACGGCCGCGGGTGCCGACGACGGTCAGGGCCGCGGCCCGGCCCAGGCGGACCAGCGCGGAGGCAGCCGGCTCGGCCGCCTGCTCCAGCGCGACGGACAGCCCCGGGTACCGGTCCTCCATGCGTGCGGCGGCCAAGTCCAGGACCGTACGGGCCGCTTCGCCCCGCGCGCGCTCACGATCGGCGTCCAGGCCGAATCCGACCTCGCCCGGATCGGGCCACGGCAGGCCGAGCACGATCCGCAGCGCGGTGTCCCGCCGGTGTGCCTCGTCGGCGGCAACGTCCAAGGCGCGTACGGCGGGATCCGACCCGTCGAACCCCACGACGACGTCCCCGTGCGGTCCGCGGGGCGGCTCCGCTCCGTATCCGGTGCCGTTCATCCCCGTCCCCTTGCCCTCATGTCAGCCGACCACGATGCGGCGGCCCGTTATGGTCGCCGGGGTGATCCGCACCCACAGGTCGCGATCCCCGCCGGCCCACGGCCCCGTGTACGCCCGGTCGTCGAGCCGCCGGACGCCCGCGGCGTCGGTCACGGTGTGCGCCATGCCACGGACGAGGACGCTCCAGCCCTGGCTCAGGGCGTCGTCCACCTCGTCCACCTCGAAGGCGCACCTGGTGTCGGAGGCCTCCGCGGGGGTCGCTGCAGGGGAAGTGCGGAAGGCGATCGTGCCCTCGTCGACGCTGTAGTTGACCGGCAGGACGGTGAGCCCGTCGGGCATGGACAGGGCGAGCCTGCCGACCCCGTGCGTGGACAGCAGTCTCCAGCACTCCGCGCCGCCCAGTTCGACCAGTTCGGCACGGAGTGCGGCCTGCCCGCGACCCGGCGGCAGATCGGCCTCGCCCCCGCTGAGCGCGGAAACACTGGTGTCCAGCGCCATGGCCAGGCCGCGCAGCGTCGCGACGCCCGGAGCGGCGGTGGAGTCCTGTTCCACGTACCGCAGGTAGCCCGTGGCGATGCCCGTGCGGCGCGCCACATCCTCCTGCGACAGACCCAGTTCCGCACGGCGCATCGCGATGCGCCGGCCGACGTCCCCGGGCGCGGTGGCTGTCGGGTGCTTCGTCATGACCGCTCGGTCCTTTCCTCGGTGCTCAGCCGGTGAGCGCCACCGCCGTGTGCTGCGGGCCGCCCAGGACGACCTTGAGCGCTCCGGTGTCGGCCGCCCGGCCGAACACGTCGTAGGCCTCCGCCATGTCGTGGAGTTCGAAGGTGTGGGTGACGAGGGACGCGGCCGGAAGGCGTCCGGCCGCCATCATGCGCAATAGGACCGGGGTGGAGAACGTGTCCACCAATCCCGTCGTGATCGTCACGTTCCTGCTCCACAGGTCCTCCAGGTGGAGCCTGGCCGGCGCGCCGTGGACGCCGACGTTGGCGAGGTGGCCGCCCGGCCGCACGATGCGCGAGCACAGTTCGAAGCTCTCGGGCAGTCCCACCGCCTCGATCACGACGTCGGCACCGAGTCCCTCGGTCAGGTCGTGGACCAGCCGTTCGGGCTGCTCACCGGCGTTGGCGACGGCCTCGGCCCCCAGGCGCTTGGCCGCGTCCAGCCGGGCCTCCGCCAGGTCGATCGCGATGATCCGGTCGGGGGAGTAGAGACGGGCCGTGGCGATCGCGGCCAGCCCGATGGGTCCGGTGCCGACGACGGCCACGTTGTCGCCGGGCCGCACGTGGCCGTTGAGGACACCCACCTCGTAGGCCGTGGGGAAGACGTCGGCGAGCAGCACCGCGTCCTGGTCGCCCAGCGAGGCGGGCAGTGGGTGGAGGGAGAGGTCGGCGAACGGCACGCGCACGTATTCGGCCTGCGTCCCGTCGATCAGGTGCCCCAGTACCCAGCCTCCACCGCCCAGGCACTGCCCGTAGGCGCCCTCGCGGCAGAAGCGGCACCGGCCGCACCCGCAGACGCAGGAGATCACGACCCGGTCGCCGGGACGCACCGTCGCGACTCCGGTACCGGTTTCGACGACCTCGCCGACCGCCTCGTGCCCCAGCACGGTGCCGGGGCGCACGTCGGGCACGTCACCCTTGAGGATGTGCAGATCGGTGCCGCAGATGGTGACCGCGTCGACGCGGACGATCGCGTCGCCGGAGTCCTCGACGTCCGGATCCGGCACCTCCTGCCAGCGCGCCTGCCCGGGCTCCTGGAAAACCCACGCCTTCATGGCCTTCCCCTCCTTCGGGCGGAGTCGTGTGCTGCTGCCAGCGTGTTGCGGGGCGCCCGGCGTCCGCTTGGGCCGGTCGGGTCCGTCGGGGGGGTCCGACCGGTCGCCGTCGGGGGCACTTCACACGCGGCTCGAGGTGAGGTCGAAGCGCACGTCCACGACACCCTCGACCGAGCGCACGATCCGTGCCACGACCGGGACGAGCGAGCGGTCGGCGAGCAGGCCGCTCACCGTGACGATTCCGTCGGTGGCTTCGATCTCGACCAACTGCCAAGCGCCCGAAAGGAGTTCGCCCGCGAGGACGTCCCGCACGTCACGGGTGATCTCCGCGTCCGTCCGCAGGAACACCTTGAGCAGGTCGCCCCGGCTCACCACGCCCCGCAGCGAGCCGTCGGCGTCGACCACCGGCAGCCGCTTCACATGGTGCACGGCCATCGTCCGCGCCGCCCGCGCCAGCGGCTCGTCCTCGCGCACGGTGACCGCCGGGGCCGTCATCAACTGCTCGGAGGTGACCGCGGCCGCCTTGTCCGGGCCTGCGCCGACCGGCGGGGCGTCGTCCTCGCGGTGTTCCTCCTTGCGCAGCAGATCCGCCTCGGAGACCACGCCGACGACCCGGGTCCCGTCGGCCACCACGGGCAGCGCGCTGACCTTCCACTGCTCCAGGGTCCGCACGATCTCCTTGAACGACGTGCCCAGGGCGACCGCGACGACCTTGCGCGTCATCACGTCGCCGACGGTCGCCGGATGCCGGTTGGCGTTCATGGCCGCCTCCTTCGACGAGGACGGAAGACCTCCCGCACCCAGTCTGGGACGCTCCGGCAACCGCTGCCATGGGGCCACCCGGCCCCGTGGGCGGTCCCAATGCCCCTCGCCTCCCGGCCACCTGGCGCGCGGATCAGCGCGGTCGCCGCTCAAGGGACGTGGTTGCCGAATCCGGACGTTCGCCATGTGCGGCCGTCGGGGAGGACGGCGAGCGCCTCGTATCCGTCCAGGGCCTCCAGCCAGGTGTGGGATGCGTTGCCGCGCGCGAAGGCCGCGGTGGCGTAGGCATCGGTCATCGTCAGGGCCGGTCCGACGACCGTGAGGGAGACCAGCTCGGTGGCCGGGGTGGCGTCGTGCGGGACGAGGATGTGGGCGCCCCGCTCCGCGGTGCCCGAGGTGGCGATGGCCAGGTCCCCGCTCGCGGTCACGACGGCGAGCGGCACCCCTGGGCGCAGCGGGTCGGCGATGCCGATGCGCCAAGGTGTGCCGGGGGCCGCTTCGCCTCGGAGGCGGATGTCGCCGCCGCCGTTGACGCAGGTGTGGTGCGCGCCGGCCTCGTGGAGCATCCGGGAGGCGTTCTCGGCGGCCCACCCCTTGACGAGGCCCGAGGGGTCGAGGGTGCCACGGGCCGTGACGCTGAACCAGCCGTCCGTCTCGTGGCCCGCCCGGGCGCACAGCTCCAGCACGTCGCCCACCTCGCCCGGACAGTCGGCGAGGCCGATCTCGCCACGGCCGAGCCTGCTGACGGCGCTGTCGGGACGGTACGTGGAGAACACGGCGTCCACGGTGTGCAGATGGCGGACGGCACGGTCGAGGGCGTGGCGGATGGCGGACGTGGCCCGGTCCCGGACGTCGAAGGAGAAGACGGTGCCCATGACGTGTTCGACGTGGTGCAGGCCGGAGGCGGGGTCACGCACGGGCCTGGTCCAGAGCGCTCTGCAGGGACCGGACGTACCCCTGGCTGGTGTAGCTCGCCCCGGACACGGCGTCGATGCGGGCGCTCTGGGCGCCGAGGGCCTCCTGCGTCAGACGGGGCAGGGCGTAGGCGGCGATCTGCCGGTCCCTGCCGTTGCCCTCCGGCGCCCGGAGCACCCGGACGGCGGTGATCTTCCCCTCGGCGAGCACGGCGGCCACCTGCACGGTCCCGTACGGGGTGTCGACGGGCGCACCGGTGAAGGTGCTGGTGGCGGCGCCGTGGGCGCCCGCGGACGCCGGCTCCGACCGCCGGGGCGTGGGCGAGTCCGCCGAGGGATCCGGACCACCCGCCACCACGGACGGCTGGTGGGGTTTGAGGAGGAGCATTCCGGCGATGAGGGCGCTGGTCCCGGTGGTGGTGAGCACGGCGCGGCGCATGCGGTTCTCCTCAGAACGCGAACGACTCGTGGTGGATGCGGCGGGCGGGCACACCCGCGGCGCGCAGGGCCCGTACGGCGGCCTCCGCCATGGCCGGCGGGCCGCAGAGGTAGACGTCGTGACCGGCCAGCCCGGGGACGAGGGCGGACAGCGCCCGCGCGGTCAGCGGTGAGTGGTACCGCGCGGGGTCGTCCACCACGTAGTGGACCGTGGCGCCACGCCTGTGCGCTATCGCGTCGAGTTCGCTCCGCAGGGCGAGGTCCTCCGGACGGCGTGCCCGGTAGACGAGGGTCACCTGACCGGGCAGGGTCTCGAAGAGGGCCCGCAGCGGGGTGATGCCGACGCCTCCCGCCAGGAGGAGGACGCTCGAAGCGGTGCGGCGGTCCGCGGTGAAGCCGCCGTAGGGACCTTCCGCCCATACGCGGGTGCCCGGGGTGAGCCGGGCCAGGGCGCCGCTGTGGCCGCCCGCGGACTTCACGGTGATGCGCAGGTGCCGGGGGTGGGCCGGGGCGGACAGGGAGTACGGGTTGGCGGTCCACCACAGCCCGCGGGTGAGGAAGCGCCAGCGCAGGAACTGTCCCGGCACACCCGCCAGCTCGTCCAGGTGCTCACCGGTGAGGTGGACGGACACGATCCCGGGTGCCTCCGGGTGGACGGCGACGACCGTGAGCCTGTGGCGGAGCCCGCGCCGCAGCGGTACGGCGAAGCGGTACCAGGCGACCAGGACGGCGGCGCCGAGGTAGAGGGCGTACCAGGCGGCTTGGGCTGCCCGGTTCCCGACGAAGTCCGCTCCGTTGGACAGCTGGTGCCCGAAGGCGAGGAAGACCGCGAGGTAGGTGGCGAAGTGCAGGTAGTGCCAGGCCTCGTAGCTCATCCTCCGGCGGGCCGCACGCGCGGAGAGCGCGCCCGTGACGACGAACAGCAGGAATCCGGCAGTGCCCTTGAGCAGGTCCGGATAGTCCAGTACGAGCGTCGTGGTCTGAGCCGGGAAGGAGGTGTGCGAGGCCGCGGCGTAGCCCCAGACGATCAGCAGGGTGTGGGCGAGGGCCAGCGAGACGGTGCACCGGCCGCCCCAGGCGTGCCAGCGGGCGAGCCGGTCGGTGCCGACACCGTGGTCGAGCAGGGGGACGCGGGCCATCAGGACGAGCAGGACCGCGCAGGCGTATCCGGCCAGGAGGCCGGTGATGCGGCCCGCACCGGTCAGCCACCCCGCCGGGCCGACCACCGAGGTCGTGTCGGACCACCACAGCGCCAGTACCCCCGCGGCACCCGCCCAGATCGCGAGCGGCGCGAGCAGCGGGACGAGGCCGCGGCGCGGCCGCCGGTGGTGCAGTCCGCGACCGGTGCGGGCGGTGGTGGAGGTGGTGGCCATGGGGCTCCCAGGAGCGTCATCGTCGTCGGGCGCCCCAGCATCGCCACCGAACCTCTGTGTTTCCTCTGATCCGGGCCGCCCAGCGGGAACTCAGAGGAAACGCAGAGGTTCCCCGAGGCCTCCGGGGCACGTGCGCGAGGGATGCTGTACTCACCATGGAAGAGAGCCGCACAGCACCCCCCGGCATGCACCGGCCCGACGGGAGCCCGGTGCGCGTCCTGGTCGTCGACGACGAGCCCGACGTCACCGACGTGCTCTCCGCCGCCCTGGCCGGCGAGGGCTGCCAGGTGCGGACGGCCGCCGACGGGGGGTCCGCGCTCGCGACCGCCCGCGACTTCCGCCCCGACGCGGTCGTCCTGGACTGGATGCTGCCCGACGCCGACGGCCTGCACGTCCTGCGCGAGCTGCGGCGCGACGCCGACCGCGTGTGCGTGCTGTTCCTGACGGCCCGCGACGCGGTCGAGGACCGCGTCGCCGGCATCACGGCGGGCGGCGACGACTACGTCACCAAGCCCTACAGCCTCGAGGAGGTCATCGCCCGGCTGCGCGGTCTGCTCCGCAGGGCCGGGATGACCGCCGGGACCGACGTGGACCGGCTGGTCGTCGGCGACCTCACGATGGACGAGGAGGCCCGGGAGGTCCGCCGGGCCGGCACCCTGGTCGAACTGTCCCGGACCGAGTTCGAGCTGCTGCGGTTCCTCATGCGCAACCCGCGCCGGGTGCTCTCCAAGAGCCAGATCCTCGACCGGGTCTGGGCGTACGACTTCGGCGGCCAGGCCCATGTCGTCGAGCTCTACATCAGCTATCTGCGCAAGAAGATCGACGCGGGACGGCCCCCGATGATCCACACGGTCCGGGGCGTCGGATACGTCCTCAAGTCCGAGGCACCATGAGACGGCTTCCGCTCCGCACCCTGCGGGGACAGCTCACCGCCGGGCTCCTCGTCCTGCTGGCCGTGGCGTGCGCCGCCGTGGGCGTCACCACCGTCCTCGCGCTCCAGGGCTTCCTGCTGGGACGACTGGACGAGCAGCTCACCGCCGCCGGCGGGCGCTTCGCGGCCAGCCTGGAGCACGAGAGGACGCCCGACGCGGACAACCGCCCCGACACCCGGGGGCAGGCCGACGCGACCTTCGGCGCCCGCCTGCTGGGTGGCGACGTCACCCATGCCGCCGTGGTCGACGACGCGGCCGACCGCCCCCTGGCGCTCTCCGCCGGAGACCGACACGCCCTGACCGGCGTCCCGGTCGACGGAAGGGGACACAGCATCCGCATCGCCTCGCTCGGTGCCTACCGCGTCACGGCGGTCCGCGGCGACGACGGCGACGTCCTGCTCACCGGTCTCCCCCTGCACCCCGTCGAAGCCACGCTGCACCGCCTCGAAGCCGTGGAAGCCGTGGTCTTCGGCGCGGCACTCCTCGCCACGGGCGTCGCCGGGACCCTGTGGGTCCGGGTCAGCCTGCGCCCCCTGCACCGGGTCACCGAGCACGCGTCCGGTGTCACCCGGCTGCCCCTGGCCAGTGGCGAGTTCGCCATGCCGACGCCCCTGCCGGACACCGACCCGCACACCGAGGTCGGCCAGGTCGCCGCCGCGCTCAACCACATGCTCGGGCACGTGGAGGACGCCCTGGTCCGGCGCCAAGCCGGCGAGGAACGGCTCCGGCACTTCGCCGCCGACGCCAGCCACGAACTGCGCACCCCCGTCGCGAACATCAGGGGCCACGCCGAACTCGCCCTTCGCCACCGGGGCCCCGTCCCGGCCGGCATCCGCCACGCCCTCGAACGCATCCAGTCCGAGTCGCAGCGCATGACGCACCTCGTCGACGACCTCCTGCTCCTGGCCCGTCTCGATGCGGGACGCCCGCTCGAGCACGAACGGGTCGACCTGACCCGCCTCGTCCTCGACGCCGTCGACGACGCCCGCGCCGCGGGACCGGGCCACCGCTGGTTCCTGGACCTTCCGGAGGAGCCCGTCGTGGTGCCCGGGGACGGCCACCGTCTCCAGCAGGCCCTCGGGAACCTCCTGGCCAACGCCCGCACCCACACTCCGGCCGGTACGGAAGTGATGGTCGCCCTCGCCTCGGACGCCGACGGCGCACGTCTCACCGTCAGCGACGACGGGCCCGGGATCCCGGCGGAACTCCAGCCCGAGGTCTTCACCCGCTTCGTCCGTGCCGACCAGGCCCGTTCACGCAGCACGGGCAGTACCGGCCTCGGACTCGCGATCGTCCACGCGATCGTCACCGCCCACCACGGCACCGTCGAGGTCACCAGCCGCCCCGGGCACACCGCCTTCCGGGTGACGCTTCCCGTCGTGTCCGGCTGACCACCGTGTGGATCCTGCCCGCGAGCCGCGTTCGGTCACCTCGACTCCTGCCGGTGACCGGCGGCTCGCTCCAGCACCTCCAGCCTCCGCCGGTACTCCTCGTCGTCGATCTCGCCGCGTGCGTACCGCTCGGCCAGGAGTTCCCGCGGACTCGGGTCACGCCGGTCGGGAGCCCGGCCGTGACCGCCGTCGGCGGTGCGCCGCACCAGCACGGCCACCGCCAGGCCGACGAGGACCAGCAGCACCAGCCAGCCCAGCGACATCAGGGCCCAGCCCCAGCCGTTCATGTGGTCGTAGACAAACATGGCGTGCTCCTCACATGGTGCGCAGCCGGTCGTCGGTGACGCCGTGGGGCGCGGCGTCGACGGCTCGCCCGTCGGTGTCGTCAAGCCGGTAGGCACCCCCGCATGCGGACGGCGCCTGCCGGCCGGCCCTCCGACCCACCACCTTCGCCGGCACGGCTCACCGGTGGGCGGGGGCAGGGTGGACGGTGTCGTCGGCCTTGTAACCCAGTCTCGCCTCGACGTCGACGACGCCGTCCACGCCGCGGCACAACTCCAGGACCACCGGCACGAGGCTGCGGCGGTCCACCACGCCATCGAGGGTGACCTTCCCCTCGGCCACCTGGACGGCTACGGCGTCGGGCGCGAGTCCCAGGGTCTTCACCAGCAGCTCACCGGTGATCTCCTCACGGATGGCGCGGTCCCTGCGGAGGAAGACCCGCAGCAGGTCGGTGCGGCTGACCACCCCGACCAGCCGGCCCGTCCCGTCGACCACGGGCAGTCGCTTCACCCCTCGACGCTCCATCACCCGGGCCGCCTCGACCACGGACCACTCCGGCCGCGCGACGGTCGGCGGACTGCTCATCAGCCCCTCCGCGGTGGTGGCGGCGATGCGGGAACGCTCGCCCGGGCGCGGGTGCCGGGCGGGCAGCAGGCCGGCCGGGTCCGGCAGCCCCGCCTCCTTGCGCAGCAAGTCGGCCTCCGACACCACGCCCACCGGGCGGTCCCCTTCGTCCACGACGGGGACGGCGGTGACGTCGTGTTCCGCGAGCAGCCTCGCGATCTCCTTGAACGACGTGTCCGGCCGTACCGATACGACCGCCTTGGTCATCAGATCGCCGACGTTGCGGTGGTACATCGTCCCCGCCTCCCTGCGCGGTTGGTCCTGTACGGTCCGGTCCCACTGTCGGTCGCGTCCGCCGGGGCCCGACATGGGCCGGTGGGGCCACCGCCACGGCCGGGTGTCCCTCCGGACGGGCCGAGCGGCCCATGGGCGTACCGGTCCGCGCCCGGCAGTGTCGTCGGCAACACGGCGACCACAGCATCGAGAGGCGGTGGAGGTCATGGCGCTTCCCCTGGTCGTGGGAACCGACGGCTCGGACTCCGCCCTGGAAGCGGTCGACTGGGCCGCGGACGAGGCATCAGTGCGCGGCCTTCCGTTGCGGATCGTCCACGCCTCCTTGTGGGACCGGTACGAGGGACGGGCACTCGCCTCCACCCGGAAACCCGCCGAGGAGCAGGAGCTCACCCGGCAGATCGCCGAGTCCGCGGCGGAACGGGCCCGCTCGCGCCGTCCGGGCCTGGAGGTCTCGGCAGAGGTACTCGCGGAGGACACCACGTACGGACTGCTGCGCGAGGGGACCCGTGCCGGCGCACTCGTGGTGGGCCACCGCGGCCGCGGCGAGATGGCGGGCCTGCTGCTGGGCTCCGTCGGCCTGACCCTCGCCGGCCGTGCGGAGTGCCCGGTGGTCGTGGTGCGGGGTGACCGCGACGAAAGCGGAGCCCGCGACGGCGAGCGCTGGATCGTGCTCGGCGTGGGCCCTGACGACAACTCTGCCGCGGCCGTGGATTTCGCCTTCTCCGAGGCCGAGTTGCATGGCTGCGGGGTGCGGGCGGTCCATGCCTGGCGGATGGTTCCGGGCGAGGGAGCCGAGTGGATCGGGTACGAGGACGAAGCCGTCATGGCACACCGGCGCCGCGCCGAGGAGCACCTCGACCAGGCCCTGCGCGCCGCGGCGGCCGCCCACCCAGGCGTTCGCCACCGCCGGCACACGGGCGAGGGGCATGCCCGCAAGGTCCTGCTCGAGACACTGGACGACGCCGACCTGCTGGTCGTCGGCGCCCGCCGCCGCGACAGTCCGTTCGGGCTTCAGCTGGGCCCCGTCAACCACGCGATGCTCCACCACGCCCCGTGCCCGGTCGCCGTCGTCCCTCAGCCCGTGTGACCTGCGCGTGCCGCCGTCCCGCCCCTCGGGCGGGCCCGGTGCATCCAGGGGAGACTGGACGGGAAGGCCCTGCCGAACCGTCCCGTGCCGCCGGATCCCGGAGAGGGGAGACGATGGGGGAGTGGACCTGGTCGTACGAGGGGTACGACCCCGCCCAGGAGCGCCTGCGCGAGGCGCTGTGCACCCTGGGCAACGGCTACTTCGCCACCCGCGGCGCCGCCCCTGAGACCGTGGCCGGCCCCCACCACTACCCCGGCACCTACGCCGCCGGCTGCTACAACCGGCTCCACTCCACCGTCGCCGGGCGGAAAGTGCAGAACGAGGACCTGGTCAACCTGCCGAACTGGCTGCCCCTGCGGTTCAGGCTCGGGGACGGCGGCTCCTGGTTCACCCCCGACGACGGTTCGCTGCTGGAGCACCGGCAGGACCTCGACCTCCAACGGGCCACTCTGACACGGGCGTTCCGGCTGCGTGACCCGCGCGGGCGGATCGTCGCCGTCGAGCAGACCCGGCTGGTGCACATGCACGACCCGCACCTCGCCGCCCTGCGCACCGTCTTCCGCGCGGAGGGCGACTGGTCCGCGGACCTGGAGGTCGAGTCCGCGCTCGACGGCGACGTCGGCAACGCGGGGGTCGCCCGCTACCGGGACCTGAACGGCCGTCACCTCACCCGGACGCACACCGGGACCTCCGAACCGGACACGGTCTGGCTGCGGTGCCGTACGAGCGCCTCCGACATCGGCATCGCGCTCGCCGCCCGTACGCGCGCCACGACGCATCCGGCGGCCGCCCGCTCACTGGAGGCGGGGGAGCACGCCGCGGTCCACCGGCTGACCGTCCCGCTCGCGCCGGACCGGCCGGCCGTCGTCGAGAAGACCGTGGCCCTGCACACCACCCGGGACCCGGCGATCAGTGACCCGCTGCACGCCGCCCTCGACCGCGTCGAACGGGCCCCGGACTTCGCCGGCCTCCTCGCCACGCACGCCGCCGCCTGGGCGCGGCTGTGGCGCCGCGCAGGCCTGGACGTCCCCGGCGACGCCGGACGGATCCTGCGGCTGCACACCTTCCACGTCCTGCAGACCCTCTCCCCGCACACCGCCGGGCTGGACGTGGGCGTGCCCGCCAGGGGACTGCACGGAGAGGCCTACCGCGGGCACGTCTTCTGGGACGAGCTCTTCGTCCTGCCCTACCTCGACCTGCACTTCCCCGAGGTGTCCCGGGGGCTGCTGGAGTACCGCCACCGCCGTCTGGAGGCGGCGTGCCGGGCGGCGGAACAGGCCGGGTGCACGGGAGCGATGTACCCGTGGCAGAGCGGCAGCGACGGACGCGAGGAGACCCAGACCCTCCACCTCAACCCGCACTCGGGACGCTGGCTGCCGGACCACACCCGGCTGCAGCACCACGTCGGCTCCGCCGTGGCCTACAACATCTGGCGGTACGGCCAGGCCACCGGCGACACGGAGTTCCTGTACACCAAGGGCGCCGAGATGCTGTTGCAGATCGCCCGCTTCTGGGCCTGCCGCGCCACCTGGGACCCCGACTGCGACACCGGCGGCCGCTACCGCATCCGCGGCGTCGTCGGACCCGACGAGTACCACGACGCCTACCCCGGCTCCGCGTCGCCCGGAGTCGACGACAACACCTACACCAACGTCAGCGCCGCCTGGGTACTGGACCGGACCCTGGAGCTGTGGCGGACCCTCCCCGCGCCGCGCCGCGACGAGCTCCGTGAGCGGACGGGCCTCGGCCCGGAGGAGTCGGACCGCTGGGAGGACGTCTCGCGCAAGTTGTACGTCCCCTGGCACGCCGGCGTGATCAGCCAGTTCGCCGGCTACGACGGGCTGGAGGAACTGGACTGGGCGGGCTACCGGGCCCGGTACGGGGACATCCGCCGGCTGGACCGGATCCTGGAGGCCGAGGGGGACTCGGTCAACCGCTACCAGGCGTCCAAGCAGGCCGACGTGCTCATGCTGGGCTACCTGTTCCCACCCACCGAACTGCACCGCCTGTTCGGGCGTCTGGGGTACCCGCTGGACGACGGCACGTGGCGGTCCACGGTCGACCACTACCTGCGGCGCACCAGCCACGGATCCACCCTCAGCGGAGTCGTGCACGCCTGGGTGCTGGCCCGGGCCCATCGGGCCGACGCATGGTCCTGCGCGCAGGAGGCACTGCTCGGGGACGTCACCGACGTACAGGGCGGCACCACCGAGGAAGGCATCCACCTGGGTGCCATGGCCGGCACCCTCGACCTCGTCCAGCGCGGCCTGACGGGCCTGGAAGCCCGTGAGGACGCCCTGTGGCTCGATCCGGCGCCGCTGCCGCAGCTGTCGCGCTTCGCTTTCACGGTCCGCTACCGCGGTCACTGGGGTGTGCGGATCCACGTCGACGGAGGCCGCATCAGCGTCGCCGTCCCCGCCTCCGCGGGTGCACCGGTCCGCATCCGCCTCGGCGGCCGGACCTGGTCCGTCCCGCCCGGTCGCTTCCGGCTGCTCGACCTGCCGGCCCGATGAAATGGGCCCGCAGCGCGGGCCCTTCCCAGCACAGGGCAACTGATCGACTACGATCCGTGACATGACGTGGCGAGCGGGTCGGCGCATCTCCTTTCGCGGAGTGCTCCTGCTGCTGGGCGTGCTCGTGTTCACGAGCATCCACCTGGTGGCCTGCGCGCACGGGCCGGACCGCACGGGTGGCGACACCCTCACCGCCGGTCCCGCCGCGACGGCCCCGTGCCAGCCGCAGGACACCGCGACACGCCCGGACCAGGACGTCGCCCGCGGCGACGGACCGCCCGCCGACCACCACGCCCTGTGCGGAGTCGCACTCGACCGGCTCCCCGATCCCCGCCCCCGGCTGGCCGACACCCCCACGGTTTCCGGCATCGGGGCGGCGCCTCCCGCACCGGCACCGGCCATCCACCCGCAGAAGGCCGGGGCCACCGGCGCCGGACGGCCCTGCGCACCCACCCGTTCCGGCCCCGGAACACTGAGTCTGCTCTGCGTATCGCGGACCTGACAGGGCCCCAGCCCCGCCCGCCGCACCGCGCACCGTGCAGCGGGCACGGCTGCACGCGCCCCGGATCCGTACGAGCAACGGCCGCGCCACGGCGACGGCCGCAGGAGAAACCCGTATGAGCACCCTCCCTCACCCCGGCACGCCCGCGTCCCCGGCCGAACTCCTCGCCGCCACCGCGCCCCCGCGCCGCACTCCGGCCGGGCTGGTCGGCAACACGCCCGTGCTGTGGGTCGGATCGCCCTTCGTCCCCGACGGCCGCGGCTTCTGGGCCAAACTCGAGGGCTTCAACCCCGGCGGCATCAAGGACCGCTCCGCGCTGTACATGATCGAGGCGGCCCGCGCTCGCGGTGAACTCCTCCCCGGTGCCCGCATCGTGGAGTCCACCAGCGGCACGCTCGGCCTCGGGCTCGCCCTCGCGGGGGCCGTGCACGGACACGCGGTCACGGCGGTCACCGACCCCGGCATGGAACCGTCCATGGTCTCCCTGCTCACCGCCTACGGAGCGACCGTCGACATCGTCGCCGAACCGCACGCCGTCGGCGGCTGGCAGCAGGCCCGCCGCGACAGGGTGCGGGACCTCCTGGCCGCCGATCCGACCGCCTGGTGCCCGGACCAGTACCACAACCCGGACAACGTCGCCGCCTACGCGGCCCTCGCCCACGAACTCGTCGCCCAGCTCGGCCGCATCGACGTCCTGGTCGCCAGTGTCGGCACCGGAGGACACTCGGCCGGGGTCAGCGGCCGGCTGCGCGCGTTCTTCCCGCACCTGCGGCTGGTCGGTGTCGACACCACGGGGTCGACGATCTTCGGCCAGCCACCCGCCGCCCGGCTCATGCGGGGTCTGGGCAGCAGCATCCATCCCCGCAACGTCGACTACCCGGCCTTCGACGAGGTGCACTGGGTCGCCGCCGGCGAGGCGGTGTGGGCCTGCCGGCGCCTCGCCCGCGACCACTACGCCTCCGGCGGCTGGAGCGTCGGCGCGGTGGCCCTGGTCTCCCGCTGGCTGGCCCGTACGCTGCCGGCCGAGACCCGGATCGTGACGATCTTCCCCGACGGCCCGCAACGCTACGTCGGCACCGTCTTCGACGACGCCTACTGCCGGGACCACGGCCTGCTCCACCACGAACCGGCCCAGGACCCGCAGGAGATCGCCCAGCCGGGCGAGACCGTGGTCGACCGCTGGACCCGCTGCACCACCGTGGTGGACCCACTGGCCGACGCGCCCGACGGCGAACGCGGCGGCCTGTCCTTCGAGGCCGCCCGGTGAGGGGGCTGTGGCGGCAGGCCCGCTCCTTCGACACCCCGGCCCGGCTGCTGATGGCCAACCAGTTCGCCATCAACCTGGGCTTCTACATGCTCATGCCCTACCTCGCCGACCACCTGGCCGGCGGCCTCGGCCTGGCCGCCTGGGCCGTCGGCCTCGTCCTGGGCGTACGGAACTTCTCCCAGCAGGGCATGTTCGTGCTCGGCGGCACCATCGCCGACCGCTTCGGCTACAAGACACCCATCGTGATCGGCTGCACCCTGCGCACCTTCGGCTTCGCGCTGCTGGGGCTGGTCGACTCCCTGCCCGCGCTGGTCGCGGCCTCGGCCGCCGCGGGGTTCGCCGGCGCGCTGTTCAACCCGGCGGTCCGCGCCTATCTGGCCGTGGAGGCCGGGGAGCGGCGGGTGGAGGGCTTCGCCCTGTTCAACGTCTTCTACCAGGCGGGCGTCCTGATCGGTCCGCTGGTCGGCCTGGCCCTGCTCGCCCTGGACTTCCGCGCCGTGTGCCTGACGGCCGCGGCCGTCTTCGCCGTGCTGACCGTCCTGCAGTGCCGGGCCCTGCCCGACCGGCGGCCGGAACGCGGCACCGGCCCCGGCGCGGCGGCCGGCGTCCTCGGCTCCTGGCGGCAGGTGCTGGGCAACCGGCCGTTCATGCTGTTCTCCCTGGCCATGGTCGGCTCGTACGTGCTGTCCTTCCAGGTCTACCTGGCCCTGCCCCTGCAGGCCCACGCACTCCTCGGCACCGGCGGACAGGCCGTCACCAGCGGCCTGTTCATCGTCTCGGCGGTCGTGTCGGTCCTCGGCCAGCTCCGCATCACCGGGTGGGTCCGTGCCCGCTGGACCGGACCGCAGGCCATCGTCGGCGGGATCCTCCTCATGGGTCTGGCCTTCACGCCCCTGGCCGTGAGCCCCGACCCGTCCGGCGGGACGTTCGACGCGGGTCTCGCGGTGGCCCTGCTCGTGATCGCCGTCGCGGTCCTGGCCGTGGGCTCCGCGGTGGTCTACCCCTTCGAGATGGACACCATCGTCACCCTCTCCGGGGAGCGCCTCGTCGCCACGCACTACGGCTGGTACAACACCGTCTCCGGCCTGGGCATCACCCTGGGCAACCTCGCCACCGGCGCCATCTGGGACCTCGCCGACCACAGCGGCAAGCCGTGGCTCCCCTGGCTGACGCTGACCATGACCGGCCTGCTCTGTGCCGCCTGCGTCCAGCTCCTGTCCCGGGCCGGGGGACTCGCCCCGGTCAAGCGCGAACCCGCCCTCGCCTGACCGCCCACCCCCTCCCGGGCGTTTCCGGCCGGGGGACGGCTCCGCGCGTCCAGCCGGGGCCGTCCCCCGGGGCCGGACGGCCCGTCGTCAGGGCCGAAGGGCCCCGTCCCTGGACTGGCGGGCTGCCGATGGGTCTGCTGCGCTGGAGGGAGACGGGACGAAGGTGGTGAGCGGCATTGATGGGTGGTCCGGACCGGCCCGGCTCGGCGGGCGGCGGCTCCTTCGACGGTGAGAGCGTGGCCGGCCGCGTCGCGGTGCGGCGGGAGCAGCTGGGCATGTCCCGTGAGGAGCTGGCCACCAGGGCCGGGATGTCGATCGTGTACCTGCGGCAGGTCGAGGAGCTGGGTACCGGCTTCGACCCCGCCGCGCTGATGCGGCTGGCCGCCGTGCTGGGGGTGTCGTACGAGGAGCTGGCGCTCGGCTCGCGCGAGGCCCCACCGGGACGGGGCGCACCGGCGGCCCGTCCGGTGCTGCAGCGGCTGTCCGAGCAGGAGTGCTGGGAACGGCTGGGCACGCACGGAATCGGCCGGGTGGCCCATGCGCCGGAGCCGGACACCGGGGACGAGCCTCCGGTGCTGGTGCCGGTCAACTTCCTGGTGGATGGGCGAACGGTCGTCTACCGGACGGACCCGGCCGGCGCGGCAGCGGTCGCGTCCGGTACGAAGCTCGCCTTCGAGACCGACCATGTCGACGAGATGAGCCGTGTCGGCTGGAGCGTCCTGGTGTCGGGCACCGCCGACCGGATCACCGACGCCGCCGTCGCGGAGTCCCTCGCCCGGCGTCCCGGGGCCGAGCCCTGGGCCGGGGGGACGCGTGAACTGTGGATCCGCGTCGTGCCGCGCGAGGTGAGCGGCCGCGCCATCCGGTCCCTGCCGGCGGCCGAGGACCAGGCGCCGCGGCACGCCGAGTAGCGCGGGCGTGCGAGACCCCCGGGCGACGCACCGTCGCCCGGGGGTCTGAAGCCGGAGTCCGACGCGGTTCGCGCCGAGGACACGACCCGGGCCGTTCGCGCCGAAGACACGGCCGCCGGAGTCACAGCGAGGTCAGCGCCTCGCGCTGCACGTGGCCGATACGCGGAGACCTGGTAACCCCTCCTGGGCACGAACCGGAGTACCTGCCGGGCATGAACGCCGAGTTCTTCGCGGCTGCCCGCGCGGTGCGGGAACCCCGCTTCCGCGGTGGAGGCATCACTGCGGAGAGGGCGGCGCCACTACCGATGACCGGAATGGACAGACCCGGCGATGCGGCTGCGCGGTCGCTCATGGCCGGCGCAGGTGCCCATCGGCTCGACGGGTGACCCACCGGACTTCATCGGTACGGCGGGGCGCCCGGGTGGCAGCCATCTGTCCGGGGGCGCTGTGCCATGCGCCTCGTTCTGACCACCGGTGTGGTGCCGCCTTGCGGCCCCACCGGCTCGAAGGGAGCAGTACCGATGCGTACACGACTGCTTGCCGCCGCCGTGGCAGCGGCGGCATTGTCCGTCATAGCAACGCCCCAGGCGTTCGCCGCGGGGCTGGCCGACCAGGACACGACGTTCCTGACGCAGATCCACCAAGGGAACCTCGCCGAGATCGCGGCTGGGAACGACGCACAGGGTTACGCGACGAGCGAATGCGTGAAGCAGGTCGGCGAGGTGCTCGTCCAAGACCACGGCAAGCTCGACGCGGATGTGAAAATGCTCGCGGGCAAGCTGAAGGTGACGCTGCCGCCGTCCACATCCACCGCGCAGGACAAGGGGCTGGCCGAGGTGCGGGCGAAGGCGGGCAGCCCGGCGTACGACGCGGCATGGCTCAGCACCGAGGACGTCGGGCACCGCGAGACCCTCGCGTTGATCGACCAGGAGATCAAGGCGGGGAGCAACGCCGAAGTGGTGGCAGCCGCCCGCAGCGCCCGTCCGGTGGTGGCGATGCACCTGGACATGGTCCGCGGCGGCACCTGCCACGCCCCCTCGGGCACCGGCATGGTCCACGCTGGATCCGGGGGCCAGTTCGCCGCCGCGCAAGGCTCGGCCGCCACCGCGGGCCTGGTCGGCGTGGCCGGAGGCGCGTTGCTCACCGCTGGCGGAGCGGCCTGGCTCCTGCGCATCCGCCGCCGAACGGCCGGGAAGAGCTAGAACCCGTGGAACGCCACCGGTCGGCCGCCGCTGCGATGACACTTTGCGGTCTGGGCGCGGCGGCCGCCGGCTGGCTGACGTGGACGACGCCACAACTGGGCGTCACCGACTCGGGCACCCTGCCCGTCGGTGTGCACCGCCCCGCCTTTGACGGCCAAGAGGCGTCGCCACCCACCCGCATCCATGGCCCAGCCGGTCTCGACGCCGTCGTCGTACCTGTCGCCGCCCGGGCCGACGGGGCTCTCGACCTGCCGGAAAACCTCCACACCGGCGGATGGTGGGCACTGGGGGCCCCGCTGGGCGCGGCGACCGGCACGGTCTTGATAGCGGGTCACGTCGACAGCCGCGAAGACGGGCTGGGCACCTTCGCCGCACTGTACGACATACCCGTGGGAGGCCCCATCACAGTGACAGGAGCGGACGCCAAGGTACGTCTGTATCGGGTCACCGCCCGGCGCACGTACCAGCAGGAGCATCTGCCACGTGACCTCTTCACACGCGCCGGCCCCCACCGGCTGGCTTTGGTCACATGCGCCGGTCCCTACGATCGCGCGGCACGCCGCTACGAACGCAACCTAGTTCTGTACGCAACGCCGACCGAAGAACGCACCCCCGGCCCGCTTCGCCCGAGCATGCGGTGGGGGTAGCCGGAGCTGGTGGCTGAGCGCAGTGCCCGGGCAACCGAGCCGCCCATCAATGGCCCCGTATGTGCCACCTGCCGGTCGCGGGACGCCACACCGGGCGCACCCTGCCTTGGCCCGGTCTGCGCGTGGCAACACCGTCACCGAGGCGATCGTTGACGCCTACCCGACGAAGTAGGCCGCGAGCGGCGTGGACGGGCGCTCGGCCGGGGGGGCCCCCCCCCGCGGCCCGGGCCCGGGGGGCCGGGGGGGGGGGCGGGCGGGGGCGGGGGCCCGCGGGGGCGGGGGGGGCGGGGGGCCGCCCGGCCCCGGCTGTTCATCTCGGAGTACGGACAATCTTAT
>NZ_JBHWGA010000051.1:0-69250 GCF_042733315.1 Streptomyces sp. NPDC059718
CGTTGCCGCGGAGGCGCTTGCTCACGTACCGAGCAGGTAGGCCCGCTCCACGGTCTGCTGCACCGTGTTGCCCGCCTTGTCGGTGGCCGTGACCCGCAGGGTCACGTACGCACCCTTCCGCTGGTCGCCCGGCCGCTCGATGGTCGCGGTGAACCGGTTGCGGTCGCGGTCCTCGACGCGGACCCGCCCGTTCCAGCTCTTGCCCTCGTCGAAGGACGCCTCGACCTTGAGCTTGACCCCGGTGGGGGCGGCGAGGCCGTCCTGGTTGCGGACGGTCAGGGCGAGTTCGTGCCGCTTCCCGCCGTCGACGGTGTTCCGCACGTCGGCCGGGACGCCGTAGTCGACCTGGAGGAGGGGCAGCAGGGTCTCCTTGGCCGCGGTGTCCGAGCGGAAGCCCCAGGACGTGAAGGTCCTCGTACCGGTCCGCCAGTACTCGGTGTCCCGCCCGGTCGTCAGCTCCAGGCGGTAGCCGGCCTGACCCGCGGGGACGGAGAAGTTCCCCCAGGCGCCCGCGGACTCGCCCACCTTCTTGCCGTCGCGGTAGAGGACGGCCGTCACGCTGTCCCCCTGGGGGTAGGTCGGGTCGTCCAGCGTTCCGGGCGTGCCACCGACCCTCCCGATGCCTCCCCCGGTGGAGGGGTCCTGCTTGCGGGCCCAGTGGCCCGCCGCGTCGGTGTACTCCGGGATCGCCACGGTGAACAGGTCACCGGTGCGGACGGCCGGACGGCTCCAGCCGCGCGGGATGGACGGCCGCACCACGGCCTTGTACCACTCCTCCGAGGCCTTCTCACCGGTCCTGAAGGTGCGGGGGGTGTCCCGCAGGCCCGACTGCAGCGCACCGCTGTAGAACAGGTCGGGGCCGGCCATGAAGTCGACGTAGTGCATGAACTGCGTGTCCCCGGAGGTGACGTACTCGGTGCGGGTCTTGCCCGTCGGCGCCCAGCGCGAGGTCTCCCAGGCGACCTGCGCGTAGGAACGCCAGCTGAACCGCTGCTCGCTCGTCCAGTGCAATGTGCCGTTGTCCGCGTAGGAGGCCTTCACCTGCGCGGTGTTGCGGTCCGTGACGGTGTACGTCACGTTCTGCGGGATCTGCTGCTGCCAGTGCGCCGCGATGTCGTACAGGTACGGGCTCTCGACCGTCCCGGAGATGTCGACGACGGCCTTGTGCTTCTTGATGTACTGCAGCAGCTTGGCGCCGTCGTCCCCGGTCATCCGGATGAGGGGCACGGCGGAGCGCGTGTCCATCGGCTTCCAGGCGGTCCAGGCGAGGAATCCCTGGGGCAGGACGATCGCGACGCCCTTCGCGCCCGCCTTCGCGGCCGTCTCCGCCAGGTCGGACCCGTCCATCGCGTAGTCGTCGCGGATCACCGCGAGCTTGCCCCGCACGGTGGCGGGCCGCAGGTCCGGCTCGTCCCTCGTCCCGGCGTCCACCGCGACGAGCCGCTCACCGTCGGGGTCGAACGGCGTGGACTGCTTGGCGTAGAACGGCTCGAGGTCGAAGTCCGCGCCGCGGACCTCGGTGATGAGGTCGGGAGCCGTCATCTCCCAGCGGGAGTTGAACTCGAACTCGCCCTCGGTGACCTTGGACGTGGGGTTCACCCACAGGTCGACGTCACCGCCGCCGTCCTCGTAGTAGATGCCCATGGTCTGCTCGACGCCGTCGATCTTCCGGTACATCTGGTAGGTCAGGTTGTTGCGCCGCTCGGCGGGCTTGGGGGTGCGCACCTGCACCGGCTTGGCCTTGCGCGCGTCCAGGGTGACGGTGGTGTCCTTGGTGACCTTCACCTCGGGATCGATGACCTGGATCACCCGGACGCCGTCGCCGCCGTCCTCCACCAGCGTGCCGCCGATCAGGTAGGTGCCCTCCTCGACCTGGGCGACCCCCGAGTCGGTGAACTGGACCTCCGTGTCCCCTCCGAAGACGTCCAGCAGGGCCCACGCGGTGGGCTCTCCCTCCAGTCCGAGGGAGTCGATGGTCAGCTTGTGCATCGGAGCGCGCACCCACAGGCTGAGCGTGGTGTGCACCGAGACGCCACTGGTGGACGTGGCGGTGACGTAGCCGTAGTAGGAGCCGCGGCCCGCCTTCGCCGGGTCGACGCCGACCGGCACCTCGACGGTCGCGCCGGGAGCGATGCGGACGGTGTCCGAACCCAGCGTCAGCGCCTGCGCGGGGAGTTCCTTGCCGCCCTTGGCCGTCAGTGCCGCACGCAGGCTCAGCGAGACCTCGTCGCCGGAGTTGTTGGTGTAGCGGAGCACCCCGGCCCGCTGCACGGGCGATGCGTCCCGGTCGAACGGACCCAGGATGATCGTGCCGGTGGCGGTGACGGGGGAGGTGAACGCCGCCTTGACGTCGACGCGGCCGCCGCCCTGCTCGGTCGGCACCTGGCCGGACACCGTGTGGGAGGTGCTGATCAGCGCGTCCTTGAGCTGCTCACCCGTCCAGTCGGGGTGCTGCCCGGCGATCAGGGCCGCCGCACCGGCCACGTGGGGCGTGGCCATGGACGTACCGCTTGCCGCGACGTACCGGTCGTCGACCGGGTCGCCCATGGTCGTACCGGCGGCGCGGGCGGCGACGATCCCGACGCCCGGAGCGGTGATGTCCGGCTTGGCCGCCTTGTCGCCAACGCGCGGGCCACGGCTGGAGAAGGAGGCCAGCGAGTCGTCGCGGTCGACGGCGCCGACGGTGAGGGCGGCGTCGGCCGCGCCGGGCGAGCCCACCGTCATCTCACCGAGCTCGCCGGTGTTGCCCGCGGCGACGACGAAGAGCGCGCCGCTGCTGCGGGAGATCTCGTTCACCGCCTGGCTCATGGGGTCGGTGCCGTCGGTCTGCATGTCCGCGCCGAGGCTCATGTTGACGACCCTGGCGCCCTGCGCCGCGGCCCACTCCATGCCCGCGATGACCTGGGACTCGCTGCCGGAGCCGTTGTCCCCGAGCACCTTGCCGATCAGCAGGTCGGCGCTGGGCGCGACGCCCTTGCGCAGGCCCGCGGAGGCGGCGCCGCTGCCGGCGGCGGTGGCGGCGACGTGCGTACCGTGGCCGAAGTGGTCCTGGGTCGAACCGCTGTCGCTGAAGTCCTTCGCCTCGCTGACGCGGCCCGCGAGGTCCGGGTGCGTCTGGTCGGCGCCGGTGTCGAGGACCGCGACCTTGACGCCCTCGCCGTGGAGGCCGGCCGCCCATGCGGCGGGCGCGTTGATCTGCGCGGTGCTGCGGTCCAGCGTGGGACGCACCTTGTGGTCCAGCCAGACCTTCGGGGTCGCCGCGGCGACGCTCGCCACGGACGCGCCGGCCGCGGGGGCGAGTTGCTTCCAGAACGCGGCCAGGTCCTCGTCGGGCACGCGCAGCGTCTGGGCGTCGATGCTCGGCAGTCGCCGCGGCTCGGCCGAGTCGTCCTGGAACTTCGCGAGGGCGTCCACCCGCTTGGCCGCCGCACGCGCCGAGCCCTTGGGCGCGGACACGATCAGGGGCAGGGCGTCGGCGTGCGCCTCGTCGTACCCCTGGGCCACCAGGCCCGCGACGTCGAACAGCCCCTCGTCCAGCTGCCCCGTGCGGACCAGCATCGCCGCGTCGGAGGGCAGCACCGTCAGGGCGCCCCCCTTCTCGGTCATCTGGAAGAAGACGTTCCCCCGGCCCGGCGCGCGCTGCACCGACGCCGTCTTCTTGCCGTTCGGCGCGTCGCTGAGGGTGACCCGGTCGCCGGTGATCAGGCGGACGGTGGTCGTGCGGTCGTGGGTCGCCGGCGTACCTGCACCGGTCTCCGACGAGGACTGGGCTGCAACGGGCGCGATCGCACCCGTCGCCACCGTCGCCGACATCGCCATCACCGCCCAGAGGCGGATGCGTCTCATTGGTGTCTACGGCCTTTCTGTCATCCCGGCATCCGGGTGGGGCGCCTGAGAGTGCGCGTCGTGACGCGTCGTGGTGAACCCGGCCGTGTTCGACGGCGTCGCAGGTTCGGGCCGGGATCGCCGTCGCTGGGCACACTCCCGTCGGGAGCAAACCCCCTGTACAACTGCGGTTCACCGGACCTTCGGAATCATGCGTCGCACTCACCGGGCCTGTCACCGATCCCGCCTGGCACAACTGGGCCATGTCCCAACGGCGACACGGAGCCTTCTCCGACATGTCCCGGAAACGGCGGAGGTTCCCCTCGGGGCGCCACCCCGCCTCAGATGCGAGCGGACCGCCCCGGCGTGGTTCCAGGCCGTCCGACCCGACAACGTACCCGGGGAACCAGGGAGTGCGTCGGAAAAGGATCACTCTCGTGACCTTCCGTTCCGAAGAGGCCTAGCATTGCCGCATGCCCCACATGCCGTCACGAGTCGAACTGCGCCCGCTCACCCTCGCCGACCAGGATGAGTTCTGCTCGCTCGTGAGGGCGAGCACCGAGCTCTACGGGCCGTGGATGCAACTGCCCGCGTCCGCGGAGGCGTTCCAGGACTGGATGCACCGCTTCGACGACGGCACCAACCGGGGCTTCATGATCCGCGTTCTGGAGACCGGCGCGACCGCCGGCACGGTCAACATCAACTCGATCATCCGGGGCCGCTACCAGGGCGCGTCCCTCGGCTATGCGGCTTTCGCCCCGTCTGCGGGTCGGGGTTACATGACCGAAGGGGTCGCCGCAGCGATGCGGTACGCCTTCGAGGACCTGCGCCTCCACCGGCTGGAGGCCAGCATCCAGCCGGCGAACAAGGCGTCTTTGGCCTTGGTCCAGCGCCTGGGCTTTCGCTACGAGGGTCTGTCCCCCGACTACCTCTACATCAACGGGGCCTGGCGCGACCACGAACGGTGGTCCGTCACCGCACCGTCCCCGTGGACGCCCGATCCTTCGCTTCCCGAGGTCTAGGCACCATCGGACCGGGACCGTCCACGAACACGCCGACGGCGGCCCCGCCGTCGGGGCCCGGAGCGGGCACTCGAAGCGAAGCCGCCGTGGGCCACCCGGACAAAGGGGGTCAGTCGCCGATGCGGGGCGGGGTGCCGGTGCTGTGCACGCGCTCGGCGGCGTCAGCGCGTCCCCTCCTGAAACGGCTTCTTCGGCACGTGCCCGGGTGCCGGCACGGCGGTAGGTGTCAGTGCCGGTCTCCATGATGGTTCCGTTGAGGATGGCTGCATGAAAAGAGAGACGGACGAGGTAAGTGAAGCGATCGCGGGCGAACTGCGGCTGATGGACCCCAGCGTGCGCGTCTCCCGGGCGCTGACCCGACAACTCCTTGATCCGGAGTTCGTGGAGGTCGGCGCCTCGGGCCGACGCTGGACGTACGAAGAGATGCTCGCCGAGCTGCCCGAGATGGACGGTGGGGCAGCAGACGGTCCACGTTATGAGCCCTCGGAGCTGAACGCGGTCATGTTGGGCCCTGGGCTGGTGCACCTCACCTACGTGACCACGATCGGTGGGGTTCAGGCGCGGCGTAGTTCACTCTGGCGCAGGCAGAGCACGAGTACGAGGTGGCAGATGTACTACCACCAGGCCACGCCCATGCCGCCCGAGGGTCCGTGAACGCAGCCTCCCCGCCTGATGGCTGTCGGAGAGCCTTCACAGGGTTGCTCCGTACCGCCGGTGCGGCCGCGGGGTAGGGCCAGCGGAAGCACGATGACCTGGCAGCAGCTTCCGCCGGTGCGAGACGCCTTATGGCAGACAGTGCACACCGCCCTCCGCCGCGACGTCACCGTCGATCGAAGCCGGGCCTCTGTCACAGCCGGGGACGCCGTCTTGTCCTCACTGCGGACAGTCCACGTTGCTGGAGGAACACATGAGCGCAGACCACGCACACCTGCCGCCGGGCGTCGAGGTGATCGCGACCCTGCCGGATGCGCAGCCCCGGATCCCGCAGGGCTCCGAGGCCAGGACCATCCGGGTCACCCTGCAGCCCGGCGACGCCGGGGCCCCGCCGCACCGGCACCCCGGGCCGCTCTTCGGCTACGTCACCCAGGGCGAGATCCTCTTCGAGCTCGAAGGCCAGCCGCCCCGGGTGCTCAAGGCCGGGGACGCCCTGTTCGAGCCTGGCGGCGACGTCATCCACTACCAAGGCGCCAACAACCTCCAGGACGCACAGTCCCAGCTGGTGGTGACCATGTTCGCGCCTCCCGGCACGCCCGTACTGACCGTGGTCGGCGCGGACGAGCTGGCCGAGCGGCGGCACCTGCGGTACAGCCCGTCCTGACGTCCGGGAGGGCGACGACCTCGCCACTCCGTGCACGTACGTGAGCGCAGCGGACTGTGCCCATCGGGACGTCCCGATGGGCACAGTTGCCGCCGTCACACGTGAGCTAGTCCGCGGACGGTCCAGGCCCGGCCGGCGGGCGGAACACGGCGGCCTGTCCGTGGTGGGTTCCGTCGGAGTCCTCGAGGTTCCACATGCAGACGTCCTCGATCCGGAATGTCCGGCCGTCCTTGTGCTGCCGCAGACCCTGGTATCCGTCGGCGTAGCCGCGTTCGTTCACCGATGCGAGCAGCGCGTCGCGGTCCTGCTGTGCGTCCGGCGCGGCCGACCGGCGCGACGGGAGGCCGATGAACTCCTCCCAGGTGTAGCCGAAGGACCGCTGCGCGGTGCGGTTGGCGTAGACGAACAGCGGGTCGGCCGACACGTCATGCGCCAGCAGCCCGAAGGGCGCCTCCTCGTACAGCCATTGGGCCGCCTCGGCGTCCGACGCCCACACCGGCGGGCACAGGTGGACACCCACCAGGCGGCGGTAGCTGTCGAGGAGGAGCGTGGCGAAGCGCGGATCCCCGCGCCGGTCTGACGGCGCGGGGATCCGCGGGGACGGGTCAGTCACCGTTCTCGACCCAGCTCATGAGCTTGCGGAGCTTCTTGCCGGTGGTCTCCAGCAGGTGGTTCTCGTCGGCCTTCTTGTACTCGTTGTACCGGGGCAGGCCCGCGTTGTACTCGGCGATCCAGTCGTCGGCGAAGGAGCCGTCCTGGATCTCACCGAGGATCTTCTTCATCTCCGCCTTGGTGGCGTCGGTGATGATGCGCGGACCGGTGACGTAGTCACCCCACTCGGCGGTCTCCGAGATCGACCAGCGCATCTTCTCCAGGCCGCCCTCGTACATCAGGTCCACGATGAGCTTCAGCTCGTGCAGGCACTCGAAGTACGCGATCTCCGGCTGGTAACCCGCCTCGGTCAGCGTCTCGAAACCGGCCTTGACCAGCGCCGCCGTACCACCGCACAGCACCGCCTGCTCACCGAACAGGTCGGTCTCGGTCTCCTCGGTGAACGTCGTCTTGATGACGCCCGCACGGGTGCCGCCGATCGCCTTGGCGTAGGACAGCGCCAGCGCGAAGCCGTTCCCGGTCGCGTCCTGCTCGACGGCCGCGATGCACGGCACGCCGCGGCCCTCCTCGTACTGACGGCGCACCAGGTGACCCGGGCCCTTGGGCGCGACCATGCACACGTCGACACCGGCCGGGGGCTTGATGAAGCCGTAACGGATGTTCAGGCCGTGACCGAAGAACAGCGCGTCGCCGTCCTTCAGGTTGTCCTTCACGGACTCCTCGTAGACCCGCGCCTGGATCGGGTCCGGGACCAGGATCATGATGACGTCGGCCTCGGCCGCGGCCTCGGCGGGGGTCACCACGCGCAGGCCCTGCTCCTCGGCCTTCGCCTTGGACTTGGAGCCCTCGTGCAGGCCGACCCGCACGTCCACACCCGAGTCGCGCAGCGACAGCGCGTGCGCGTGCCCCTGGCTCCCGTAGCCGATGACCGCGACCTTGCGGCCCTGGATGACGGACAGGTCCGCATCGTCGTCGTAGAACAGCTCAGCCACAGGTGAAGCCTTTCCATGCCGCAAGCCTCCTCGTCGCGTCGAGGAGACTCGCTCAAAGGGTGTTGATGCCGTCCGCTCGCGGCGGGCTCGCATGTCGAATCTACGGGGAGAGCCTGCCGCCCTCGGTGACGGGGCGGCGGCCACAGGATGGCGGCAGCGCGACGAAGGTGTGTCCGCCGGCCGCCCTGCTCCCCGGCGACCCGGCTCGCGGAGAGCTGCGTCGTCTGGTCAGTCCGATCGGGACTCCAGACGACCGGTCGCCTTCAATGCATGGAGTATACATATTCATCGAGCACGCGGGCTGCCATCATGCTCAGATGGCCCACGACATAGCGTTCTTCCTCGCCCCGGACGACGAGACCGCCGCTGCGACGCGCCTGCGCGGACCTGGTGTGGCCTTTGAGTCTGTGACCTGCCATTTCATTGAGCCGGACAGCGCCATCGCCGAGTGGGACATGTACTTCGAGGAGCCTTCGGCCGAGGTCCCTCCGGTTGAGCGGCTCCTCGGGTGGGCATGGCCGGAGTGGGTCACCGCCCCCATGAACGATGGCATTGAGGTGTTCGCTCTGCCGAAGCGGCTGACCCGGGCGCTGGCCGGCGCGAGCCCCGCCGAACTCGAAGAGCTCGCAGGTCGCTGGACCGCGCGGCTCCGGTCTGAGGACAGGGACGACATGACCGACGATGACCTGCTGGCGGTCCTGCAGGGAGTTGCCCGGCTCGCGGCGTCCGCGGTGAACACGGGTGGCAGCCTCTACAGCTGGAGCTACTGACCGTCCTCCTGCGAAGAAGGACCGTCTCAGCCTTGTCGCAGCGACGCCGGCGACCATCCAGCGGGGCACCTCGTTGTCCCAGACCACCACCTTGCCGCCGGCGGCGATGGCGTCGCGTGCTGCCTTTCGGGCGCAGGTCTGGCCGTGAGCATCGCGGAGATGTCGGGCCGCCTTGGGTTGCCGTCCTCGGCGGCCATGCGGTGACCGTAGGGAGCGAACGCGGGCGTTGCCACAGGATTCGGCGTGGCCTGCGCGGGGCGCTGGGCCCACACCCGGACCGGCAGCGACCGCCGGTCCGGGCCCCGTTGGGCTCCGCGTCCGAATGGCCCGGCTGAGGGCCCTCGCATGCACCCGCTAGAGGACCTTGAGCAGGCGTTCCGCCAGGGCGGCCGCGGAGGCGGGGTTCTGGCCGGTGAACAGGTTCCGGTCCACCACCGTGTAGGGCTTCCACATCTCGCCCTTGGTGAAGTCGACGCCCATGTCGATGAGTTCGGACTCCACCAGCCACCGCGCGCGCTTGGCGAGGCCGACCGCGTCCTCCTCCTCATTGGTGAACGCCGTGACCCGGTAGCCCGCGAACGGGGACTGACCGTGGATCCTGGTCGCCAGCATCGCCGCGGGGGCGTGGCAGACGACCGCGAGGGGCTTGCCGGAGGCGAGCGCCGCGGTCAGCAGCCGGCCGGCGTCGGGGTCGACGCACAGGTCCTCCATGGGCCCGTGGCCGCCGGGGAAGTAGATGGCGTCGTAGTCCTCCACGCGGGCGTTCGCCAGGTGGATGGGCCGCCGCATCACCTCCGCGGAGCGGATGATCTCCTCCAGGTCGAGGGCGATCTGCGCGCTGCCGGCCATGTCGGGACGCAGGCTCATCATGTCCACGGTCGGGACCACCGCGTGGGGAGTGGCGACCGTGATCTCGTGGCCGGCCTCGCTGAGCGCCTTGTACGGGGCCGCGAACTCCTCGGCCCAATAACCCGTCGCGTGCCTGGTGCCGTCCTTGAGCGTCCAGTAGGTCGCCCCGGTCAGAACGAAGAGCAGCTTCGCCATCGGACCATCGCCTCCCTGTCGGTATCCGACACGGTTAGGGGCCATGTGTTACTTAAAGCATGATGCGCCCCGAGGAGGTCCGCCAGGTATGGCCCGCGCGCGGCGCCGGGTGTCCGGCTGACCTGCGCCTTCGGTGGGCTCCGCGCTCCACCCTCACGTCAGGAGCCGGGCGACCTCCGCAGGGTGGGCGAGGTGCGGGAAATGACCGCTGCCGGGGAGGACGGTGACCGTGACGCCGGGAAGGGCCTTGCGGAGCCAGGTGAGGTAGTCCGGGTCGGGTTCGGCGCCGGTGATGTAGTGGTACGGCGTGTCCTGGGACGCGATGCGCTCCAGGCGGGCGGCGTTCCGCTCCTCCAGCAGCGCGGGCGCGGTGGTCAGCAACTCGTCCCAGTAGGCCAGCAGTAGGTCACGCGCGGGCGTCGCGTCGGGCCGGGCGAGGGCGCGGGCCTCCGGCGGCAGGCCGTCGATGCCCATGCGGCCGAGCAGGCCGTTCCAGATCGTGCCGTGGTCCGGGCCGCGCAGCACGTCCGCGTTGCGCTGCAGCAGGTCGGCGAAGCCGCCCACGCGCAGCGGCTGGTCGATGTTGACCACGCCCCGCACCGGGTGGGCCGCGGCGTAGGCGGTCGCGATGGCGCCACCGATGGAGTGCCCCACCACGACCGGCCGGGTCAGGCCCGCCTCGGTGACCGCCTGGTGCACCACGGCGGCGACGTCGTCCAGCCCGTGGCGGTCCAGCGGCGGCGACTGCCCGTGTCCCGGCAGGTCCACGGCGAGGACGCTCCGCCCCGGGTCGGCGGTCTCCAGCTCCCGCAGGAGCGGGCCCCACCGGTGACGGTCGTAGCTCAGGCCGTGCAGCAGGACGAGCGGCGGTCGGCCGTCCGGCTCGCCGCGGCGCTCCGCCCGCAGACCCGCGTACGTCAAGGGGGCTTCGCCCGTACTCATGTGGTGTGTCCTTCCTGTGGTGCGTGCCGTGCACAACAGGAGGCGTAACCCCGCGGGGAACGATCCGTTCGTGACCGGCGTCACACCTCCCAGCGTCCGGGGCCGCCGAGGGCCGGCTGGTACCGCATGAGGCGGCCCGTGCGCAGGGACGCCCGCAAATGGGCGCCGGCGAGCGGCGCGGCGGCCTCGATGCGCCGGACGGTCCCCCACAGCGCCCGCGTGGCACCGACCCGGGCCCGTTCCGCCGCGTCGCCGTGGGCGCGGGGGCGGCCGCCGAGGCCGGTCGCGCGCCGGAGTTCCGCCAGGAGCGCTGCGCGCTCGGCCTGCACGGCCGCGGCGGCGTCCACGTCACCGGCCCGGTCGGCGGCGTCGAGCCGGTCGTCGAGCACGGCGAGCCGTCGGCGGTAGGAGGCGCGTGCCGTGTCGTCCAGCAGGGGATCGGCCGCCGGGGCCGCGAGCCCGGCGCCGCCGGCCACGAGATCGAGCGCGGGGATCTCCTGGCCGGGCGCCGCCAGCAGCGTGCGCAGGTAACGGGGTCCGCGCCCGTCGGGCACCCGGGCCGTCTCGCCACCGGCCTCCAGCCGCCAGTCGCGCCCGTCGAGCACCCAGCGCCACCGGCCGTCCGGCGGACCGGCCGCGGGAAGGGTGGACAGGCGGCCGTCCATGCCGAGCCGCTCCGCGATCGACCGGGCCTGCGCCACGTCCTCCGCCGCCCTTTCCCGGTCCCCTGGGCCGTCCCGCCGGGTGCGGACCTCCGCGCGTGCCGCCAGGGCGCGCGCGAGCCAGGGGAGGGCGCCGGTAGCGCGGGACAGCTCGGCTGCCGCGTCCAGGTGGCCGAGGGCGGCGTCCGGCCGGTCCAGGCGCGCCGCCAGGCGGCCCAGGTAGTCGTCGACGGGTCCCGTGACGGTGTTGGCGCCGCCCCACACCACCAGCCGTCCCTCGTAGGGCACCAGCGCGTCGTACAGTCCGGCGGCCGCCGCCGGGCTACCGGTCCGCGAGGCGACGACCGCGAGGTCGGCCAGGGCGCCGATCCACCGCGGGCCGGTGCCCGCGAGCACCGAGGGCAGCAGCCGTTCCAGTTCCAGACCGGCCTCGACCTCGCGTCCCGACTCCAGCATCGCCCGGGCCGCCGTGGCCTCGAAGAAGTGCCCGGGCAGTCGGCGCGCCATCCGCTGCCAGGGCTCGACCGGGGTCTCGGTGCCGCCCCGCACGACGGCCAGCTGGTGGCGCACCGAACCGGCCAGCCGCTCGGTGTCGCTCACCCCCGCCTTGTGCCCCGCGACGAGGATCCGGTCCGCGAGTTCCCCGGCCTCCTCGAACCGGCCCCGGACCGTGGCGAGCATCGCCCGCCGGGCGAGCGCCACCACGTGGGCGTCGGTGTGACCGGCCTGTTCCGCGGCGCCGACGTACACGGCGAGCGCGCCCTCGGCGGCCGTCAGGTCCCCGGTCTCGGTGTACGCCATGAAGCGCCAGAACAGGCCGCGGCACTCGGCCGCCGCGTCTCCCGCCCGGCGGGCCTGCGCGACGATCTCCCCGGCTGTGGCCAGGCGTTCGGCGGTGGCGGCCGGGTCCCACAGCGCGTGCAGCCGGTTGTCGAGGACCTCGGCGACCGTGCCCGGGTCGCCGGATGCGCGGGCCAGGCCGAGCGCCGTGTCCGCCAGGCCGCGGCGGCGCGCCAGGGCTGTGGTGTCGGCCAGCAGCTCGCGCGCGAGCCGGGCCAGCACCCGGGCGCGGACCGCAGGGGCGACCGGTCGCTCGGCGGCCGCCTCAAGCAACCGGACGAGCCCGAGGTCGAGTTCGAGGAACTGGGCCCGCGACGGGGCGACCAGCGCGAGGTGCACGGCCGGGTCGGCGTCCCCGGGCAGGCCCTTCAGCCGTTCGGCCAGGGAGAGCGCGGGACCGGGCAGCCCGCCGGAGACCAGCCACAGGGCGTGGACGGCGTCGGGCGGCAGCCCGGGCACCAGCGCGGCGAACCGCGCGCCCGACAGTCCGCCCAGCCGCATCTCGGTCCCGTCCCCGGTGTACTCCCGGGCGGCGGCCAGCAGTGCCCGCGGACCCGGGGGCGCGCCGGATCCGGGCAGGTCCTCGGCCGTGCCCTCGTCGGCCAGCAGCAGAAGGGGCTCCCCCGGTGGCCCCGGTGGGTGCGGCGGAACGGCGGGCGCGGGCAGGGCGCGGTCCCCGGTGTGCTCGACCCGGATGCCGCGCTCGGCGGCCAGCTCCGCCGCGGCGGCCAGCAGCGCGGTCTTGCCCGCCCCCGGCGGCCCGGTGACGACCAGGCGTTCGCCGACGCCGGCACGCAGTCGGTCGAGGAGGGCCCCGATCGCGGAAAGCTCCTGGTCACGGCCGATGAGGGACACGCCCCAGCCTAACCGGCACCCGACCTGTGCCTCTTCCTCCTGGACGCGCTCAGCGGGTAGGACCCGGCCGGTCCCGTGCAGCCTGGGGGCGTCTACGGAGTGACGATCGCGAAGTTCGGGTCGGGTTCGACGAGGTGCGCGAGGAGTTCGGCGAGCTTGCCGGGGTCGCCCGACACCTGGATGCCCGCTCGGGCCGCCAGGTCTGCTGCCGGCAGGGTTCCCAGGAGGACGGCCCGCAGATCGGCTTCGGGGAGGGTGACCGCCAGGTCGGGTTCGGTGGCGGCGGGGCCCTCGCCCGGCACGTGGGTGAGCACGCCGTTGTGCAGGCGCCAGGTGATGGGCTCCGAACCGTGGACGTTCCAGCGGATCGTGATGTCCGCGTCCCAGCCGGCGGGGCCGTCGACGCGGATGGCGAGGGAGTCGAAGAGCTGGTCGAGGGAGAGCGCGGAGATCACGTCGGGCGACGCGGTGACGGTGGGCGTGCCGACCGTGCCGTGGCGCAGTTCGAGGGCGCCGGTGAGGAAGAAGTTGCGCCATGTGCCGTTCTCGCTGCCGTAGCCGAGCTGGGTGAGGGCGTCCGCCTGCAGCTCTCGTGCCTCGGTGTTGCCGGGGTCGGCGAACAGCACGTGGTTGACGACCTGGGCCACCCAGCGGAAGTCGCCGTCCGCGTAGGACCGGCGGGCGCGCCGCAGGACCTCGTCGGCGCCTCCCATGAAGTCCACGTAGCGGGTGCCGGCTTCGGTGGGCGGGTGTTCCCACAGGTGGGCGGGGTTGCCGTCGAACCAGCCCAGGTACCGCTGGTAGATCGCCTTGACGTTGTGGCTGACGGAGCCGTAGTAGCCGTGGGTGTGCCAGACGTGTTCCAGGGCCGGCGGCAGGTGCATCCGTTCGGCGATCTCCAGGGCCGTGAGCCCCTGGTTGATCAGGCGCAGGGTCTGGTCGTGCAGGTACGCGTACAGGTCGCGCTGGTCGGACAGGAAGGTCAGCACCCGTTCGCGGCCCCAGGTCGGCCAGTGGTGCGAGGCGAACGCGACGTCGGAGGAGGCGCCGAAGAGCTGGATGGTCTGGGTGAGGTACTGCGCCCAGACGCGTGGGTCCCGGACCTCGGCGCCGCGCAGGGTGAGCAGGTTGTGGAGGTTGTGGGTGGCGTTCTCGGCCATGCAGAGCGCCGCGCGGCCGGGGAAGTGGATGTTCAGCTCGGCCGGCGCCTCGGTCTCGGGGGTGAGCTGGAAGACCATGCGGATGCCGTCGACGGTGTGCGTCTGGCCGGTGCGCATGATCTCGACGCTGGGCGCGATGAGGCTGACCGTGCCCGTGGAGGTCGTCTGCCCCAGACCTGCCCCGATCTGGCCGTGCGTTCCCTTGGGCAGTGCGGCGCCGTACATGTAGGCGGCGCGGCGTGCCATCGCCGTGCCCGCGTACACGTTCTCGCTGACGGCGTGGGCCAGGAAACCCTGGGGGGCGATGACGGGCAGTCCGGCTCCGGCCTCTTCGGCGGTCACGACGCCCTTGACGCCGCCGAAGTGGTCGACGTGGCTGTGGGTGTAGAGCACGCCGCTGACGGGGCGGTCCCCGCGGTGGTGCCGGTACAGGGCCAGGGCGGCCGCGGCGGTCTCGACGGACAGGAGGGGGTCGATGACCAGGATGCCCCGCTCGCCCTCGACGACCGTCATGTTGGACAGGTCGAAGCCACGTACCTGGTAGATGCCTTCGGCCACCTCGAACAGCCCGTGCCGGGCGACGAGAGCGCTCTGCCGCCACAGGCTCGGGTGCGCGGTGTTCGGGCAGTCGGCGTCGAGGAAGCCGTACGCGTCCAGGGACCACACCACGCGACCGTCGCGGTCCGTGATCTCCCGCTGGGCGACGGTGCCGAGGAAACCACGGCCGGCGTCGTCCAGGTCGCGGCTGTCCTCGAACGGCAGAAGGCTTCGTGCGGCCTGGTTGGCGGCGACGATCGCCGGTTCGGGGCCCTTCAGCGCGGAATCGGCGGACATCGTGTTCTCCTTCGAGACCGGTACCGGCATCACGCCCACACGGGATGAACCCTCTGCCAGCCTCGTCAGGACGGCGTCCGCATGCCAGCGGGAGTACGCCGCCCGGACGAATCCGCGATCAGTCCGCCTGTTCGGCCGTCGCCGGGCTCGCGCCGCCGCGCCGGTAGATGTCGGGGATGCCGTCCCCGTCGGCGTCGGCGTCCTCCTCGGCGCACAGCCGCCGGTACAGCCGGTTGCGGCGGTGCAGGAGCAGCGAGGCAAGGCAGGCCGAGATCACCGAGGCCACCAGGACCGCGGCTTTGACGTGCTCACCTTGCGCGGTCGCGGGGAAGGCGAGTTCGCCGATCAGCAGGGCGACGGTGAAGCCGATGCCACCCAGGGTGGCGAGGCCGAACACGTCGGCCCAGGCGAGGTCCGGATTCAACCGGGCCCGCGTGAAACGGGCGGCGAGGTAGGTTCCGGCGAAGATGCCGGCGATCTTGCCGAGCACCAGGCCCACGACGACGCCGAGCGGTTCGGGGCTGGTGAACACCTCCCCCAGGGCGCCCGCGGAGACGCCGACCCCGGCCGCGAACAGGGCGAACAGCGGGACGACGACACCGGCGGACAAGGGGTGCAGCAGGTAGCCGGTGCGCTCGGCGGGCGAGGTCACCTCGTCGTCATCGCGATTGGTCCGCAGGATCAGGCCCATGGCCACCCCGGCCACGGTGGCGTGCACGCCGCCGTTGTACATCAGCGCCCAGATCACCAGGCCGAGCGGCACGTACCACCACCAGCCGGTGATCCGCAGCCGCTGCAGTGTGTGGAACACCGCGAGCCCGGCCGCCGCGCCGAGCAGCGCCCAAAGGTTGAGGTCGGAGGTGAAGAACACCGCGATGACCAGGATCGCGCCCAGGTCGTCGACCACCGCGAGGGTGAGGAGGAACGCCCTCAGCGCAGCGGGGAGGTGGGTGGAGACGACGGCCAGGACCGCCAGCGCGAAGGCGATGTCGGTGGCCATGGGCACCGCCCAGCCGCTGGGGCTGCCGCCCCCGAGCGCCGCGACCACGGCGTACATCCCGGCGGGCACGACCATGCCGCACACGGCCGCGATGACCGGCAGCGCGGCGGTCGCCGGGGTGCGCAGTTCACCGACGACGAGTTCGCGTTTCAGCTCGATCCCGGCGACCAGGAAGAACACCGCCAGAAGTCCGTCCGCCGTCCAGTGCCCCACCGACAGGTCCAGCCCCAGGGCGGGGATGCCGCAGCGGAAGTCGCGTATCGCCTCGTACGCGCCGCTGAACGGACTGTTCGCCCACACCAGGGCCACCACCGCCGCGGCCAGCAGGACCAGGCCGCCGACCGTCTCCGTCCGCAGGGCGTGGGCGACGGCCCGCCGCTCAGGCCACGGGAGCACGCCGAGGAACGGGGGGCGGGAACGGGGGGCGGTGGCCATGGGTGGGAAACCTCCGGGGCGTCGACGAGAGCGGGCACGCAGCCCCTCACAACGCCGACCAGACTTCCCGGCACACCGGGCGCCTCTTCTTGACGCCTTACTGACACCCTAACGGCGGCACATCGGTGGCCCAACCGTTCCTGGTACCTCCCGCACCCGGTGCCCGCGTCGTGACGTCAGATGAGTTCCAGGCCGCCGTCGACGGTGATGACCTGCCCGGTGGCCTGGCGTCCGGCCGGCTCGGCCATGCGCAGGATCCAGTGGGCGATGTCCTCGACGTCCCCGATGCGGTGCGTGGGGATGCGGTCGCGCTCGTAGGCGTACATGTCGTTGATCGCCTCGGGGGTCAGGCCCGCGGCGACCATGACGTCGGTCCGGGTGGGGCCGGGAGCGACGGAGTTGACGCGGATGCCCTCCGCCGCGAGTTCGAGGGCCCAGCTGCGGGTCATCTGCTCCATCGCGGCCTTGGTGGCCGCGTAGTGGGATCCGCCGGACATGGGGCGGTGTCCGTAGGTGCTCGACACGTTGACGATGCTGCCGGAGGACTTGCGCAGATGGGGCAGGGCTTCGTGCGCCAGCATGCTCGGGGCCACCACGTTGAGGGCGAACAGGTCGACGATGACCTGCTTGTCCGCCTCGGCCAGGGGCATGACGGCCGTGGCACCGGCGTTGTTCACCAGCAGGTCGAGCCGTCCCCAGCGCGCCACGGCGGTGTTGACGACCTGAGCGGGCGCGCCGTCGTCGACGAGGTTCACGGACAGGGCCTCGATGTTCGGGTGGGCCTTGGCTGTTTCCTCGAGGGCGTCCATGCGGCGGCCGACACCGAGCACGTTCGCCCCGGCCTGCGCCAAAGCGTGTGCCGTCGCGCGGCCGATGCCGGACCCCGCGCCGGTGACGATGGCGACGTGACCGGAGAAGGGCAGGTGGGATGTGGTGATCACGGAATCTCCTTTGTTCGATGTTCGGCGAACTACGAACAAGGTACACACGTGTGAAACGCTTTGGTGGGAAAGGTGAGGCATGACACGCGCCGCAGGTCGCTCCCGCCGACCGCTACACGACGCCGCGCCCGTGCCCGTGCCGGAAAAGCGCAAGCGGCCCACCGCGTTCGACAGTGGGCCGCCTCTGGGCGCAGCAGGATGTCAGCGGAACAGCCGACCGAAATTGCGCACCTCCTCCGCGAAGATCTTCGGCTGCTCGAACGCCGCGAAGTGGCCGCCCCTGCTTGCCCGATTCCAGTAGACGAGGTTCGAGAACGCCTTCTCGGCCCATGCACGAGGCGGCGTGTAGAACTCCTTGGGGAACAGTGTCACACCCATCGGCACGTCGATCTTGACTGCATTCATGGTGATGTCCGAGTTCTCCCAGTAGAAGCGTGCGGCGGACTCCGCCGTATTCGTCAGCCAGTACAGAGTGATGTCGTCCAGCATCTCGTCCAGGGTGAGGACCGACTCGGGGTTCTTGTCACTGTCGGTCCAGACACCGAATTTCTCGTAGATCCAGGCGGCCTGCCCGACCGGGGAGTCCGCCAGGGAGTAGGACACGGTCTGGGGCCTGGTCATCATCTGGAGCTGATAGCCGATCTCGTTCTGCTGTTGTGCGTTCAGTTGATTCATCGCGACCCGCTCCTCCGGAGTGAGGCGCTTGGGGTCGAGATCAGGGGGAACGATCTGAGGGAAATTCAGGTGGATGCCCAGCAACCCCTTGGGACGCAGGACACCCAGCTGGACATTGACGGCAGCGCCCCAGTCCCCTCCCTGGGAGAGGTAGTGGTCGTAGCCAAGGCGAGGCATGATCTTCGCCCAGGCCTTCGCCGTCCTCACGCGCCCCCATCCCACAGCGTCCGGCTGATCGGAGAAGCCGAATCCCGGGAGGGACGGGGTGACCACATGGAATGCGTCACGCGCGGATCCACCGAACTCGGTCGGGTGGGTCAGGCGCCGGATCACCTTGCGGAATTCCAGGATCGAGCCCGGCCAGCCGTGCGTGAGCATGATGGGCATGGCGTCGCGGTGCGGTGACCTGGCATGCAGGAAGTGGATGCTCACACCGTCGATCACGGTGCGGTACTGCCCGAATCCGTTGAGCAGCGCCTCCACCCTCCGCCAGTCGTAGTGTCGCTGCCAGTGGTCCACGAGTCGCTTGACCCGCCACAGCGGAGCCCCCTGGGACCAGTCGTCCACGAGCTCTTCGGTCGGCCATCGAGTCATGGCCAGGCGCCGCCGCAGATCGTCCAGCATGCGCTCCGGCACGTGCAGCCTCATGGGCACGACCGCGCCGTCGCCTGGAGGCGGCGTGAACAAGCCCGCAGTCGTGGCGCCCGTTCCCGTGACGGCCTCGGCGACCCCGGACGTCATCGCCGCCGCGGCGGTTCCCGCGCCCAGCGCCCCCATGGCGTACAGCAACCGTCGACGGCTGAGATTGCTCGCTCGACTCGTCATGCGTTACTCACTCCAGTCAGTCTTCTCGATACCGCAGGACATGCCCGGCGCGGACCCAAGGGGAGTGCGGCGGCCCATTTCGCGCAGGAAAACGGCCACCCCTGCAAGGCGGTAGCCATGTTGCGTTGATTTCGTGCGGGCACAGTGTCACGCCGCTCAATGGCGGGTGAGGGCCCATTCGCGCACGACAACAAGCGGGACACAAAGCATGTTCGCCAGTCGTCGAACTTCGCTTGCGACCGTACACCGGCCTTTCGCCGGCCGGGGATGTCGTGAAGGTGGCATAGGTCACGGACTTTGTTCCAACGCATGGGCGACACGGTGTGCTCCGGCAATGAGAGCGCCGTCACGCCGATCACAACGTTCTGGGCGAAGCCGGTCATGTTAGGTTGTTCGGCATACGTCGAACGATCATTTCCCGGCGTACACGCAGGGCCGGATGCAGGTGTCGGCCAGAGTCCGAGTGAATCCTTGCCCTGCCATTTCGCGATGCCGCCGCAGGCCGGCCGTTGACCGGACTGACCGCCGGCGTACCTCAACACCCCCAGCAGAAGGAGAAAGACCATGAGCGCCATCACCACCGAGATGCAGGAGTTCATCTCCCGCGTCGTGCACGACGGCAGCAACTACCGCATGGACGCGATGGAGAAGCTCTACACCGACGACATGGCGATCCTCTTCCCGACCCGGGAGGGAGCTATCGCGGCAGCTCCCCGCAAGGAGGTCTTCGCGGAGTTCGCCGCCCGGGGACAGGCGGGTGAGACGCCCCTGTCCACCGAGTACAAGGTCCTGCACGCCGAGGACCAGGGCGAATACGCGACCGCGCTTCTCTACCGTCGCATGAGCGACACCGCCGCCCCCTTCCTCTACGAGCTGCGCCTGAAGCGGGGCGGTGCCTACGGCTGGCTCGTCGCCGGGGAGACGGTCACGCCGTGGCCCGACCCGGAGACCGCCGGCGCCTTCCTCCCGCCGCGACAGGCCGCCGCCTGACGTCACCGAAACGATAGGCCCCGGATTCGGTACCCGCGCCGTTGGGCGGGAGTGCGCGTGCACCAAAGGGTCCGCGTCATGGCCACCGCCGGCAGCCGGCCCGAGCCGGCGGTGGCCTGCCCGCCCAGAGACGACTTCGCGCGTCGCACCGCAGACAGCCCGTCAGAAACTCGAAGGACGACTCATGTTCCCCACCGCACAGATCGGCGTCACCGGCCTCGCAGTGATGGGCCGCAACCTCGCCCGCAATCTGGCCCGTCACGGCTACACCGTGGCCGTACACAACCGCACCTCAGCCCGGACCCGGGCCCTGGTCGACGGCTTCGGTCACGAGGGCACCTTCATCGCGGCGGACTCCGCCGAGGAGATGGTCGCCGCACTGCAACGCCCCCGGCGGCTGATCATCATGGTGCAGGCCGGCAAGCCCACCGACGACGTCATCGCCGAATACGCACCGCTGCTCGAGCCCGGTGACGTCATCGTCGACGGCGGCAACGCCCACTTCGCCGACACCCGCCGCCGCGAAGCCACCCTGCAAGAGCGCGGCATCCACTTCCTGGGCACCGGCATCTCCGGCGGCGAGGAAGGCGCCCTGAACGGCCCCAGCATCATGCCCGGCGGCTCACCGCAGGCCTACCGGCTCCTGGCCCCCGTCCTGACCGACATCGCAGCCACCACCCCCGACGGCACCCCAGCCGTTGCCCACCTCGGCCCCGACGGCGCCGGCCACTTCGTCAAAATGGTCCACAACGGCATCGAGTACGCCGACATGCAACTCATCGCCGAGGCCTACCACCTGCTGCGCCACACCACCGGATGGGAACCCGCTCGGATCGCCGACGTCTTCCGCCAGTGGAACACCGGCCGCCTGAACTCCTACCTCATCGAGATCACCGCCGACATCCTCGCCCACCACGACACCGACACCGGCCTCCCCTTCATCGACGTCATCGCCGACGCCGCCGAGCAGAAGGGGACCGGACGCTGGACCGTGCAGAGCGCCCTCGACCTCGGCATCCCCGTCTCCGGCATCGCCCAGGCCGTCTTCGCCCGCTCCCTGTCCGGCCACACCGCCCTACGCGCCACCGGCCCCACCCTGCCCGGCCCCACCCCCACCGTCCTCGGCGCACGCGACGCCGCCCGCTTCACCGACCAGGTCGAACAGGCCCTGTACGCCTCCAAGGTCATCTCCTACGCCCAGGGCCTCCACCAGATCCAGGCCGCGAGCCGCGCCTACGGCTGGAACACCGACCTCGCCACCGTCGCCTCAGTGTGGCGCGCCGGGTGCATCATCCGCGCCGCCTTCCTCGACCGCGTCCGCGACGCCTACACCACCGACCCCGCCCTGCCCAGCCTCCTCGCCGACCCCGGCTTCGCCAGGGAGGTCGGCGACGCCCAACTCCCCTGGCGCCTGGCCGTCGCCCACGCCACCCGCGACGGCCTCCCCGCCCCCGCCTTCGCCGCCGCCCTCGCCCACTACGACACCCTGCGCACCCCCCGCCTGCCCGCCGCCCTCACCCAGGCACAACGCGACTACTTCGGCGCCCACACCTACCACCGCACCGACCGCCCCGGCAGCCACCACACCCGCTGGGACACCGACCGCACCGAAGAAGCGGTCAGCTGACCGAGCGGGCAGTCGCACGCGCCCCGGGGCGAGGCACATCAGGTGCTCGGCCGACGCCTGTCCAGGAGTCGCTCTGCCGGGGCCGCGCGCAGGCAGGCCCCGCACGCGACGCACACGGCGGCCGTGCCGTAGGCCCACGCCTGGAGAGGGACGCCCGGCAGCAACCGGCCCCCGAGGTAGAGGACGGTGCCGGCGAGGGTGACGGCCAGCCACTCCCAGCGGCCGTCGAGCGCGACGAGGCCGACGACGAGCAGCGCGTACCAGGGGTAGTTGGGCGAGACCAGCAGCAGCGCCGTACCGGTCAGCAGCAGCGCCCCGCGCCAGGGGCGGGTCGGGTCGCCGCGCCACCATACGTACAGGGCCAGCAGTGCGAGCAGCACGAGGACGACCACTCCTGCGGCGGCGTCCGGGAGCAGCAGACGCAGCAGGGCGAAGCGGTGCACGTCACCGGGTTCGTATCCCTCCTCCTGCAGGTAGCCGGGCAGGTAGCCCAGGACGCCCGTGCCTGACGCGGCGACGTACGGCAGGTAGGCGAGCGCGACCACGGCGACCGCCGCCGACACCGTGCGCAGGATGCGGGCCGGACTGCGCTCCCCGGACAGTGCGCCGGGCAGCGTCAGGAGCGGCAGCAGTTTCACGGCGACGGCGGCGCCGAGCAGTCCTCCTCGGCGGGCGCCCGCGCCGGCGGTACCGAGGGCGAGCACGGTCAGCAGGACACCGAGGGTGTCGACGTGGGCGTTGTCGACCGCCTCGAAGGGGACGGCCGGGCACCACGCCCACAGAGCGGTGCGGGCCGGGGCCCCGTGCGGGTCGCCGCGCCGGCGCAGCACCGCGAGCAGTGCCACGGTGGTGGCGAACGCCACGACGGCGCCGCCTACTTGGAGCGGCTTGTGGCGGGTGCCGGGCGGAGACAGGACGTGGACGGTGACGAACCAGCCTTCGGCGACGGGCGGGTAGATGGTCGGGACGGTCGGGCGGTTGATGCGGGCGCACAGACCACTGCCCGTTCGGGTCAGTCCCCAGCCCCGGCAGGAACCCCTGGCGGGGAAAAGCCAGTCGTCGCGCAGCTTGGCGAGTTCCGCTGCGGCGGGGGGATGGGCGTAGGGGGAGATCCCCGCTGCCTGGACGCGGCCGTCCCAGGCGTAGCGGTACATGTCGGTGCTGGTGCGGGGTGGTGCGGCGAGTCCGGCCAGCGCCACGGCGGCCGCCCCGGCCAGGACCAGTGCGGTGGCGGCGCGTGCCGGCACCTTGCGAACGGCCCATGCCGAGGCGGCGAACAGCGTCCATGCGGCGGCGTATCCGGCCAACAGGCGGCCCGGTTCGTTCTGGCTGTCGCCCGCGCGGAGGGTGCCGATGACGACGACGGTCAGTGCGGCGAGGAGAACCGCGACGGCGACGGTGCGGGCACGGGCCGGTGCGCGGTTGACGGGCGCCTCGGTCGGACGGGACGGCGGCTGCGGCGACTGGTCCTGTGCGGCGGTCGTGTCGCTCATGGTCGTCCGGGCCCTCCGGTGGCCGTGGGGGGCTCGGCGCGATGGCCGGACCGCGGGCGGTGGAGTTCCACGAACGCGCGGCCTTCGGCGGTCCACCGGCCGGCCGGGATCCAGCCCGCGGCCTCGGCGGTGCGCAGCAGGACGGTGGTGCCGAGGCGGGCCCAGGGGAACGGGCGGCCGTACCGGCCGTGGCCGTCCTCGACCCGAACGGTCAGGCGCTCGTCCTCGTCGTGCGGCGCGGCCTCCGCCAGGAGGCGTCCACCCGGCGCAACCAGGGCGCGCAGGCGGGTGAGGAGGGCGAACGGGTCGCCGCCGATGCCGACGTTGCCGTCCATCAGCAGGACGCTGCCCCAACGCCCCTCCCCCGGCAGGCGGTCGAAGACGGACCGGCGCACGGCGGAACCCCCGTGTTGCCGGGTCCGGGCCACCGCGGCCGGGCTCACGTCCACGCCGAGTGCCCGCACGCCCCGGACGGCGAGGGCGGCGACCAGACGTCCCGGTCCGCAACCCACGTCGAGGACGGGGCCGGTGCAGCGGTTCAGGACGGCGGCGTCGGCGGCGTCGGGAGCGGCGCACCAGCGTTCGACGTCCAGCGGCAGCAGGTCTCCTTCCCCTCCGGCGCCGTCCGGTGGCGCCGGAGGGGCCGGTGGCGACAGGCGGCGCAGGAAGAGCGGGCCTCGACCCGTGCGCAGGGCGTGGGCGTAGGGGTCGTCCGTCCACGGTTCGCCTGGCTGCGCCTGTGCGGGGAGACCGGCGGGCCGGGCCACCGTCCGGGTGTTCCAGCCGGCCGCGGTCCGCGGCGTCCGCTCGGCGAGCGCGGGATCCGAACCGGCTGCCGTGCCGCTCACCGGCCCGTCTCCGCGAGCGAGTTCAGCGTGGTGGCGAAGCGTGAGCCGGGCGGGCAGCACGCGGCGACCGCGGCGGCGTCGGCGGCGGTGTCCACATCGCGCAGCACCGGCAGGTCGCCCACGCTGAGCCCCGCCTCGACGAGCCGGCGCCGCTGCGTCGCACCGGTGTGCTCGGTGGACATCGGAACGCCCCGTACGAGGGCTGCGGCGCGCCTCGGCTCGGCGAGTCCCAGCGCCCAGAAGCCGCCGTCCTCGGCCGGGCCGAACCAGGCGTCGTGGCCGTCGCGTCCGGCCTCCGTGAGGTGTTCCACGGTCAGTTGCGGGGTGTCCATGCCGACCAGGAGAGCCGGTCCGCGATCGCAGCGGGCGAAGGCTGCCGCGATCCGCTCGTCCAGGCCGCCGGTCTCCTGGCGCACGACGTCGAAGCCGGGCGGCAGCCAGGGCCCGGGAGCGCCGTCGAGAACGAGGACGCGACGCCGAGCGGGAGCCTTGAGCACCGTGTGCAGCGTGTCGGCGAGGGCGGCCTCCGCGAGGGTGGCCGCCTCCAGGGGCGTGTAGGGCGGGGTGAGCCGTGTCTTGACCCGCCCCGGCACGGGTTCCTTGGCGATGACCAGCAGCGTGGCCGGGCTCCCGGCCGGGTGGCGGGGGCTCATCGTCCGGTTCCCCGGGCGGTCGCCGCGGGCGCCGGGTCGGCGGCGGGGGGTTCGGCGAGGACCGAACGCATGTCCCGTACCGCGTGCCAGGTACCGCGCCAGGTGCCGGTGACCTTGGAGCGGCCCGTGCGCAGGTGGTACGGCACATCCGTCTCCTCCACCCGCCAGCCCGCGTCGGCGGCGCGGACCACCATCTGCAACGGGTAGCCGGACCGACGGTCGGTCAGGCCCAGGGCGAGCAGGGGCTCGCGGCGGGCGGCGCGCATCGGTCCGAGGTCGTGGAGGCGCAGGCCGGTGCGCCGGCGGACCAGTCGGGCCAGCTCCAGGTTGGCCAGCCGGGCGTGCAGGGGCCAGGCGCCGCGCGTGACGGGCCTGCGCCGGCCGAGGGCGAGGTCGGCCACGCCGTCCAGGACGGGTCCGGCGAGGGCGGGCAGCAGCGCGGGGTCGAGGGAGGCGTCGCAGTCGCAGAAGCAGACGACGTCGGCCGTCGCGGCGGTGAGCCCCGCGTGGCAGGCGGCACCGAAACCACGCCGCGGTTCATGGACCACGTGCGCCCCGAGGGCGCGGGCGATGTCCGCCGAGCCGTCGGTGGACCCGTTGTCGACGACGATCGCGCGCCAGCCGGAAGGGACGCGTTCCAGCACCCACGGCAGGGCCTCGGCCTCGTCGAGGCAGGGCAGCACCACGTCCACCGGGGCGGAAGGAGAAGGGGTTGTCTCGATCACCCCACTCACCCTACGGAGACAAAAGGCCCAAAAGGGATATGGCCACCTTACAGATCCCTGACGTCCGCCCCCGCTCCCACCGTCGGCCGAAGGCCGGGTGCCACACTCGGTGACGTGAAACACGTACTCGTCGTGGACGACGACGCCACCGTCTCCGAAGTCGTCGTCGGCTACCTGAACCGGGCCGGCTTCGACGTCGACGTGGCCGTCGACGGACCCGCCGCCGTGGCCCTGGCCGCCGTCCGGGCCCCTGACCTGGTCGTCCTGGACCTGATGCTTCCCGGAATGGACGGTCTCGAGGTCTGCCGCCGCATCCGCGACAACGGGCCGATCCCCGTGATCATGCTGACGGCGCGCGGCGACGAGGAGGACCGCATCCTCGGCCTGGAGGTCGGGGCGGACGACTACGTCACCAAGCCCTTCAGCCCCCGCGAACTCGTGCTCAGGGTGGAGTCGGTGCTGCGCCGTACGGGAGACCAGGCCACCCGGGCAGCCCCGGCCGGATCCGGGCTGCGGGCCGGCGCCCTCGCCCTGGACCCCGGCGCTCGCCGTGTCACGCGGCACGGCTCCGAACTCGCCCTGACGATCCGCGAGTTCGATCTGCTGGAGTTCTTCCTGCGCAATCCCGGGCGGGCCGCCGGCCGGGAGGAGTTGATGCGCCGGGTGTGGGGCTGGGAGTTCGGCGACCTGTCGACGGTCACCGTCCACGTCCGGCGGCTGCGCGAGAAGGTCGAGGACGACCCGGCACACCCTCGCCTGATCAGCACCGTGTGGGGCGTGGGTTACCGGTTCGACCCTCCGACCCCGGACGAGGGAGCCCCCGATGGTGCATGACACCCTCCTCATCGTGGCCTACGCGGCCATCGGTGCGGCCTGTGCCGGCCTGCTCGGCACGGGTGTTCTGCGGCTGCTGCGCAACCGCTCGGTCGCGGTGTCCCTGGCGGTGGTCGCCGCCGTCACGGTCGCGGCGATGCTCGGCGGAACCATGCTGGTGTCCTGGGCCATGTTCCTGTCCGACCACGACCTGTGGGTCGTGACCATGGTCTGCTCCATCGCCGCGGTCGTCTCACTCGCGGTGGCGCTCGCGCTCGGCCGCGGCGTGGTCCGCGGCAGCCGGGCCCTCGCCGAGGCCACCCGCGCCCTCGGCGACGGTGGCGGTTTCACTGCGCCCGCCGCCGCACCCACCGCCGAACTCGCCGAACTAGGTCGTGAACTGGCCGCCACCAGCGCCAAGCTCGCCGCGTCCAGGGAGCGGGAGAGGGCCCTGGAGGAATCCCGCCGCGAACTGGTCGCATGGATCTCCCACGACCTGCGCACCCCGCTCGCCGGACTGCAGGCCATGACCGAGGCCCTGGAGGACGGCATGGTCGACGACCCGAGCCTGTACCACGCCCGCATCCGCGCGGAGGTCGAGCGCATGAGCGGTATGGTCGGCGACCTCTTCGAGCTCTCCCGAATCCAGGCCGGCGTCCTCGCCCTGAACACCACCCGCATGTCGGTCTACGACCTCGTCGGCGACGCGCTCGCGGGCACGGCCACCCTCGCGAAGCAGCACGGTGTGCGGATCGTCGGGGACGGGGTCGAGCGGGTCCCGGTCGAGGTCGATGGACGCGAGATGTCCCGTGTACTGGCCAACCTGCTCGTCAACGCCATCCACCGGACTCCGGCCGACGGCACGATCGCGGTCTCCGCCCGCCGGGAGGCGAACAGCGTCGTCGTGTCGGTGACGGACGGCTGCGGCGGCATCCCCGCGGAGGACCTGCCCCGTGTCTTCGACACCGGCTGGCGCGGCACCGACGCACGGACCCCGCCCGCCGGAGCGGGTCTGGGCCTGGCGATCGTCCGGGGGATCGTGGAGGCCCACAAGGGCCGGGCGGCGGTGCGCAACGTCCCCGGCGGTTGCCGCTTCGAGGTCCGGCTGCCCGCCGCGGCCTGAGGCGACCGGCGGCCGGGCTGACAGGTCAGCCGCTTCGCAGCGGGGCCGTCGCGAACTCCGCCATCCCATCCGCGAAGGCCACCCGGGGCTTCCAGCCCAGTTCTTCACGCAGCCTGCGCGAGGAGGCGGTGATGTGGCGGACGTCGCCGAGCCGGTACTCGCCCGTGACCACCGGCACCCGCGTACCGTGCGCCCCGGCCAGGGCAGCGGCCATCTCCCCCACCGTGTGGGGCTCACCGCTACCGACGTTGTACGGCCTCGCGGTCCCCTCCGGCAGACCGGGCAGTCCGTCCAGGGCCGCGAGGTTGGCCCCGGCCACGTCCCGTACGTGGACGAAGTCACGACGCTGGCCACCGTCCTCGAACACACGTGGCGCCTCACCGCGCTCCAGCGCGGACCGGAACAGCGACGCGACCCCGGCGTACGGGGTGTCCCGCGGCATCCCCGGCCCGTACACGTTGTGGTACCGCAACGCGATCACCCGTCCGCCCACCGCGCGCGCCCAGGCGGAGGCGAGGTGCTCCTGCGTCAGCTTCGTGGCGGCGTACACGTTGCGCGGGTCGAGCGGGGCGTCCTCGTCCACCAGCCCGGACGCCAGCGGTTCGCCGCACTTCGGACAGGGTGGTTCGAAGCGTCCCGCCCGCAAGTCGGCCACCTCGCGCGGTCCCGGACCCACGACACCGTGCGACGGGCACTCGTACCGTCCCTCGCCGTAGACCACCATCGAACTCGCGAGCAGCAAAGACCTCACTCCCGCCCCGGCCATGCCGGCCAGGAGCACCGCGGTGCCCAGATCGTTGCAGCCCACGTAGGCGGGTGCGTCGGCGAAGTCCTTGCCGAGGCCGACCATCGCCGCCTGATGGCAGACGGCATCGACACCCCGCAGGGCCTCCGACACCGCCGCCGCGTCACGGACGTCCGCGTGCCTCCAGTCCACCCCGTCGGGGACCGGCGGGGGCGTACGGTGCGCGGCGGGCAGCAGGGCGTCGAGCACGCGCACCTCGTGCCCGGAGCCGGTGAAGACGCTGACGACGTGCGAGCCGATGAAGCCCGCACCTCCGGTGACCAGGATCAACATGTGCCGACCGTACGGCCACCGACCCCGTCGGGGACCGTACGGCGCCGACACGTCAGCGGTTCGTAAGCCTTCCCACCGCGCGCCGTGGCCGACGGCCACGGGAGACACCCCGCGCAACCAGCACGAGGGCCGTGACCACCGTCACCGCCGCCAGCGTGAGCAGCCAGTTGCGCGGGTAGTCCAGCGGCAGGACCGAGGAGTTGGCCGGCTTCCCCGGGCGCAGCGCCACCGGCAGGGCGACCGCCGTCACAGCGCCCGCGACGAGCAGTGCCCCGCGGAGGGGGCCGCGCCCGCCCCCACGGACCAGCACCGAGCCGATGAGCAGCACCAGTGGCGCGATGAGCACGTCGTGCAGCACCACCGCGCCGCCGAGCCAGATCAGAACGCCCGTCAGGTCGCCCATACCCAGCAGCTGGTAGGCGCCCACTCCCGCCAGCACCAGACCGGCCGCGCCCGTGAGCCGCCGCGTCACGCCCACCTTCATGACACCACCTCCAGTCGGCCGACCCATTTGGTCTGCAGCACACCGGGCCGGTTCGGGGCGATGAGACGCGCCGGGTAGCCGTGGTCGGGGCTGAGTTCCTCGCCGTTGAGGCGCAGGGCGAGCAGGGTCAGCGGGTCGCGGGCGTACTCGTGCCCCATCTCGGAGACCCGGTAGCCGCCCCGCGTCTGCAGGGACACCACCCGCACCCGGGCGTGGGGTGGAGCCTCCACGAGGTCCAGGAGGTCCATGACCCGCACCCCCGTCCAGTGCGCCGTCTTGCTCCAGCCCTCCACACAGGCGATCGGCAACTCCGCCTCGTACTGCGGGAGGTCCCTCAGCTCATCCAGTGTCAGCGTGCGCGGCCGCGGCCCGGCAACCATCAGCCGATAGCGGCCGGCCACGATCAGCCCGACTCCGGCCGCGGCAGCGGTGCGGTTGACCGGCAGGCCGTTCGGCCCGTGGTCCGGATGGCGCGGAGCCAGCAGGATGAGGCCCTTGAGCGGGGTGAAGGACTGTCCCACCGTGGTCACGGTGACCACGCCGACCGCCGCCGCCACGGCAGTGAGCAGCGAGCGCCGGTCGGCCCCGTCCTCCTGGGGCAGCGCCAGGGTTCCCCGCGACCGCCACGTCCAGTGGGCGCGGATCTCCGGGGCCTTGACCGCGACGTGCAGCACGAGCGATCCGGTGAGCAGCCAGGCCACGGCGTAGTGCACCGGCACGAACGAGAACGGCCACGGATACCACTGCGCGGTGTTCAGCAGGCCGGTGGCGACTTCGAACACGGCCGCCGCCACCAGCGCCGCCACCGACAGCCGCTCCAGCGCGTGCCGCACCGACCGCACCGGCGGCCAGGAGAACAGCCGCGGGTAGACCGTCCACAACTTCGCCAGCAACAGCGGAACCGCCGCGACACCCGAGGCGACGTGCAGCCCCTGCGTCAGCCGGTACCCCCACACCGGGCGGGTCGGCAGACCACCGGCCGACCACGTGGGCGGATGCTGCAGCACGTGGCTGATCAGGCCGGTGACGAAGCACACCGTGAAGGCGAGTCCGAGCCACCGTCCGATCGAGGTCGCCGTGCGGGGATCATGGAGCCTGCCGGTGAACACCGGCGGAAACAAGCGCGATCTCATGCCTCCCATCACAGCCGCCGCAAGGCCGCCGCGGAACGCCCCGACCCCTTACGGAACAGGGACATCCACTCCCGGTTGCCGGGCCCCGCCGACGCGAGGCGCCCCGACGCTCACCTGCGCCGTGGGCACGCCTCTTCGGCTGGTATTTCACGGTCCCCGGTGGTGGCGGGACGACAGACGGCCGAGGTCAGGCTATGTGTGGGTGCGAGATCACGGCCGTTGCCCCCCCGGCACGCGCCCTGGCAGCGGAGGGTCAGTCGATGCGCGACCACGATCAGCCGTCACCGTCCGGCTCGGGCGCACCTCAAGGTCGTCCCAAGGAGCGCCAGGCACCTCCACGACGGCCGCTGAGGGAGTTCACCGCATCGGCGGTCGAACGCGCGAGGGACGTCGCACGGCGCGTGGCGGCGGCCGCCGGACCTCCGGGTCCCTTCCGTCCGGAATTCTGGCGCAGCCCGATCCGGGGGCCGTGGCTGACCTCGGTCTTCGGTCTGGTGCTGCTGTTCGGCATCCCGGTGGTGTTCGTGACCGGCGCGCTCTCCTACGCCGCGTACAACCCGGATCTGGGCCCGCTCAACGACCAGACCCCGGACAAGGGACTGCTGGGCTTCTACCTCTTCGACTGGCCCACCCACCCCTACTGGCTCTACCGGCTGACCCAGGGCGTTCACGTGACGCTCGGCGTCGCTCTCGTGCCGGTCGTGCTGGCCAAGTTGTGGTCGGTCATCCCCAAGCTCTTCGCATGGCCGCCGCTGCGATCGGTCGCCCAGGCGCTCGAACGGCTGTCGCTGCTCCTCTTGGTGGGCGGCGTCATCTTCGAGTTCGTGACCGGGATCTTCAACGTCCAGTTGTTCTACGTCTTCCCCGGCTCCTTCTACACCCTGCACTTCTACGGCGCCTGGGTGTTCATCGCCGCGTTCGCCGTCCACGTGAGCCTGAGGCTCCGCCGGATGACGCGCGCCCTGCGCAGTCGCGATCCCCTCCGGGAACTGCGCATCGGCGTCGCCGGCACCCGGCCCGAACCTCCCGATGCCGACGGCCTGGTGCCGGTCGCACCGGTCGCCGCCACCATGAGCCGGCGGGGCGCCGTGGGAATGGTCGGCGCCGGATCGCTCCTGCTGCTGGCGGTCACGGCAGGGCAGAGCACCGGCGGCCGGCTGCGCGGCACGGCGCTGCTCGCCCCGCACGATCGGGACCCGGGCAGCGGACCCAACGCCTTCCAGATCAACAAGACGGCCGCGTCCGTCGGCGTGACCCCGGAGCTCGTCGGCCCCTCCTGGCGGCTCGAGGTGCACGGCGTCGGACGGCCCCTGGTCCTCTCCCGCGAGCAGTTGGGCGCGATGCCACGGCACAGCGCGGCCCTGCCGATCGCCTGCGTGGAGGGCTGGTCCACCACCGACCAGCGCTGGGAGGGCCTGCGGCTCGCCGACCTCGCGGCGTTGAGCGGTCTGCCCGGCGCCGGGAGCGTGCTGGTCGAGTCCGTCCAGCCCTCGGGACCGTACCGCTCGGTGATGCTCCGCGGGAACCAGATCCACGACCCGAGGGCCCTGCTCGCCCTGCGGGTCAACGGAGCGGACCTGTCCATGGACCACGGCTACCCGGCGCGCGTCATCGTGCCGGCCAACCCCGGGGTCAACAACACCAAGTGGGTGCACCGACTCACCTTCCGGACCTGACCATGGCCCGCTGCCTGCGCTGGTACGGCGCCACCCCCCTGCACCTGCTCGTCCTGCTCTGCTCCCTGGCCGTCACCGGCTACGCCTGCCTACGCCTGTTCACCGGCCGGCCCGTCGAGGTCGCGATCTGGCTGGTGGGTGCGGCGGTCCTGCACGACCTGATCCTGCTGCCGCTGTACTCCCTCGCCGACCTCTCGGCCCGCTCGGTACTGCGGCACCGTGCCCGGGTCATGCCGGCACGGGCGTGGATCAACCACCTCCGCGTGCCCGCCTTCCTGTCCGGCGTACTCCTCCTGGTCTGGTTCCCCCTGATCCTCCGCCTGCCCGCCCCCTACCCGGGCGCCACAGGACTCACCGACGCCGTCTACCTCGGCCGGTGGCTGGCCGTCACCGCCGTCCTGTTCGGCGTTTCGGCCCTGCTCCTCGCCCTCCGGCTGCGCAGGATGCGGCGATCACGGGGCAAGCAGCGACGGCGCCCACGGAGGGACGCGCCGGACCCGTGACCCCTCTGGGCTTGGGGGCTCAGAAGCCATTGCGCCGCCAACCGGGTTCGTCCCCACCGCCGGCGGCGAGAGCCGCGCCCACGCGGGTGCCGTCTACGCCACTCGGACCCAGACCGGCGCCCCGCCGTGCAGGCGGAAGGGACACAATTGCATGCCTTTGCACCAAATGGGTATCCGAGGCGAGAACGGGCCGGTACATCAGAGGTGCCGAAGAGAGTCCGGGCGTCCGTTCATCAGGCCGGCACGGACCCGGCAGATGAGGGGCCGACCCGGCGCGGCACATGCCGGCGCTCGTCCAGCCGGACACAGTCGGGTGAGGGCCCGGGCGAGGGAGAAGCGCCTCGTGCTCGCCCCGAACACGGCCGGCCCACTCGTGGGACCACCGGAGGGAAGTGAGTGCCGTGCGGATGCCTGCTTCTTTCGCCGCCCAATGCTGGGAAGACCTGAAAGGGTCCTTCGGCCGCATGGTGCATGACACCGGAGGGTCGGTCGGGTTGCTGTACCTGTCGCTTCCGGGCGGGCAGGCACAGCAACTGGCCGTGATCACGGGTGCGTCCCGGCGGATCGCCGCCCCGTGGACCCGTGTCGCCACCGACATGCACTCGCCGGTGACGGACGCCATCCGCGAACGCCGCCTCGTCTGGCTGGCCAGTCGACAGGAGATGGCTCGCCGTTATCCCAATGTCGGGCTGGTGGTGCCCTACGACTTCATGCTGGCCGCCGTTCCCATCATCCATCACGCCAGCGCCTGGGGCGGCAGCGCCCTGCTGTGGCCACTGTGGCATTCGCCGGACCTTCAGCCGCGGGAAAGGGAGGTGATCAACGCCTTCTGCCACCACGCCGGTCAGCTGCTGCAGCAAGCCGCCGACCAAGGCGAGCCCGTGCTGCCCGATGACGACCCCGAGGTCCTGGCGCCGATGCGCACCGGTACCCCGGGATGGGCGGAGGCCCTGGCGGCAGTGGAGTTCTCCGAGCGCCTGCCCATCGGCTGCTGCGCACTGGACCTGGACGGCCGGATCACCTTCATCAACGCCGCCGCAACCGATCTCCTGGGCACCGGCGCCACGGGTTTGATGGGCACCCGGCCCTGGGAATCGCTGCCATGGCTGCACCAGCCGGCCTTCGGGGACCGTTACCGCGCCGCGGTGCTCAGCCGGCAGCCCACGACGTTCACCGCGCTGCGCCCCCCGGACCTCTGGCTGTCTTTCCAGCTCTATCCGGACGCCTGCGGGCTCAGCGTCCACATCCTCCCTGCCCAGACCGCCCCGGAGAACACCACCCGATCCGCCGGGGCGCCGTCGGCGGAATATGCCGCGTCCCCGGGGCACCACCAGCTGATGCACCTCGCGGCGACCCTCACACAGGCGGTCGGCACCCAAGACGTGGTCGACCTGGTCTGCGATCAGTTGGTGCCCGCGTTCGGCGCGCGGGGTCTGGTCCTGATGACGATCGAGGAAGGCCGCCTCTCCATCATCGGCCACCGCGGTTACACCGCCGACTTCATCGACCGGTACGACGGTGCCGCCCTCGCTTCCCTCACCCCGCCCGCGCAGGCTCTGACCAGCGGTGTGCCCAGTTTCTTCGTCAGCTTCGACGACTTCCAGCGGGCCTATCCCGAGGCCGTCCGCTACGGTTCCCGCGATGCCTGGGCGTTCCTGCCGCTGATCACGAGCGGACGCCCTGTCGGCACCCTCGTGCTGTCCTACGACCAGCCCCGCGCCTTCCCCCAAGCCGAACGGGCCGCCTTGACCGCCTTGGCCGGCCTCATCGGCCAGGCCCTGGACCGCGCCCGGCTCTACGACACCAAGCACCACCTCGCGCACAGTCTCCAGCACTGCCTGCTCCCCCGTGCGCTGCCCCGCATCCCCGGACTGGAGGTCGCCGCCCGCTACCGGCAAGCCGGCCGCGGCATGGAAGTCGGTGGCGACTTCTACGACCTCATCCGCTGCAATTCCAGGGGTGCGGCTGCCGTCATCGGCGACGTACAGGGCCACAGCGTCAGCGCCGCCGCCCTCATGGGGCAGATCCGTGCCGCCATCCACTCCCATGCCACCGCCGGTCCCCTGCCGGATGAGGTCCTGGTCTGCGCCAACCGCCTCATCGCCGACCTGGACCCAGGTCTGTTCACCAGTTGCCTGTACGTCCACCTCGACCTGGACCACCACCGCGCCCACCTGTCCACCGCAGGCCACCCGCCACCCCTGGTGCGGCACCCGGACGGCCACACCGACGTCCTGCGCCTGCCCGCCGGGCTCCTCCTGGGCATCGATCCCGACGCCGATTACGCCTCCACCGACATCCCCTTCCCCCCCGGCACACTCCTCGCCCTGTACACCGACGGACTCGTCGAGTCTCCGGGAACCGACATCGGCGATGCCATCGACGACCTCGCCGACCACCTCACACGGTCCGGGGACCAAGCCGCCGAGAGCCTCGCGGACACACTCATGCGGCACTCCGCGGAAAACACCGCCGGAACCGATGACGTGGCCCTGCTCTTGGTCCGCGCGACAGCGTGAGGGTCACGGCACCAGGCGCGAGAGCGAAAAATCCGCAGGTCATGGCGCTGCCCGCAGGGGGCTGTCACAAAACGGATGCTTTCCCGGTCAACTGTTGAAAACGGGGCAAAAAAGCTCCGCGCCCCTGTCGTACCCATCCCCCATCCATCCGAGGGCAGCCACTTGGCGACCACATTCAGCCCCGACATGTCTCTTGGCAAACAGCTGAACACGGCCGAGATATCCGACACCGCCATCGCCCTGCTCGACGAGCGGGGGACCGTGGTCGGATGGACGCAGGCCGCCCGGCAGCTCGTCGGACTCTCCGCGGGCGACATGGTGGGCCGGTCGGCCGCCCACGTGCTGCCGTCGTACGGGTCGGCGCCGTCGATGTCGGCCTTCGTCGAGCAGTGCCGCGCCCGGAACGGCTGGCCGGGCGTGACGGCGGTGCGCCACCGGGACGGCCGCGTGGTCGACACCACGCTGCGGATCTCCAGGGTGCAGGGGCATGACGGCGAGACGCAGTGGCTCGCCTCCCTGATCAATGGCGGCACCTCGTCCGCCGGCTCCATCAGCGAGTCGGTGCGGGGATCGCTGCTGACCCGCGCGCCGATCGGCGTCATCATCCGTGATCGGCAACTGCGGTGCACCGGCGTGAACGACACGATGGAGAGCCACGACGCCCTTCCCCGGGACCGGCGCCTCGGGCGCCGGTTCCCCGACATCCGGTCCGGCGCCGAGGCGCGGGCCATCGAGGCGCTGATGCGGCAGGTGCTGCGGAGCGGTACGTCCAGGGTCCACGAGTACCGCACCTGGCTCCCGACGGCTCCGGGCCGGGAGCGGCCGTTCGCGGTGTCCTGTCAGTGCCTCCTGGACGCGGACGACCAGGCACTGGGAGTGTGCGTCATCAGCGCGGACGTCGTCGAGGGCCGACGGGCTCACGAGCGCCTCGCCGTCCTCGGCGAGGCCGGTGCGCGGCTCGGGAGCACCCTGGACGTGATGCAGGCCGCCCAGGAGCTGGCCGACCTCGCCGTGCCCCTGCTCGCCGACTACGTCGCCGTGGACCTGGAGCTGTCGGTCTCGTTCGGTGAGGGCCCTCCCGTCCGTGTCGGCGCCGAGGGCAGGCGCCTGCCCGGTTTCCGGCGTGCCGGGCTCGCCTCGATCCACCCCGGGGTCCCCGAGTCCCCCTGGCTGCGCGGTGAACCGATCGGTGTGCCCCTGGTCTCGCCCCTCACCGACGTGCTGCGTACCGGCAGGTCCCGCCTGGAGCCGACGCTCGACACCGCTCCCGGCACGTGGCTCGACACCGCGCCGGAGCTGGCGCACCGGCTCCGCGGCAATGGCGTGCACTCGATCATGATCGTGCCCATCCGGGCGCGGCGCACGCTGCTGGGAACGGCGTTGTTCGTCCGCACGGAGAATCAGACGCCGTTCCAGGACGTCGACCTGCTGCTGGCCGAAGAGCTCGTCGGCCGCGCCGCCCTGTCGCTGGACAACGCACGCCAGTACGCCCGCGAGCACACCGCGGCCCTCACCCTGCAACGCACGCTGTTGCCCCGCCAGTTGAAGGGCGGAGCAGCGGTCGAGACGGCATCGCGCTACCTGCCCGCCGATGTGGACCACTGCGTCGGCGGCGACTGGTTCGACGTGATCCCCCTGTCGGGCGCCCGGGTCGCCCTCGTCGTCGGCGACGTCGTCGGGCACGGCCTGCACGCCGCAGCGACCATGGGCAGGCTCCGCACCGCCGTCCACACGCTGGCCGACATGGAGCTGCCCCCCGACGAACTGCTGACCCGCCTCGACGACACCCTCCAGCGGCTGGCGGAGGGCGACGACCACGCGACCCCGGCGGTCATGGGCGCCACCTGCCTGTACGCCGTCTACGACCCCGCCACCCGCCGCTGCACCATGGCGGGGGCCGGTCACCCTCCGCCCGTCATCGTCGACCCGCAGGGCCGGGTCACCTTCCCCGACCTGCCCACCGGGGCACCGCTGGGCATCGGGCTGGGAGACCCGTTCGAGGCCGTGGAGGTGGAGCTGCCCGAGGGGAGCCTCATCGCCCTGTACACCGACGGCCTGGTCGAGAACCGGGACCACGACATCGAGGAAGGCATGCGCCGCCTGGGCACCGCCCTCGCCCGGCCGGGCCGGTCCCTGGAGGACCTCTGTGGCCTCGCGACGGAGGCCCTCCGGGGCCAGGCCGGGTCCGACGACGTCTCCCTGCTCCTGGTCCGGACCCGCTCCCTCGCCCCGGAACAGGTCGCCTCCTTCACTCTGCCTGGTGACCGGACCGCCGCCCGCCAGGCCCGGGACATGACGGCCCGTCAACTGGCGGAGTGGGGTCTGGACGGGCTCGAGGACCCGGCGAGGCTCATCGTCAGCGAACTGGTCACCAACGCCGTCCGCCACGGCACCGGCCCGGTCGTGCTGCGTCTGATCCGGCACCAGGTCCTCACCTGCGAGGTGTCCGACGCCGACGGGTGCTTCCCGCGGCGGCGTCGCGCACGGTCCCTGGACGACCACGGCCGTGGCCTCTACCTGGTGGCCCAGTTGTCCCGCCGATGGGGCTGCAGGCCGGTGCCGGGCGGCGGCAAGGTCGTGTGGGCGGAGGTGGACCTGCCCGCCTACAGACGGACCGATGCCGCCACCGGCAGGTGATCGCTGCCCGTGGCCGGGAGGGTCCAGGCAGACCGCGGTTCCATACCGCGCACCAGGATGTGGTCGATCCGGGCCACGGGGAAGGACGCGGGCCAGGTCAGCCCGAACCCGGCACCCGACTCGGCCTGAACCGAACGTAGTCGGGACGTGACCGCGGACAGGGCCCGGTCGTCCGTGGTGCCGTTGAAATCGCCCATGAGCAGGGTGCGGGGCAGGGGTTCGGCGCGCAGGGCGCCGGCCAGAGCGCGCGCGGCGGCGTCGCGTCCGGACGTACCGAAGCCGTACACGGGGGTGAACCGGACGGACAGCAGGTGGGCGACGTAGACGGCGACGGGCCCCTTGGGGGTGCGGACGGTGGCACGCAGGGCACGCGGCCAGGGCGCGATGTCGACCGTCCGGGTGTCGGTGAGCGGGTAGCGGCTCCACAGGCCGACCGTGCCCTGCACCGAGCGGAAGGGGTACGCGGCGCCCAGCGCGGTGCCGTACGCCTGCGCGTTGTCGCCCACTTCCTCGATGGCCACCAGGTCGGCGCCGGAGGCCGCCAGGGCACGGGCGGTGCGCGCCGGGTCCGGGTTCTGCTCGTTCGCGTTGTGCGAGACGACTGTCAGGTCCCCGCCGGCCGCCCGCTTGTCGGCCAGTGCCCCGCCGAAGAGCGAGCACCAGACGACGGCGGGCAGCAGGACGGCCACGGCGGCGGTCGCGGAGCGCCGCAGCAGCGCGCACAGCAGCAGGAGCGGTACGGCCAGGCCGGTCCACGGCAGGAAGGTCTCGACGAGGCTGCCGAGGTGGCCGGGCCCGTTGGGGACGTGGGTGTGGCCGGTCATGACGAGGGCGGCCGACGCCGCGAGGGCGGCGGCGACGCGTCCTCGTCGCCACATGCCGGGGCACCTTCCCGGCCGTCGTCCGCGAGCGGGTTCGGGTTCCGGCGGGGCGCCGGGTACGCGGAGGAGAGTGGTCACGGCCGGCTCACCGGTCCCCGGACCGGGCACCGGCCGCGGAGGCGGGGTCCGTCCCGGCGACCCATCGCCGTACGCCCTCCACCAGGGTGTGGCTGGTGCCCAGGACGGCGTTCAGGCCCTCCTGCGGGCTGGTGCCGGGACGCTGGTGGAGGACGACGCCGAGGGCGAGATGGCCGCGTCCGCGGCGGTCGGGTGCGGTGGCCGCCCACATCAGGGCGCCGCCCGCGGGGGTGCTGGAGCCGGTCTTGAGCCCGATCACGCCGGACGTGCCGAGCAGGGTGTTGGTGTTGAGGATGGTGCCGGGCACTCCGGGGACGGTGGTGCCGGGCAGGGCGACGACGGCGGCGAACACCGGGTCGCGCATGACCTGCCGGGCCAGCTTCAGCTGGTCGCCGGAGGTACTGGTGGTGGTGGCCTCGATGCCGCTGGCCCCGGTGTAGGTGGTCCGGTCCATGCCGAGGTGGTCGGCGGCCCGGTTCATCTTGGCGACGAAGGCCTCCTGCGAGCCAGCGTCCCAACGGGCCAGTAGCCGGGCGACGTTGTTGCCGGAGGGGATCAGCATCAGCTCCAGCAGCTGTCGTTCGCCCAGCCGCTGCCCCTGCCTGAGCGGCACGCTGGACTCCACACCGGACACGGACTCGTCCGCGGCCTGCCGGTCGACGGTGACACGGGGGCCGGTCGCGCCCTCGCGCAACGGATGGTCGCGCAGGATCACGTACGCGGTCATCACCTTGGCGACACTGGCGATGGGCACCGGGTTCTGCGCGCCACGGTCCCCCAGGTCACCTCCGTCACCGAGCCCCTCGACCAGCACGCTCGCCTGCCCCTCGTGCGGCCAGGGCAACGGGACCGTGAGGCGGTGCTCCGGCCGCCGGCCGAGGAGACCGCCCGTCCGGGACCCGTCGCCTCCGTCACCGTCGTCGCCCGTGGCGACGACCAGCGCGCCCAGCACGATCAGGGTGACCAGGGCGGCCGCGCCTGCCACGACGGGCACGGGGATACGCCGTGCACGGAGCGGCCGGCCCGCCGTGGACCGCGGTCCACCGGTGTCACGTTCGCGGCGTTCGGGGACTGGGCGCACGGGGCACCTCCACGGGATCACGGCGTGGCTCTCACGCACACCGCCCACCGTGGGGCGCGCCGGTGTCGGCGCGGCCGTGACCGTGCCTCCGCCACCGCTCGACCGGTCATCCGTCGTGTATCAACGCCGTCCGGCCGGGCGCGGCGCCTCAGTCGGCCGCGGGCAACCGGAGGGTGGCGAGGGCGCCACCGCCGGGCGCGTCGGCGAAGGACAGCGACGCGCCGATGACGCGGGCCTGCCCGAGCGCGATGGTCAGCCCGAGGCCGTGGCCCCGTCCGCGCTCCGACGCCCCGGTGCGGAACCGCTGGGGTCCGTCCGCGAGCAGCTCGCGCGGGAATCCGGGGCCGTGGTCCCGTACGGTCACCGTGGTCCCCGCGACCGCAACCTCGACGGGCGCGCCGCCGTGCCGGTGGGCGTTGACGACGAGGTTGGCCACGATCCGGTCGACCCGGCGCGGGTCGGTCCGTGCGTACACGGTGCCGTCGCAGGTGAACCGTGTACGCAGTCCGGTGCGGGCCAGCGCGTCCTCGACGACCTCGGTGAGCGGGACGGGCCTGAGTTCGGCCCGCTCGGCGCCGGCGTCGAGCCGGGAGATCTCCAGCAGGTCCTCCACCAGGTCGCGCAACACCCCCACCCGGTCCCGGACCAGGTCGGTGGCCTCCCCTTCGGGCAGCAGCCCGCTCGCGGTGACCAGGCCCATCAGCGGGGTGCGCAGTTCGTGGGCGACGTCGGCGGTGAAGCGCTGCTCGGCCGTCAGCCGCCCGAGCAGGCTGTCGGCCATCGAGTCGACGGTGGCCGAGATCTCGGTGATCTCGTCGCCGCTGCGGGCGCCGCGGCCGTCCGTGGTCCTGGCGGCCAGGTCACCGGCCGCGATCCGGCGCGCGGTCCGTGCCACGCGCCGCAGCCTGCGGTTGGGCAGCTCGGCCGCGAGCGCCGTCAGCGGTACGACGACGGCCAGCGCGGCCAGGGAGTACTTCCACATGTGCCGGTCCAGGGCGCGCCGAGTGAGCAGGTCTGATGTCATGTCGGTGCTCATCGCCACCGGGCCGCCCCGGTACATTCCCGCCGCCCACATCTCCGGGTGGTCCCCGGGGCTGTCACCGTCGTACCAGGTGGCGTGCCCGGTGCTCGGCCCCTGCCCGTGCCGCAGCCGGTCCAGCAGTCCGGCGGGCATCGCGGCGGGCGACGTCTCCAGCCCGTCGGGCGGCACGCCGTCGCGCCGGTACTCCGCCACGGCCCGGTCCAGCTGCTCCGTGGCCTTCGCGCCGCCGTCGTTCATCGACCGCTCCAGGGTGCTGCGGTGGACCAGCACCCCCACGGTCAGCGCGATCGCGCAGCAGGCCACGGCCACGAGGAGGGCGATCCTCCAGCGCAGCGAACGCCAGTTGAGCAGGTCCCGTACGGTGTCCACCTCAGCGCCGCAACTTGTAGCCGAAGCCGCGGACGGTCTCGATCCGCTCGGCTCCGATCTTCTTCCGCAGCCGCTGGACGCAGAGGTCCACCACGCGGCTGTCGCCGTCCCAGCCGTAGTCCCACACGTTGCGCAGCAGGGTGTTCCGGTCCAGCACGACGCCGGGGTTCGCGGCGAACTCCAGGAGCAGCCGCAGTTCGGTGGGGGCGAGCGCGACGGGTGCGCCCGCCCGGAACACCTCCAGACCGGCGGTGTCGATCGTCAGGTCACCGAAGACGAGCCGGGCGGGGTCCTCCGGCCGCCCCACCGGGTCCGCCGGGGGCGGGACCGCGGCGGGGGCGGAGACGGGGGTGAAGGTCGCCCGGCGCAGCAGCGAGCGGATCCGGGCCACCAGCACCGCGGTGTCCACGGGTTTGACCACGTAGTCGTCGGCGCCCGCCTCCAGGCCGGAGACGACGTCCAGGGCGTCGCCGCGCGCGGACATCATCAGGATCGGATCCATGCTGGTCTCCCTGACCCTGCGGCACAGCCCGATCCCGTCCAGGCCCGGCAGCATCACGTCGAGCAGCAGCAGGTCGTGGCGGCCCTCCCGGAACAGTTCGAGCCCGGTCAGGCCGTCACCGGCCGACGTGACGCGGTAGCCGTAGCGCTCCAGTGCCATGGTGACCGATCTGCGGATCACCTCGTCGTCCTCGACGAGCAGGACCGCCACGGGCGCCGGGGCGGCCCCCTCTGTCACCAAAGCAGGCACTCTCTTCCCATCGGACGCAGGTACGGGGACTCCCATCATGCGCGAGGCGGATGCCCCGCCGGGTGTCCGCTGGTGCTCGGTCACGCATCAACCGTGTATCAGCGCGCGCTCACGCCACGGCCGCCCCACCACGACCACCCGTCTCAGGACCGCAGGGCGTCGACGGGTTCCATGCGGGAGGCCCGCAGGGAGGGGTAGAGGCCGGCCAGGAGTCCGACGAGGGCTCCGGCGACCGGGGCGCCGAAGGCGAGCCGGACGTCGAGGACCGGGGTCCAGTCCCGGACGGCGGAGACGGCCACCACGACGACCATGCCCAGGGCGGCGCCGACGACGCCGCCGAGGAGTCCGATGGTGGTCGACTCCAGCAGGAACTGGCCGGCGACCTGGCGTCGCGAGGCACCGAGGGCGCGGCGCAGGCCGATCTCCCCGATCCGCTCGATGACCGTCACCAGTGTCACGTTGGCGATGCCGATGGCCCCGACCACCAGCGAGACCAGTCCGAGGACCAGGAACAGGCCGTTGACGTCGCCCTGTACACCCTTGCGTGCCTTGGCCGGGTCGGGCGGTGCCGTGACGGCGAGGGCGTCCTGCGCTCCGGGGGCCAGCGCGATGGGTGCCTGGTGGGCCACCTGGTTCGCCGCGCCGAGCGCGGTGTTGATCAGTACCCGGGTGACCACTCCGAGGCCGAGCTGGTCCTGTGCGGTCGTGGGCGGCAGGATCACGGCGGCAGAGAGCTGCTGTTCCCGTTCGGCTCCGCCGAGGATCCCGATGACGGTGTAGGCCTGGCCCTTGAGGAAGACGGCCGGCGAGTCCTTGACCGAGGCGATGCCGAGCAGCCGTGCGGCCTGGTCGCCGATCACGGCCACCCGGCCGTGCCGGGCGACGTCCCCGTCGTCGAAGAAGCGTCCGGCGGTCATCGTGCCGCGCACCGCTGCGGGCAGCGTCGGGGACGCCGCGACGACCGCCATGGTCTGGCCGGTGACCTCCCCGGGTGCCACCACGTCGTTCGCCCGTACCTGGACGCTCGCGGTCGCCTGGGATTCGGCGATGGCAGCCGCCGAGTCGACCCCGGCCAGCCGCCGGACGGCGTCGACGCCCGACCAGTCCACGAGCGGGACGGGGTCGGCCGACGGCGGTGGCGCGGGCACCACCACCGTGACCGAGGTGGCGGTGAGTGCGTCGAACCGGCCGACGATCTGGTTGCCCGCCGTGGACGAGACCCCGATGGTGATGACCAGGGTGGTGATGCCGAGGACGGTGCCCAGTGTGGTCAGGGCGGAGCGCGTGGGACGGGCCAGCACCCCTGCCAGCGCCTCGGTCCACAGGTCCCGGAAGTCCATCCAGGGGTGCTCGACGCCCCTGGCCCTGCCGCGGCGCCGGGATCGTCCCCGGCGGGCGGTGTTCCGTCCGCCGGTGGGCGGCCCGGCGATCGGCGGAGCGGCCGGGGCCGGGACGCGTACCCGGGTCCTCATCGGTCCTCCTCGGTGAGGCGTCCGTCGCTGATCCGCACCCGGCGGTCGGCCCGCGCGCTGACCGTCTCCTCGTGGGTGATCACGACCAGGGTCATGCCCTGCTCGCTGAGCTGGTCGAAGAGGTCCAGCACCGACGCGGTGTTCTCACTGTCGAGGTTGCCGGTGGGTTCGTCGCAAAGCAGCAGCGCGGGCTCGCTCATCAGCGCCCGGGCGATCGCCACGCGCTGCCTCTCGCCACCGGAGAGCCGGTCCGGCCGGAAGCCGGTGCGGTGTGCCAGGCCCACCCGTCCCAGCGCCTCCTCGGCCCTGGCGCGGCGGCCGGCCCGGCCGCGCCCGGGGCGCGGCCGGCGGTAGGCCTCGGCGAGCATGACGTTCTCGTCCACCGTCCGGTAGGGCAGCAGGTGGAAGGACTGGAAGACGAAGCCGATCCGGCTGCCGCGCAGCGAGGTGCGCTGGAGGTCGCCGAGCGTGTTGGTCTCCACGCCGTCGAGCCAGTACGTGCCCGAGGTGGGGCGGTCCAGCAGCCCCAGGGTGTTGAGCAGCGTCGACTTGCCGGAACCGGACGGGCCGACGATCGACAGGTGCTCGCCGCGCCGGACGGCCAGGTTCACGTCCCGCAGGGCGTGCACCGGCGGTTCGGAGTCGAAGGTCCGGTCGACGGAGACCAGTTGGATGACGGTGTCCGCGTCGGGCACCACCGAAAGCGCCGGGCCGGTCATCGTCCGACCACCACCGGATCGCCCGCCGCGAGGTCGTCACCGGACGGGGTGACCTCCACCTGGCCGTCCGCGGACAGGCCCGCCTTCACGGGGACGTCCACGACCTTGCCGCCCCGTACGACCTGCACCCTGGCCTGTCCGCCGGCCGATGTGTGGAGCGCGGCGATGGGCACCGTCAGCACGTCGCCGTCCGAGGAGCCCACCTCGATGGTCACCATCGCGGACCCGTTGGCGTTCTTGGCCAGCTTCCCCGACGGGACGGAGATCTGCACCGGTACCGGAGCCGCCGCGTCGCCGCTGCCGCCCTCCGACGTCCCCGGCGCGTCCTTGCCGTCGCCGTCGTCCTTCGGGACCTCGTCACCGAGCGCCACCAGCCGCCCCCGCACCTTCGTGCCGTCCGGGGTCTCCACCTGGGCCGTCATCCCCTTGTGGAGCAGCTTGGCGTCGCTGCCCGGCACGACGGCCTGCACCACGACCTTGGAGCTGGTCACGGTGCCGATCGTTCCGGACGGGGTGTCGCCGGTCTTCAAGGACACCTTGTCCAGCCGGGCCGGCAGGTCCGGCAGGAAGACCACCTCGCCCGCGGGGATCTTGGTGCCGTAGCCGGCCTGGAAGGCGGAGAGCGCGGCGTTGGCCGCGTCCAGCTGCTGTTGTGCCGCCTTGAGCCGCAGCTTTCCGGATTCGCCACCGGCGCCGGAGCCGCTGCCGGGGTCCTGTGCGTCCAGAAGTGCCTGCTGCGCCGTGGTCACGGCCGCTTCCAGCGTCCCCAGCTGCTGCTTGTCCGCGAATCCGGGCTCCTCGGCGCGGAAGCCCTTGCTCTTGTACCAGCGGCTCACCGCCGCGGCGTCGGACTGCCCGTACGTCCCGGTGGTTCCGCCCGGGTCGAACCCGAGGCGGGCCAGGGCCCGTTCGAGCTGCTCGACGTCGTCGCCGGTGGCGCCGGGACCGAGCGTGCGGTACATCGGGACGGATCCCCTGAGCACCAGCACCGGCCGGCCGCTCACCTGCATGAGCACGTCGCCCTCCGCCACCTCCGATCCGGCGACCGGTGCCTTGGTGACGCGCTGGACGGCGGCATCGCCTGCCCCGGAGTCCCCGGCGCCGGAGTCCGGGGCCCCGACCGGCCCGGCCAGCGCCAGGCTCTGCGGTGAGGCGAACTCCACCGAGCCCTGGGCCACCACGCTGGCGGTCAGCGACCGCCGTTCCACCGCGACGGTCACGGGTCCTGCCTTCGGCGGGCGGTGGGCGGCGGCCGCGTCGGCCGGCGACTGCATCTGCGATCCGGCGAACCAGCCGCCCGCGCCCACCAGCCCCACCCCGGCGACGATGACGCCCAGTTGCCTGGGCCGTCTGCTCACCTTGCGGCGCTGCCTCACCCGGCACCGCCGCCGCTGGTCGGGGCCTTGAAGAACTTCGGGAAGTAGGCGGCCCGGAAGGCCTTGCCGCATTCCAGGTCCTGCATCGCCAGGTCGATGTCCTTGGTGAGCAGGGGCATGGCCTCGTCCTTGCTCATGGGCTTCGTGGAGGTGCCGTCGGCGTTGGCCTCGGCGACACCGGCCATGGCGCCGGGGGCGGCGGAGGTCATCGCCTGCAACTTCACCATCTCGCCGATGCCGGTCGGCTGCGTCGTCGTGACGGGAATGCCGTGGTCCTTCAGGCACGAGGCGTAGGACTGCGCCAGGGTGACCAGCCGGGAATCGCCGTTGAGCGCCTGCGCGTTCGCCTGGTTCCGCTGCGCGGTCGTGACGCTCCGCTCCTGGGCCGAGGCGTTGCCGTAGACCTGCCTGTTGGCCTCCCCGTCGCATCCGGTCCACTGCTTCTCACCGGTCTTCGGGTCCGGGGGGCCTCCCATGGCCTTGTCCCAGGCGGCCTTCTGCGCGGACGTGAGGGTGGCGACGTAGTCCGCGTTGGGCGAGAGGTTCGCGTCGTCCCGGGCGGCCTCGCTGCCCGGCGCCTGGGGGTCGTCGGGGTAGACGACGCCCGCGTAGACGCCGAAGCCGTACTTCTGCCGGTACTTCTTCGTCAGCCCGTAGTCCGCCCCGTCGGTGGCCCAGGAGGCCGCGGGGTCCTCGGGGGCGACGGGAGTGTAGGGGAAGCCCTTCTTCTTCATGCAGGCCGCGATGGCGTTCTGCAGGCGGTACTGCTCCTTGAGCTCCGCGCCGGCGTCCGCGGGGACGTCGAGCTGTCCCCGTGCTCCGGCCGGGTCCTTGCCGCCGTCCGCCGGGTGCGATGCCGCCTGCGCGCCGCAGGCCGCCAGCAGCGGCAGGAGGCTCACCGCCGCGGCCAGTCTCCGGACAGTGCGGGATCCAGACATGCTCATCCATCCGATCGAGGGAGAAGGGAGGTTGCCGCCCCTGAGGCGGGGCGTCACCGGGTTCGTGCGTCCAAGGCTGGCGTCCGCAGGTGATGGCCCCTGGCCCGGATCATGACCGAGCTGTAACGCCGGTTCACTGCACGTGCGGGCCGGTGACGAAGTGACCGTTCCTGTCGTAGGGCCAGGCGTTGGCGACGCATCCGTGCAGGCCCTTGATCTGCTGCATCATCACCGGGGCCAGTTGTCCGGGGCCCGCGCAGGTGGTGTGCGTGTAGTTCAGGAAGTGCCCCATCTCGTGGTTGATGATCAGCGCCCGGTAGTCGTGGATGGGGCCGTTGAACGTCGGCGAGCCCTCGACCCAGCGCTTGAGGTTCACCACGACCCCGCCGGGGACCTCGCAGTTGTACTCGCCCTGGGTGTCCTGCTTGATGCCCGTCCAGCACAAGGCGTCCGCCGTGCCCGGAGTCGCGATCCGCACCGTGAGGTCGTGGGGTTGTCCCGCGCTCACGAGCTGGAACGCGTAGGCGGGGTTGTGGGTCCAGCCCCGGGGGGCGGCGAGGATGTCGGCGATCTCGTTGGCCGCCTGGTCCGGCGAGATGTCGAGGCCGGTCTCGACCTTCACCACGTAGCGGAGCGGACGGGGACCGCGACCGACCTTCTCGCCGCCGGCCTGCGCGGTGACGAAGGTGCCGCTGCCCGTCGCGGGGACGTCGATCTCGGTGGGGGTCGGCGTCGGCGTCGGGGTGGGGGTCGGAGTGGGGGTGGGCGTCGGAGTGGGCGTGGGGGTGACGTGCACCACGCTCCGCGGGCGCGGGGCGCCGCTCGACGCGTCACTTCGCCCGTCGTCCAGGAAGAACGCGACGGAGCCGAGCAGCCCTGCGACCACCAGCGTGGCGACCAGATAGCCCCGGCCCCGGCGGCGCGGACGGCGCCTGCGACGGGAGGACCGGTGGCGTCCGGCACGGTGCGATGAATGCATGGCAGCTCAAACTGGTCATTTCAGATGATCGCCATGAGCCCGCACCATCACGAAACGATAACGAGCGACCTTCCGGTGACCCACCGGCCGGCCTCGCACCCCACGTATGACCCTTCTGTAACAGCTCCCGGGAGGGCCCCTTCCCCGGCCCGGTCACCGATCGCGATCTGCTTACACTGTCGGCGTGCCACGAGTCCTTATTGTCGAAGACGACCCGGATGTCCGGAAGGCCGTCCAGCTGGGGCTGCGCCACCAGGGACACGAGGTCTTCGCCGCCGGAACGGGTGAAGAGGGATTGGAACAGCTCCGCCCCTTCCACCCGGACGTCGTCGTGCTCGACCTCATGCTGCCGGGGATGTCCGGTCTCGACGTGTGCCGCCGAATACGCGACCGCGACCAGGTGCCGATCATCATGGTCACCGCCAAGGGCGACGACATCGACGTGGTCGTGGGGCTCGAGGCCGGCGCGGACGACTACGTCGTCAAGCCCGTGCAGGCCCGGGTGCTCGACGCGCGCATACGGGCCGTGCTGCGCCGGCAGGACGCGTCGGTCTCCGACGCCGTCCGCCCCAGGGCGGAGTCCCACGGCGAGCTGGCCATCGACCGGGCCGGACTCGTGGTGACGCACCGAGGTGAACCCGTCGCGCTCGCCCCCTCCGAACTCCGGCTGCTGCTGACCCTGTCGGCCTCGCCCGGACAGGTCTTCAGCCGCCAGCAACTGCTGGAAGCGGTCTGGGAGCACAGCTACTACGGCGACATACGGCTCGTGGACGCCTGCGTGAAACGACTGCGCGGCAAGCTCGGCGAGCTCGGCGGCGCTCCCCGGTACATCCAGACCGTACGCGGCTTCGGTTACCGCTTCGGTACCGCGTGAGCCGCCGGGGATCCGCACGGCCGCGCAAGGCCGTGCGGCAGCGCGAGGCCGCGGCGACCGGTCAGGGCCCCGGGTGGACGCGCTTCCACCGCGCGGCGCTGGCGAAGCTCCCGCTCCCGCTGCGGGGCCTGCGTTCCCGGCTCGTCGTGGCCTTCGTCCTGGTGACCATGGCCGGAGCGCTGAGCACCGGAGCCGTCACCTTCCGGGAGGCCCGCACCGGCGTGCTGCAGCAGAGCCAGGACGCCGTCATCCAGCAGTTCCGGGCCAGCGTCGACGCCGTGGCCCAATACACCCCCGCGCATCCGGACCAGTCGGACCTGCAGACGGCGGTGAACCAGGTGCTCCGCGCCAACCAGTCCCAGGGCTGGCGGGTCATGGCCACGTACGGCGACCTCCGCGCCTGGGCGGTGGGCGCCCAGTTCGACATGCTCAGCCCGGAACTGCGCCGGAGCGTGGCGACCAAACGCGCCGCGGTGTTCCAGCGGGTGACCGTCGACGGGACTCCCTGGCTCGTCGTCGGGCTGCCGGTCACCTCCACCAACGGCGAGGACAAGGAGCCCGAGCTGTCGGGGCTCGTGATGTACCTGACGGTGCCGCAGGAGACCGAGCAGGCCTACGTCAAGGCGATGGTGAGCGCCATCGAGCACGCCACCCTGGTCGCGCTGGGCCTCGCCGTCGTCCTGGCGCTGCTGGCAGCGCGAGGGGTCCTCCGTCCCGTACGGGCGTTGCGCGGGGCGACGCGCCGGATGGCCGAAGGCCACCTCGACGTCCGACTGGCCGTCAACGGTTCCGACGAACTGGCCGACCTCTCACAGTCCTTCAACCACACGGCGGCCGAACTGGAGCGTTCGGTCACGGAGTTGCGTCGCCTGGAGGCGCAGGCGCGCCGCTTCGTCGCGGACGTCTCCCATGAACTGCGGACGCCGCTGGCGGCGATGACGGCGGTCACCGACGTGCTGGACGAGAACGCCCTGCGGCTGGACCTGGAGACCGGCGAGGCACTGCGGCTGATCAGCGAGGGGACCAGCCGGCTGAGCGGGCTGGTGAACGACCTGATGGAGATCTCCCGCTTCGACGCGGGCGCGGCCGAACTCAACGTCGACGAGATCGATCTGGCCGACTTCGCGCACCACTCCCTCTCCGCCCGGGGCTGGCAGGGCCAGGTGGAGACCCACCTGCCACCGCCCGGCGTGCTCCGGACCCGCGTGGATCCGCGCCGGCTCGACGTGGTGCTGGCCAACCTGGTCGGCAACGCGCTGCGGCACGGGGCGCCGCCGGTGCGGCTGACCATGAGCGTGCGCGAGGAGGGGGCGGACGTGGCGTGGGCCGTCATCGAGGTGACCGACAACGGGAAGGGCATCGCCGAGGAAGCCATGCCGCACATCTTCGAACGCTTCTACAAGGCGAACAGCACACGGACCAGGAGCGAGAGCAGCGGTCTGGGCCTCGCCATCACGGCGGAGAACGTGCACCTGCACGGAGGGCGGATCACCGCGGCCAACCTGCCCTGGGGCGGTACGGCGTTCACCGTCGAACTCCCCCTGCACCGCGAGTCGGCGGCCGACGGCGACGACACCGACGACGTGATCGAAGGTGCCCGGTGAAGGGCGCGCGCGTCGCGGCGCTGACGACCGGGCTCGCCGCCGGGCTCACGCTGGCGGGCTGCGGAGTCCCCCCGTCCGACGTCATCGAGGCCGGCGCACCGGCGAGCGGCATCTTCTCCGCAGCCCCCGAGCCCGCGGCGCCGGCCCTCGTCTCCTTGTATTTCCTGCTCAACGGCGAACCGGCGCCCGTCGGCCGGAAGCTCGCCGACCCCTCCGACGTGGGGGCCGCCGTGCGCTCGCTGTTCGCCGGACCGGCCGGGAGCGAGGCCGACAAGGTCACCACGCAGCTGCCGCACCTCGCGGTCGCACCGGAGGTGACGGTCGGCAAGACCGGCCTCGTCTCCGTCCGGCTCCCCGAGGGCATCACTCCCCTCAGCCACCCGGCCATGCTGCAGCTGGCGTGCACCGTGTCCCACGTGGGTGGTGCCTCCGCCACGCTGCCCTCGGTCTCGGGCGGTGGCGGCGCCCCCACGTCCCCTTCCGTCTCCGTGCCGGGCTCCCCGGCGTACAAGGGCGTCGAGGCGCGCGGGGACGGATGGACGATGACGCAGTCGGCCGGCGCCTGCCCCGACGCCGACCGCTCGTAGGCAGGGCCTGCGCTCCCCGGCCCTGGTCAGACCTGGACGGTGCCGCCGTCGACGAACAGTTCCGTGCCCGTGACGAAGCGGCTCTGGTCGGACGCGAGGAAGAGGACCACGTCGGCGACGTCGTCCGGGACGCCGATGCGGCCGAGCGGGATCCGGGAGACCAGGAGCTCCTTCATGCGTCGCCCCTCCTCCGTGCCCGCCCCGAGCGCCTGATCGAGCTGGGGCGTGTCGATCGTGCCCGGGCTGATGGCGTTGACGCGGACGGCCCGGTCCTTGAGCTCGTTGGCCCAGGTGCGCGCGAAGGACCGGATCGCCGCCTTCGTGGCCGAGTAGACGCCGAAGCCCTCGGGTCCCTCGACCGTCCAGATCGAGGCCGTGAGGATGACGGACGCACCGTCGTTCAGCAGCGGCAGGACCTTCTGCACGGTGAAGACCGTGCCCTTCACGTTCACACCGAGGAGGAGGTCGAGGTGCTCCTCCGTGACCTCCGCGAGCGGAGCCCGCTCCCCCACCCCGGCGTTCGCGTGCAGCACGTCGACCCGGCGGCCGTCCGCGGCGATGCGCTCGCAGAGCCGGTCCAGGTCGGCGGGGACGGCGACGTCGCCACGGACGCCGGTCGCCGCGGGCCCGATGAGCGCCACGGCGGCGTCTAGCTCCATCTGCCGCCGGCCCATGACGTAGACGTGGGCCCCCTCCTCGGCGAAACGACGGGCACCGGCGAGACCGATCCCCGTCGAACCGCCGGTCACCACGGCCGTCTTCCCCTCGAGTTGTCCCATCAGGTCCTCCTCAGCCGGCTCGAGGTGTCACCGCGCTCCTGGCGGCACGCGTTCAGACGCCGTAGATCCGTTCGGGCCGCACCAGCACGGCCGCCCGGCGTTCGGCCGCCATGACCTCGTCGTACGCGTCCCAGTCGTCATGGGTGCCGCCCGCAGCGGTGAAGATCTCCCGCAGCAGCAGGCGCCTGCCGTCCTCGTCGACCGCCGGATGCGGGTCGTCGGGACCGATGATCTCGGCGTCGCCTTCCACCGTCAGCCAGTGCCATCCGGAGCGCACGCACGCGGCGAGCCGGGGACGCCCCCTGAGGTTGCCGAGCTTGACCTTGCCGTAGGTCACGAACGCCACCACGTCCAGGCCGGACACCGGATGCCTCATGACCCCGATGTTGACCACGGAGGACTGGATGCTCTGGTCGGCGCGCAGCGTCGACACCACACCGAGGCCCTGCTCGGCGCGGGCCAGCTCCGCGAAGTCGTTCAACGTCGCCACTGTCGTCCCCTGCCTGTTCCGGTGCGCTCGGGGGAAGGTTCCGGCGCACGCCGGAACAACGATGACACGCGATCGCGACGCGGACCTGCCGACGTACGTCGGCGCCGCCCCGGGCCGGGCCTGATCCTGAGTTGCGGAGCCATAGGGCGCCACATAGCGTCTCGTTTCATTGCAATACCCTCATATCGGATATCGGCTCGGCTCCGCCGCCCCGCACCCTGTGGTCAACGCGCATTCCGTGCGGCATTTCCCGCCGTCTCCGACGAGGTACGTCTACGCCCACGACGCTTCCCTCAAGGGAAACGGACGACCGGAGATCCGCCATGCCCGACATTGCCCGCCTGCTTTCACGGCGAAAGCTCCTGCTCACCTCCGCCGGTGCGATGACCGCGGCGACCACGGGGGCCGTCGGCATGGCCTCGCGGACGCCGGACGCGGTGCGGGAGCGGGCGCCGGAGGGCACGGGCATCCGGCCCTTCCACGTCGACATCCCGGAGGCGGATCTAGCCGAGCTCCGCCGACGCGTCAACGGGACCCGGTGGCCCGACCGCGAGACCGTCCCCGACCAGTCGCAGGGCGTCCAGCTGGCGACGATGCGCGACCTCACGCGCTACTGGGGAAGCGACTACGACTGGCGGAAGATCGAGGCGAAGCTCAATTCCCTGCCGCAGTTCAAGACCAGGATCGACGGGCTCGACATCCACTTCATCCACGTCCGGTCCCGTCACCAGGACGCGCTCCCGATGATCCTGACCCACGGCTGGCCGGGCTCGGTCCTGGAGTTCCTCAAGGTCATCGACCCCCTGACCAACCCCACCGCCCACGGCGGCCGCGCGCAGGACGCGTTCCACGTCGTCATCCCCTCGATGCCCGGGTACGGCTTCTCCGAGCGGCCCACGACCACCGGCTGGAACCCCGGTCGCATCGCCCGCGCCTGGGCCGTGCTGATGCAGCGGCTGGGGTACACGCGCTACGTCTCCCAGGGCGGTGACTGGGGCGCGGTGGTGTCGGACAAGATGGCGGCGCAGAAGCCTCCCGGGCTGATCGGCATCCACGTCAACATGCCGGCCACCGTGCCGCCGGACATCGCGAAGAAGCTCGCCTGCGGCGACCCGGCCCCGTCCGGCCTGTCCGCCGACGAGAAGGCCGCCTACGACAAGCTCAACGCCTTCTACAAGACCGGCTCGGGCTACTCCGCGATGATGGTCACCCGCCCGCAGACCGAGGGGTACGGCCTGACGGACTCCCCCGCCGGGCTGGCCGCCTGGATGTACGACAAGATCGCCGCCTGGACCGACAGCGACGGCGACCCGCAGCGGGTGCTCACCAAGGACGAGATCCTCAACGACATCAGCCTCTACTGGCTCACCAACACCGCGGTCTCCTCCTCCCGCCTCTACTGGGAGAACAACGCCAACAACTTCAACGCCGTGTCGATCTCGATCCCCGCCGCCATCACCGTGTTCCCCGGAGAGATCTACCAGGCACCGCTCAGCTGGGCGGAAGACGCCTACCACGACCTCATCTACTACAACAAGGCTCCGCGGGGCGGCCACTTCGCGGCCTGGGAGGTCCCGGACATCTTCACCAGGGAACTCCGCGCCGCGTTCTCGGCACTGCGCAACCCCGGAACGCCGGGCAAGTAGCCGTCACGGCCTCGCGGTGGCTCATCACCGCGAGGCCGCATCCCCATGTCCCGAGCAAGGGGGTCCCCACCCGCAGTGCTTGCTCGGTCAAATAATTAGAACAGCAAGGCACAAATACGTTCAAGTAGCTTGACCCGCCATCAACTCGTGCGGCTCACGCCGGAGGCTCGGCCTCCAGGAACGCGCGCGGTTCCACGGCGAGGCCGCGCATGCCCTCTCCAGGGGCGCGCGACAGCCCGCACCAGCGAGCCGTCGTAGCCGGTGGGCAGGGGTGCGCTGGAGCGTACGCCGCGCCCAACGCCGGGCGCCGGGATTTTCGGCGACGCCCTGTGGCGCCGGTGGTGGCCGGCACCGCACGAGGGGTGTGCCGAGCGCGGGGCGGTTAGCATCGCGAGGACCACTCCCGGACGAATGGAGTTCACCCGTGGGCCACCTGCGCATCGGGGTTGCCGTCCTCACCATGGGCAACCGGCCCGCCGAACTCGATGCGTTGCTGGCCTCGGTCACCGCGCAGGATCTGCCGCCGGCGCGGGTCGTCGTGGTGGGCAACGGGTCCCCGCTGCCGGCGCTGCCGGACGGGGTGACCGGGGTGGTCCTCCCGGAGAACCTGGGGGTGGCGGGTGGTCGCAACGTGGCCCTGCAACGGTTGCGGCAGTTCGCGGATGTCGACGTGGTGGTCGACCTGGACGACGACGGGCTGCTGATCGCGCCCGACGTCTTCCGCCGTTTGGCGGAGCTGTACCGCCGGGACGCGCGGCTGGGCATCGTGTCGTTCCGGATCGCGGACGAACTCGGCCGCACCCAGCGGCGGCACGTGCCGCGGCTCCGGGCGTCGGACCCGATGCGCGGTGGTCTGGTGACGACGTTCCTCGGCGGAGGGCACGCGTTGTCGATGCGGATGCTGGAGGAGGTCGGCGGCTGGCCGGACGCGTTCTTCTACGCCCACGAGGAGACGGATCTGGCGTGGCGGGCGCTGGATGCGGACTGGCGGATCCGGTACGCGCCGGAGCTGGTGCTGCAGCACCCATGGACGTCGCCGACACGGCATGCGGTGTTCTACCGGATGGTTGCCCGGAACCGGGTGTGGCTGGCCAGACGGCGCCTCCCGACCGCCTTGGTGCCGGCGTACCTGGGGGTGTGGGCGGTGCTCACGGTGCTCAAGCGGCCGTCCCCGGAGGGGCTTCGGGCCTGGTGGGGCGGCTTCATGGAGGGTGTCCGCACGCCGTGCGGCGCCCGGAGGCCCATGCGGTGGCGCACCGTCGCGCGGATGACCGCCCTGGGCCGCCCCCCGGTGGTGTGATGTGATCACACAGGGCCCGGCGACGGGCCCCGGTGACAGGTACGACAGGAGAGGTGCCCTCATGAACGATCGGGTCAGCCCCGCCCGCCGCCCCGGCGCGGTGAGCGTCCTCGGGGGGCCCACCACGGTGATCGACATCGGCGGGCTGCGCCTGGTGTCGGACCCCACCTTCGACGACCCGGGCGACCACGGGTACCTCACCAAGACGGCGGGGCCCGCCGTGGGCGAGGACGCCCTGGGGCCGGTGGACGCGGTCCTCGTCAGCCACGACCTCCACCCCGACAACCTGGACACCCGCGGCCGTGCCTTCGCCCTGGGTTCGCCGCTGGTGCTGACCGGGCCCGCCGCCGCGCGGCGTCTGGGCGCCCCGGCCCAGGGGCTGTCGGCCTGGGACCGCGTGGAGCTCCCCCGCCCGGTCGGCGGCACCGTCACCGTGCACGCCGTCCCCGCCCAGCACGGTCCCGACGACGGTGAACGCGACGAGCAGGGCCATGTGAACTGCGAGGTCACCGGCTTCGTCCTGACGGGTGACGAGCTGCCGACCGTCTACGTCAGCGGCGACAACGCCTCGCTCGCGGTGGTGGCCGAGATCGCCCGCCGCATGCCGCCCGTCGATGTGGCCGTCCTGTTCGTGGGCGCGGCGCGCGTCCCGTCGAAGATGCGCGGCCGGCCCCTGACGCTGACCGCGCAGCGGGCCGGTGCCGCCGCCTCCGTACTGGGGTCCCCGGTGGTCGTCGCCGCCCACTGCGACGGATGGGCGCACTTCAGTGAGACCCGCGCCGACATCGAGCGGGCCTTCGACGACGCCGGGCTCGCCGGGCGGCTGCGTACCGCGGGCAACGGCGAATGGATCGACCTGGGTCAGCCGGTCGCCCCGCGCTGACCGGTCGGCACGCGCACCGCCCATGGCGACCCGGCTTCAATTTGCGCATTTAGCCGTGATGGCTCAGCCGCCGCGGGCAACGCGGCAGTCGGCGGCCTGTTCCGCTGTCGACGAGCCCCGGAAGAATCTTGGGCGGTGATGTCGAGAACCCGCGGCCGGCTCCGTCCCCGGGGTGGAGGCGGCCACAATGGGTCGCACCGGCACCAGGGAGAACCACGATGGCCAAGTACCTGCTCCTCAAGCACTACCGCGGCGCACCGGCCGCCGTGAACGACGTGTGCATGGACCAGTGGACGCCCCAGGAGATCTCCGACCACGTCCAGTACATGCAGGACTTCGCCGCCCGCCTGGAGAAGACCGGCGAGTTCGTCGACGGCCAGGCCCTCGCCCCCGAAGGCACCTGGGTCCGCTACGACGGCGAAGGCCGCCCGCCCGTCACCGACGGCCCCTTCGCCGAGACCAAGGACCTCATCGCCGGCTGGATGGTCATCGACGCCGACACCTACGACCGCGCCGTCGAACTCGCCGGAGAACTCTCCGCCGCCCCCGGCGCCGGCGGCAGGCCCATCCACGAATGGCTCGAACTCCGCCCCTTCCACGCCGCACCGCCGGCCCCTTAACCCAACGACCCCGAGCCGGGGCCGGGGCCGGGGCCGGCGCACCGAAGGATCCGCTTCACGCGCCGGACACGTGCCGCACGTCGAACTGAGCGTCCGCGACGATCCACAGGAGCGAACCGGCGTCGAAGGCGATGAGGAACGAGCCGTCGGCGACCACCTCGACGTCCGTGACGGACTGGCCGAACAGGTCGAGCACCGGGGCGAGGGCCGCACCCGTTCCGGGGTGCATGTCGTGGTACTGGCCGTCGTCGCCCCGCAGACGGAACCCCGTCTCCAGGACCAGTTCCCTGGTGCCGCCTGACGTCTCACCTCCGTCCGCAGGGGCGAGACGCAGGCGCACCCGGTCGTCGCACGACGTGTCCCGCACCCGACTGCCGACCAGCGCTTTGAGGCTCTTCACCGCATGACTTCCACATCGCTCTGATGGCCCGGCAGGTGCTCCTGTCGAGCAGGGCACCCCCGCGGTATGCCGCTCGGACAGGCCGCCGGGCTCGGGGAACCGCCACAGATCCGGGGCTGGTGCCGCCACCCAGGGCTGACAACGTTGTCCACCCTACCTCCAACCCCCAACCCGCTCGTGGATGATAACGATCATCCAGTCGCCTCATCAAGCTGACGTTCCGTGGCCCTCCGGCCACGCCGCCGACGACGGCGCGTCAGTGGTGGTGGCCGTGCCGGCCGAGGGTCTCCACAGGGGTCGCGCCCGGGCGGGTCCACTGCGGCACCGGTCGGCTGGTCGGGCCCCAGGTGGCGTGCCCGTCCGCGTCCGAGCGCCAGGACCAGCAGGCGTCGCCGCCCTTGGGCCAGCCCTCGGGCTTGTCCTCCCACGCCTCGCCGCGACCGTAGGGCGTCATGTCGAGCAGGGCCATGGACCCGTTGACCGCTTCGTTGCCGCGCCCCGTCGTGGAGTAGGTGAGGAACACCCGGTCGCCGTCGCGCAGGAAGCAGGTGAGGTACCCCATGCCGCCGCCGGCCGGCCCGTCCACGTCGCGCACCGAGTACCAGGGCTGGGTGTAGCCCATGAACGCGACGTACGAGGCCACCTCGTCCCACCGGCCCGTGGTCACGACGGCGAACGAGACGCCGCGGGCGTTGAGGTAGACGGCGTCCTTCAGGTGCCAGGCCGTGGTGGTGCAGCCCTCGCACTGCCCCTGGTGCGGCGCGCCGTCGTGCCACATGTGCTTGTAGACCACGAGCTCGTCGCGGCCCTGGAACAGGTCCAGGAACGGGACCGGGCCGTCGGGTCCGACGACCTCGACCGTCCCGTCGAACTCCACCATCGGCAGCCGGCGGCGCGCCGCGGCAAGGGCGTCGCCCTCGCGGGTGTGGGCCTTCTCGCGGACCAGGAGCTCGTCACGGGCGGCCTGCCAGGTGGCCAGGTCCACGACCGGCGGGCGGCCGGGCAGTGCGGTGGTCGGGTCGTCCGGTGTGGTCGTCATGGTGTCCTCCGTGGTGTCTGGTGCCGGGCAGCGCCGTACGGCCGTCGTACGGCGTCCTGCGACGGTCACCGGAACAGACTCCCGCCGCGGCCGGAACTCATCGCGCCGGGCGCGAACGGTGGCTCCCGGCATGCGGGTGATCCAGCCCACGACAGTTCGGGACACGCGGCAGGCACTTCGGGCCGCCGGGCTCCCCAGCGCCTTTTCGTGCCGATCGGAACCGTAACTTCGATATCAGCAGTCGCGCGCTCCCGGGCTGGGGGGCGTGTCCGTGGACAGGACCGCGGACCTCCGGCTGCAGTCAGGGTCCGTGAGGTGGACGACAGGAACCTCACTGCCCGCCGCCGTCACCTTTGGAGGAGTTCCGCCGATGAAGACCGTCACCCACTGGATCGGTGGCAGGCCCTACGGAGACGCCGCAGGCGCCTCCGGCACCTGGGGACCCGTGACCGACCCCGCGACCGGAGCGGTCACCACCCAGGTCGCGATGGCCGGCGCCGACGAGGTCGACGCCGCGGTCGCGGCGGCGAAGGAGGCCTACGCCACCTGGCGCACGTCCCCGCTCGCGCAGCGGATCGCGATCCTCTTCCGCTACCGCGAGTTGCTGGACGCGCGCCGCGACGACCTGGCCGCGCTGATCACCGCCGAGCAGGGCAAGGTCCACGCGGACGCGCTGGGCGAGGTGGCGCGGGGCCTGGAGATCGTCGAACTGGCCTGCGGGCTGGGCACGGCGCTCAAGGGCGACACGTCCACCGAGGTATCGAGCGATGTCGACGTGACGTCGATCCGGCAGCCGCTCGGCGTGGTCGTGGGCATCTCGCCGTTCAACTTCCCGGCGATGATCGGCATGTGGATGTTCCCCATGGCGATCGCCTGCGGGAACACCTTCGTCCACAAGCCCAGCAGCAAGGCCCCTTCCGCGTCCATGCTCCTCGCGGAGCTCGCGGCCGAGGCGGGCGTGCCCGACGGGGTGCTCAACATCGTGCACGGCGACGAGGTCGCGGTGAACGCGCTGCTCGACCACCCGGACGTGGCAGCAGTGTCCTTCGTGGGCTCCACGCCGGTCGCCCGCCACGTCTACCGCAGGGCGTCCGCGAGCGGCAAGCGCGTCCAGGCCCTCGGCGGCGCGAAGAACCACATGCTGGTCCTGCCCGACGCCGACCTCGACGCGGCCGCCGACGCCGCCGTGAACGCCGCCTACGGCTCCGCGGGCCAGCGCTGCATGGCGGTCTCCGTGGTGGTCGCGGTCGGCTCGGCGGGCGACGCGCTGGTGTCGCGGATCGCCGAGCGGGCCACGAAGGTCACGATCGGCCCGGGCGACGACCCGACCTCCGAGATGGGCCCTCTCGTCACCAAGGCACACCGTGACGAGGTCGCGGAGTACGTCGCGGGCGCGGCCGCCCAGGGCGCCGATGTGGTGCTCGACGGCAGGGACTTCACCGTCGAGGGCCGCGAGAACGGGCACTGGATGGGCATCTCGCTCCTCGACAACGTCAGCACCGACTCGGACGTCTACCGGAACGAGATCTTCGGCCCCGTCCTGTGCGTGCTCCGCGCGGAGACCTACGAGGAGGCCATGCGCATCATCAACGGCTCCCCGTTCGGCAACGCCAGCTCGGTCTTCACCCGAGACGGCGGCGCGGCCCGCCGGTTCCAGTTGGAGGTCGAGACCGGCATGGTCGGCGTGAACGTCCCGATGCCGGTGCCGGTGGGCTACCACTCCTTCGGTGGCTGGAAGGACTCGGCCTTCGGCGACCACCGCATGTACGGCAGCGAAGCCGTGCACTTCTACACGCGCGGCAAGGTCATCACGAGCCGCTGGCCGGACCCGGCCGAGCCGACGGCCGGCTGACGACCTGAGCTTCCCCTCGTCCCGCTGACCGCCCCCCACACGCGGCCGCACCGGCTCCCCTTCCGTGCCGGTGCGGCCGTCGGCCCTTCCGCGCGGGGCGCCGTCCGCCTGGCCGTGGGAGACCGGGCGCCTGGAACGGCGTTGACGAGCCGGGACCCGGACGGCCTGGTCGGACGGACCGCCCTCCTCTCCCCCCGCTGCGACTCCCGACGTCGCTGACGCGGGCTCCACTTCACCACACCGTTCGGACCGGTCAGAGGAGGGCATCGAGGACGAACACCTCCGCCAGGTGGAAGACGACAGCGCCCACTGGCGCGAGCGCGGCGCACGCCCAGTAGCGGTGCACCCCGGCGCGCGCCAGGTAGACGGTCAGGAGGACGGTGACCAGCGCGCCGACGGTCAGGAAGACAGCCGCCTCTCCCCAGTAATGGAGTGCCAGGCCCAGCCAGAGCCCCTCCCCCGGCACCACGGTGGCGATGACGGCCCCGGCCACGGCCCGTACGTCGCCCCGTCCGCGCCGTACCGTCCACCCGGCCCACCCCAGCAGGGGCCCTCCGGCCAGTCCTGCCGCGCCCCACACGGCGGCGGTTCCGAGCCCTCCGGCACCGAAGGTGTCCCCGAGCGTGGATGTCGTGTAGTAGCCGCAGCAGGTGGCGAGCATCATCGCCGCGCCGCCCCAGACGGCATGGGAGCGAACCTGTATCAGCGCACCGGCCGCGGCGGTCCAGATGATCCAGGTCGACGACGAGTTGGTCGCCCGCTCCAGCAAGGGTGTCGTCCCGTGCAGGCCGTAGGTGGCCCAGCCGAGCAGCAACCCGAAGGCCACGGTGGCGGCAAGGACGGCGAGGCGGTGGTTGACGGACCGTGACGCGAGTGCGGTAGCCATGCGGCAGCACTATACACATCACGTATACACTCAAGGTATAGCTTCCTTGCCCGTAATCCGTCACAGGCTTCCGGGCTCACGCGTCAGCCCCTCGATGAAGGACCGGAAGTCCGAGGCAAGGTGCAACTCCGCTTCGAGTTCCGCGTCGAACCAGGTCACGGAAGGCTCCCCGTGCTGTCCGCAGGCTCGGTAGTCCAGCCCGATCCAGCAGGGGCCGTCACAATCGGTCGGTCAGGGGCTCCTGAATTCCGTACCGGCTCTCGGGGTCCCAGAGGGAGCGGCGAAGGTCCTCGAAGCGTGCCATGGCCGGAATCGTAGGAGGTGCGATTCCAATGTGGCGCTTCGTCCCGTGGCCCGGGACGGGCGGCCCGGTCGCCGGTGGGAACGCACGCGCGGAGCACCCAGTAGAGTCCTGGCATGCTGCTTTTCCACTTCACGCGGCCGGAGCTGTGGCCGCTGATCCTGGCAGACGCAGAGATCAAGGCGACCTGGCCGGCGGCTCAGGAGGACAGGCACGAGCTGGCGGGGACCGTGCACCTCACGTCCGATCCCAGCCCCGCCTCGCTCCCCGGACCCTTCCGGGACTGCACGGTGCGGTTCACCGTGGAAGTGCCGGCCCCGGAGGCGCAACGGTGGCACGCGTGGGCGGGCACCAGGCTGCCGGCCCAGACCGTCCACGTGCTGACGGCGACGCACTTCGGAGAGCGCCCCGACGAGTGGTTCGTCGTGGAGCGGGCCATCCCGTCGGCGGAGTGGGTCGCGGTCGTGGATCTGCAGGTGCAGAAACCGCTGTGGCCCCAGCCGTAGACGTCCACAGCCCGAACAGGGCGGGGCGAGACTCGGTCTCGCCCCGCCCTGTTCAGGTGTTCCCGGCCGTGCCCGTCAGCGCAACGTGTACGCGGTGGGGATGGTCTGCCTGACGGTGTTGCCCTTGCTGTCGGTAGCGCTGATCCGCAGTCCGACGCCGTCGACGGCCTGGTCCCGCCGAGGGTTCTTGATCGTCGTGGTGAAGGTGTCCTTTCCGGTGGCCCGGGTGGTCGCCGGGTGCCAGGTCTTGCCCCCGTCGAAGGTGGTCTCCGCCTTCAGGGACGTCACCTTGGGCAGGGCGGTGAGGCTTTCCTGGTAGTAGCCGACGACGGTGATGTCGTGGTTCTCCCCGGCCTTGACGGTGTTGTCCAGGGCCAGGTCGAAGTCGTAGCGCAGGAAGATCAGCGGCTCCGGGCGGCAGGCCGCCTGGTTGCTGCCGACCACCTCGCCGATGCACGGGCTCAGCTTCGGGGCGTCGTCCTTGGTCGCCTCGGCGGAGGTGTACTGCCACACCGTCTTGACGTCGTTGGTCTCCGTCTCGAACGTGTACCGGGCCGACTTCGCCGGAAGGTCGTAGGAGACGAGGTCACCGCCCTTGCAGCCGGAGAGGGCCAGCATCGCCGCGGCTGCGAGCACCACGAGGGCCCCTCTGCGGCGCCGTGCCGATGGCACAGGGGTGTTCATCGTGTCGGTCTCCTTAGCGGTGTCGAGTGCCATCACAGGGTCGCCCAGGTCTCGTCCGGGAGGTGCTGCGTGTGACGCTCGATCTCGTCACCGGACGCGTTCAGCAGCTTGAAGTCGCAGGTGGAGTCGAGGTTCGGAATGGTGGGCGAGGGAACCGTCCCGCAGGAGGGGATCTCGAGGAACTCGTGCTGGAGCAGCTCGTCGTCGACGATGCCGATCAGGGCCTGGCGGCCGCCGCCGCTGCCCGTCAGGTAGACGGTGGGGTAGAAGGTGTCGCCCTGCCGGCAGCCCGAGCAGGGTCCCGCCTCGACCGAGAAGCCGGACTCGGTCCGCACCTGCTGCACGGCTCCCGGTACGGCCGGCCCCGCGTTCCAGTGGATCTCGTCCCTGCCGGTGAGGACCATGTCGTTCATCTCGGTGCGGTTGTGCGCCAGGAAGGAGTCCGCTCCGACCTCGGCCCAGGAGGCGGTGAACCGGCTGATCGCGTTGTCCTCCTGCTTGACGAAGGTGGTCATGGTCTGCCGCGTGGCCGGGTGCGGCAGGGACACCTGCGACGTGACGGGGGTGGCCTGGAGGGACTGCTTCCAGCTCAGCTGGTGCACCTCACCGGGCCGTGACGCGTGGAAGGAGAGGTCGACCCGGTCCAGATCGCCCTTTCCGACCTTGTAGGCGTTCGGCCGGATCTGTCCCTCGTCGTGGTACCTGGCGGCGTACGCCCTCGGCACGACGCTGCCGCCGAGGCTGATCTCGACGTGCTTCCGGTCGGCCTTGATCCGCTTGATCAGGCCTTCGGCCTCGGCGTAGGGCACGCTCACGATGGGCAGTGCGGCGTACGGCTGGATCGCCGGGCAGCTCTGCGGCCCGTCCACGCACTGGTCCAACTCCGAGGGGCGGCCCAGCGAGGTGAGGCCCGGTGCCGCGACCAGCACGCCGACGGCCCCGGCTGTGGCAGCGGCCGCCACCCGCTCGTCCCGGAGCTTCACGTAGTCGCAGGTGCCCTGACAGATGTCGGTCGGCGTGAGGAGTACGAGCTTGCCCCGGGCGTCGACGTCCGCGAGTTCGGCGGCTGTCCCGGTGCCGGCGTGGACCACCGGCAGGTCTCCCTTGACCGGCAGGCGGGGAACCTGGATCGCGGCTTCGCGGGTGCTCGGGTCCCCGTTGTCGCGCAGCCACGCCTGCGTCTCGGTCAGCCCGCCGTCCGGGGTCACGTAGCGGGGGGACAGGCTGGAGGGGGCACCGCCGCCGGTGGCGCGCATGGTGACGACGGGAGTCGTCCGCGAGCTGTAGAAGTCGTGGGTGAAGGTGCCCTCGCTCACCTTGCCGGTGGGCAGCACCCACCAGTTCGGCTCGCCGGCCTTGTAGTCGTACGAGAGCGCCGAGCCCATCGCCCAGGCCCCGGTCGCCGACACCCGGTTGACGACGTCGGTCGCGTTGTAGGTCTCGGTGGACTCCGGGTACTGCACGCTCAGCGGCTTGGCCTTGCGCAGGTCCAGCGTGACCGTGCTCGCCTTGGTGAGGCTCACCTCCGGTGCGATCGGCTGGACCTGCTGCCACTGGCCGGCCGCGTCCCGCCAGGTGACCGGCATCTGCACCGCGTAGGTGCCGCGGAAGAGCTGCTCGGTCACGGTGTCCGCGCCGACTTCGAAGGCCTGGCCCGCGTGCAGGTGGACCTGGTCGTCGACCGGCATGAAGGTGGCGGTGCCGTAACGGACGTCGGTGGCACCCGCCGGCGGAACGACGTTCAGAGTCAGCGGGAACTTCTGGGCTTCGACGAAGGTGTGGATGCCCGAGCTCAGCCGTATCGCGCCGGAGTCGTCACGGGCGCTCAGCAGCCCGTTGTAGCCGCCGTGCGCCCCGTCGGTGCCCAGCACGCTGCCGTCGAGCGTCACCGACACCTCGGCGGACCCGCCTGCGGGAACGACCACCGTGTCCGTGCTGAGGGTGAACAGGCCTGCCGCGGCCGGCTTGCCGTCGGCGAAGGAGACCGGCATCGTCAGATGCAACGTGGTCGCCTTGTCGCTGCGGTTGGTGTACGTGATCTTCTTCGTCACCGCCGACTGCGGGTAGGTCAGGCGGCCGAAGTTCAGGTTCCCCTTCGGGACGATCTGCGGATTGGTCGCGGTCGCCAGGTCCACCAGGCCCCTGCCCTGGGCGTACATGTCGTGGCCCAGGTCGCTCGCGGTGTCCATCAGCAGCGCCTTGATCTGCTGACCGGTCAGCTCCGGGTGCTGCTGGGCGACGATGGCCGCGGCGCCGGCCACGTGGGGCGTGGCCATCGAGGTCCCGTTGGAGGACGTGTAGTACTCGTCCACCACGGTGCCCATGGCCGTGCCGGCGGCGCGTGCCGCGACGATGTCGACGCCGGGAGCCGCGATGTCCGGCTTGGCTGCGCCGTCCCCGATCCGCGGTCCGCGGTTGGAGAAGGTGGCCATGTCGCCGTTCTTGTCGACGGCCGCGACGGTCAGGGCGTCGTCGGCGGAGCCCGGGGAGACGACCTTCTGGGCGATGAAGCCGGAGTTTCCGGCCGCGACCACGAACAGGGTCCCGGTGGCGCGGCTGAGCTCGTTGAGCGCCTGGCTCATCGGGTCGGTGCCGTCGGTGGGTTCACCGCCGAGGCTCATGTTGACGACCTTGGCCCCCGAGTGGGCGGCCCAGTCCATGGCCGCGATGATCCCGTCGTCGGGGCACTGCCCGTTGTCGTCGCAGACCTTGCCGACCAGCAGCTTGGCGCCGGGGGCGACGCCCTTGCGCAGCCCCTTGGACGCGGCGCCGCTGCCGAGGACCGTGGAGGCCACGTGGGTGCCGTGTCCGTGCCCGTCCTTGGTGCCCGTGGGACTGCCGGTGAAGTCGACCTGCCCGGCGATGCTTCCGGACACGTCCGGGTGGGTGGCGTCGATGCCGGTGTCCAGCACCGCCACGGTCACGCCGGTGCCATCGTAGCCGCGCTCCCAGGCGACGGGCGCACCGATCTGCGGCACCGACTGCTCGAGGTCGACATGCGACATGCCGTTGAGCCAGACCTTCTTGACCCCGGCCAGGGAACCGGCGGACCGGGCGGCGGCGGACGTGGAGTCCGTCTTGCCCCGTACCCCCTGCCACCACCGTCCGCCGTCGGCGATGTTCATCGAGCGGCCGTTGATGCTCGGGAGCGCCCTGCCGCCCGACGCTCCGGCGACCTTCCGGGTCTTGTCGGCGCCGGCCGTGCCGGTGTAGGTGACGAGCACCGGCACCGCGTCGCCCTTGCCCGCAGCGACGAGCGTCACCAGCTGGGACAGGTCGAAGAGCCCCCAGTCGAGCAGTCCCTTGCCGACCAGCGCGAGGGCGTCGTCCGGCACGACGTACACCTTGCCCTGGCGGGTGATGGTGTGGAACACGCCCGGGGGTCCATCGGGCCGATCCGCGCTGTCGATGTCGCGGACGACGGGCTTGCCGTCGTCGTCGACGCCGACGTGCACCTTGTCGCCGGTGATCAGCGTCACCGGGACGGATCCGCCGGACGCGGAGACGATCCGTGCCAGGTCGTCGTTGGCGATCATCGTCGGGCTGCTCGTCTGTACGACCCCGGGAAGCAGCGGCTTCCGGGTCGGCTCGGCAGCCTGGGTCGCCGTGGTCGACACGACCATGCCGAAGACGGTCAGACCGACGGTCACCGCGCCCAGGCGTCTACCGAGACGCTTCCTTGAGCTTCGCCTCATCTATGAGTCTCCTGTGAGATGAATGACGGGGGATATCGGGGGAGGTTCGGCGTGGGGACGTGCGGGACGTCTGCGATCGGACTCCCCGTGCGCGAGGACTCCGCGCCCCCACCAGGTGGACTGGCTCGGGCGGCGCCCCGCGCCACGGGCGATCACGGTCCGCCCCTGGGCCTCCGCGCTAGAGCGGTTCGTACTCGCCGGCAACGGCGGCATCACCCGCGTCCTCGGTGGTCGGGGCGTCTGCCGGATCGGCCTGCGGTCCTGCCGGTACCGGTCCGTCCTTCGCACGGCGTGCCGAAACGGCCGGGTCATCTGCCGGTTCGGGTGTCAGCGGTTCTGCGGGCAACATGGGGACGAGTGTGCAACCGGGGCCGGCGCCGGCTCGATTGGTCAGATGCGGGATTTAACTCGTCGTTCGCCCGTGCGCCCTTTTTTTCGTCCCCGGCGACGGCGGTGAATTCACTCGTCGCCCGGCGGTGTTCGCCCCTGCTCGCCCACGATCCCCAACTCCACGACCCTGAGGGCGAGTCCGGTCCGCGACGTCACCTGCAGTTTGCGCATGGCCGACTTCACCTGGCTGGCCACGGTCTGCGTCGACACCACCAGCACGTCGGCGATCTGCCGGTTCGTCCGGCCGTCGAGCAGCAGGCGGGCGACTTCCAATTCGCGCGGGGAGAGGTGGTTGCCGTAGCTGGGCCGTCCCCGGCCGCGCGTCTCGCGGGTGTCCCCACCCCGCTCGTTCAGGGTCCGTGCCACCCGGTCGGCGTCGTGGTGGGCGCCGAGTTCCGACAGCGCTCGCCGGACGTCGGACAGCACCGGCAGCGCGGCCTCGTCCCGGCCGTCGGCGAGCAGGCAGCGGGCGTGGCGCTCCCGTGCGAGCAGGGCGTCGTAGGGGCGCGGCAGCGCCTGCCAGGCGTCGGCCGCCCGGGCGAACAGCGAGGCGGCGTCGGCGAGCCGGCCGCCGGCTTCGGCCAGGATGGCGCGGCACAGCACCACGGACGCCCGCGGCGCCGGGGCGTCCCTGTCGCCCAGGGCCCCCTCGAAGGTGTCGGCGAGGTCGGCGGCGCGGCCGAGCTGACCGGCGGCGACCAGGGCCGCGACCCGTGCCGGGGCGAACTCGACGGCCCGGGACCAGATGCCGCCGCTGACGGCGATCTCGGCCGGCTGGTCGGTGAGGCGGAGCGCCTCCTCGACGTCGCCGTCGCGCAGGCACAGCTGCGCCAGCGCGGCCGCGGCCTCGATGCGTTGCTGGTCGTCGCGTCCGGCGAAGCGCAGGCGTGCCTGCGCTGCCTCCCGGTCCCCGGCGGCGGCCTGGATCAGGCCCGCCACGAGCGCGGCCTCGCACCGGTCCTTCAGCCGGACGCCGCCGTCGTCGTCGACCAGCCGCGCCGTCCGCTCGGCGAGTCCCGCCCAGGCGCCGGTGAACCAGTCGAGGTGGGCCCGGGAGGAGGCGATGCTGTCGAGGTAGTCCAGGAGCTGGTGGCGCTCGGCGAGTGCCTGGGCCGTGGCCAGCCGTGCCCTGGCCTCGTCGTACCGGCCCCATCGCGTCGCCTCCTCGCCGACGTTCGTGTGGCCTATCGCGACGATGGCCGCCGCCCGGGGGTCGGATACGTCGTCCGGGATCTGCCGGGCCGCGTCCCAGCCGGCCTCCTCGCCGAGCATGAGCAGCGCGAAGGCGCGTTCCACGAACAGGCGCAACCGGTCGTGGGAGGCCATCGCCTGGGCCAGCGGCGGTGCTTCCTGCAGCCATCGCAGGTGTTCCGCGACCGGGCGTGCGTTCCCCAGGGGCAGCGCGAGCAGGATGCGGGCGCGCGGCGCCTCCGGCGAGTCCGGTGCGAGATGGGGCACCGCTCGCAGGATCTCGAGACGGCCCGCCTCGATCTCTCCCGCCACCATGAGGACCCGGCCGACCTGGAAGCGGACCAGGGCCTGCTGTCCCGGCGTCAGGACCTGGCTGCCGAGGGCCGCTCGCAGCGCGTCGATGGTCTTCGAGTACGGGTCGGAGCCGGACAGCGCCTGGAACTGGATCTTCGTCACCAGCCGTACCAGCGGTTCCGCCGGGAGGGCCACGGTGGTCACCAGGTTGTGCAGCAGCAGTGCAGAGGTGGCCACGTCTCCGGACTGGACGCAGAGGTCGGCCGCCTGCTCGGTGTACCGGCACGCGGCGTCGACCTCGCCGGCCAGCCGGAAGTGCCGGGCCAACTGCGCCACCGGCGGCATCGGCCATCGCTCCAGTGCCCGGCCCGCGCGCAGATGCATGGCGCGCCGCTCCTCGGCCGGGATGGCGTCGTACACGGCGTGACACGCCAGCGAGTGGCGGAACGACCACTGCCCGGGCCTGTCCTCACGCAGCAGGCCGCAGCCGAGCGCCTCGGCCGCCTGCGCGGCGAACCGGTCCTCGGGCAGGCCGGTCACGGCCCTCAGGGTCGCGTGGTCGGCCGGGCCGGACAGTACCGACACCGCGTACAGGACGGTCCGGTCATCGGGCCGGAGCCGCTGGACGCGTTCGAGCATGGCGTCGCGGATCGTGGGCGGCACGTCGATGCGGTCCAGCCGGCGCCGTGCCCACCCGCCGTCCTGGCTGATCAGGTCGGCCCGGTCGTGCATCAACCGCACCGACTCCTCCACCGCCAGCGGCACGCCCTCCGTGCGTGCGTGCAGGAAGGTCGCGAACTCGGTCGAGACGTGGCCGCCGGCCAGCATCGACGAGACGAATGACGCGGTCTCGGGGATGTCCAGCGGCCGCAGTGTCAGCCTGACCAGGTGAGCGTCGGCGGGCGGGCGGGCGGACAGCCGCAACAGCAGCGAGTCGGCGGGCACCTCCTCCCGCCGGTAGGTCAGCACCACGCTCAGCGTCTGCGGTCGGCGGGAGACCAGGAACAGCAGGAACTCCAGCGTCGCCTCGTCCGCCCAGTGGACGTCCTCGATCGCCAGCACCGCGACGTCGAGCCGGCCGAGGACCTCGACGAACGCGCGGAACAGCCGGTGCCGGGCGGCGCTCGCGTCCTCCAGTGGCTCCGGTGCCGGAGGCAGGTCGTCGGCCCACTCGGGGAACAGGGGCCGCAGCGCACCGCCCAGCCCGCTCAGCCCCAGGATGGCAACGTTGTCAACGCCGTCGCGCACCGCGTCCACGACCGCACCGAGCGTGTACGGCACCCGCAGCTCCGGGCAGGCCCCGACGAGGACACGACGTCCCCGCTCGGCCTGCGACCCCAGGAATTCACGCAAGAGCCGGGTCTTGCCGATACCCGCCTCACCGTCGAGCAGGACGACCGCGGGGGCCGGCCCGAGCGCCCCGTCCAGGGCGGCGAGCTCCCGGTCCCGGCCGACGAACCGCGGCGCGGAGAGCGCCGGATGCCGACCGGCTTCGGTCTCGGTCCGTCCAGCCACCGTCCGCTCCCTTGGTCGATCAGCGCTACGCCGGTGCTGACTTTATCCGGGAGAGATCATTTGGGTGGCGGTATCGGCTCGGACAGTTGAACGACGAGCGGTTCCGCGGCCTCCTCGTACGGGGTCGCCATCGCGTCGCGCATGTTCCCGGCGCCGACGCCGCGCCTGCCGGTCGCCGGCCCGGCCCGGCACCACGCCGACACGCGCCGGGGGGGGGCCTCCTCACGTCACCCGAATGGGCTAATCGCACGGCGGCCGCGGACGTCTCGTGCTGGCCTGGAGAGGGGTGTACGAGCGAGGCGACAGCATGTGCGACCTGCGGCAACAGTATGTCGGCCCCACCCCATCGCCGACCGGCGCAGCATCCGAAATCGCCGCGTGTCGCCCGCACAGACCACAACCACGGGAGTAACCGATGGCTGACCCCACGAAGAGCAGCGGCGGCGGCATGATGGACGAGCTGCAGGCACTGCTCGAGGGTGCGACGAAGCTCCTGAGCGACAGCGGCCTGAAGGGCGTCGTCGACTCATGGCTCGGCAACGGTCCCAACGAACCGGTCACGACGAGGCAGATCGAGGACGCGTTCGGCGCCGACAAGGTGGCCGAGGCCAGCAAGCAGGCCGGCGTGAAGCCCGACGCCCTCGCCGCCGAACTGCCCGAGGTCATCGACAAGGCGTCTCCCGACGGCAAGATCGACATACGCAGTAGCAGCATCGAGCCGTCCTCCATCGACGCCCGCAAGGAATCGGTCATCGACGTGCTGGGCCACACGATCGAGCGCCGCGGGTGACCACCGGCGACGACAGACGCAGGGCCGGCGCTCACCCGTAGCGCCGGCCCTGTCCGTTCCGGATCACGGAGCCGGAGCAGCCCTGCCCGAAGCGCCCTGCCGCGGGGCCGCGGCGGCTCGCGGCCCCGGGGGGCCGGCGGTGGGGGGGCCGGAGGGGGGGGGGGCCCCCGGCGCCGGCGGGGCG
>NZ_JBHWGA010000052.1:0-68725 GCF_042733315.1 Streptomyces sp. NPDC059718
GTCCGCCGCGGACGGCCGGTGTGATCGTGAAGGACGAGGGCGAGGGCGGCAAGCAGCTCGCGGAGTTCCTCGCGAGCCAGAAGTTCATCTGAAGCCCCCTTTCATCGAGTGCGCAGGAGTAGGTAGTCCCATGGGTGAAGTCCTGGTTTATGTCGATCATGTGGATGGTGCGGTCCGCAAGCCGACCCTCGAACTGCTGACGATCGCGCGTCGGTTGGGTGAGCCGGTGGCGGTGGCGCTGGGTGCGGGTGCCGGTGCGACGGCGGGTGTGTTGGGTGGGCATGGTGCGACCCGGGTGCTGGTCAGTGAGGCTGCGGAGTTCGCGCAGTATCTGGTGGTGCCGAAGGTGGATGCGCTGGAGGCGGCCGCGGGCGTGGTGAGTCCGGTGGCGGTGCTGGTGCCGTCTTCGGGTGAGGGCAAGGAGGTCGCGGCGCGGTTGGCGTTGCGGTTGGGGTCGGGGATCGTCACCGACGCGGTGGATGTGGTGGCCGGTGAGCAGGGTCCGGTGGCTACGCAGTCGGCGTTCGCGGCGTCGTTCACGACGAAGTCGCGGGTCACGACCGGTGTGCCGGTGATCACGGTGAAGCCGAATTCGGCGCCGGTGGAGGCTGTTTCGGCGGCGGGTGCGGTGGAGGAGTTGGCGGTGGCCTTCGGTGCGCTGGCCACGGGTACGAGGGTGGTGGCGCGTACGCCGCGGGAGGCGACGGGGCGTCCGGATCTGACCGAGGCGGCGATCGTGGTGTCCGGTGGTCGGGGTGTCAATGGTGCGGAGAACTTCGCGGTGATCGAGGCGCTGGCGGACTCGCTGGGTGCGGCGGTGGGTGCGTCGCGTGCGGCGGTGGATGCGGGTTGGTATCCGCACACCAATCAGGTGGGTCAGACGGGTAAGTCGGTGTCGCCGCAGTTGTACATCGCGGCGGGGATTTCGGGTGCGATCCAGCACCGGGCGGGTATGCAGACCTCGAAGACGATCGTGGCGGTGAACAAGGACCCGGAGGCGCCGATCTTCGAGCTGGTCGACTACGGCGTGGTCGGTGACCTGTTCCAGGTCGTGCCGCAGCTGACCGAGGAGGTCACCGCCCGCAAGGGCTGACCCCGGCACACCAGCCGACCGGCAGCACACACCGGAGCCCCGTGACGCCCCCTGACGGCACCACGGGGCTCCGGCGCGTCCGGCGTCCCCACGGGTCGTTGACGGTGCGACGGAGGGGGCGTTAGCTTCACTTCAACGATTTGTTGAAGACCGGGAGGGTGCCCGATGGCGCAGAACGAGACGGTCCGCACATCGCTCGGCGACGCGGTCCGGCAGGACATCGGCGCCTCGCTCGCCGCCGTCGACGCCGAACTCGCCCGCCGCTACCCCGGGGATCCGGGCACCCGGCAGCCCGTGCACACCGTCTACGTCCCCGCCGACGCCTTCGCCGCCGACACCGTGCGCACCTGGGGCGACCGCGCCCTCGCCGCCCTGGACGAGCACGCCCCCGACGCGGTGCGGCTCGCCGGCGTGCTGGGCCTGCCGCCCGCCCTCGCCGCGCCCGTCCACGACCGCGTACGGGCCAAGCTGCGCCGCGAACCGGTCGAGGACCTGCGGATCGACTTCGAGGACGGCTACGGGCCGCGGCCCGACGCCGAGGAGGACGCGGCAGCCGCCCGCGCCGCCCGGCTCGTGGCCGCCGCCGTCGCGGACGGGACCGCGCCCCCGTACGTCGGCATCCGCGTGAAGTGCATGGAGGCCGCCGTGCGCGACCGCGGCATCCGCACCCTGGACATCTTCCTCACCGGCCTGATGGAGTCCGGCGGGCTGCCCGGTGGCCTGGTGCTGACCCTGCCCAAGGTCACCTTCCCCCAGCAGGTGACGGCGATGGTGCGGCTCGCCGAGGAGTTCGAGACGGCACGCGGACTCCCGGCCGGACGCCTCGGGTTCGAGATCCAGATCGAGACCACGCAGTCCATCCTCGGGCCCGACGGCACGGCCACGGTCGCCCGGCTGATCGACGCCGCCGAAGGCCGCGTCACGGGGCTGCACTACGGGACCTTCGACTACAGCGCCGCGTGCGGGGTCAGCGCGGCGTACCAGTCCATGGACCACCCGGTCGCGGACCACGCCAAGGCCGTCATGCAGGTGGCGGCCGCGGGCACGGGCGTGCGGCTCTCCGACGGCTCCACCAATGTGCTGCCCGTCGGCCCGGGCCCCCAGGTCCACGAGGCCTGGCGGCTCCACTACCGCCTGGTCCGCCGTTCGCTGGCCCGCGCGTACTACCAGGGCTGGGACATGCACCCCGGGCATCTGCCGACACGGTACGCCGCGGTCTACGCCTTCTACCGCGAAGGCCTGGACGGGGCGGCGGCCCGGCTCGCGGCGTACGTCGCCAAGGCCGGCGGCGACGTCATGGACGAACCCGCCACCGCCCGGGCCCTGAGCGGCTACCTGCTGCGTGGACTCGACTGCGGCGCCGTGGACCTCGCGGAGGTCGCCACCGCCACCGGGCTGACCCGCGCCGACCTCGACGCCCTCGCGGGCCGCGGCGGCCCCGCCGTCTGAGGAACCTCCACACGAAGACGTCCGGGCCGGCCCCCGCTGGGGCCGGCCCGGACGTCCCGGAGAGGTGGACGGTCAGACGAGGTCGAACCGGTCGAGGTCCATGACCTTCGCCCACGCCGCGACGAAGTCGTCGGTGAACTTCGCCTTCGCGTCGTCGCTCGCGTAGACCTCCGCGACCGCGCGCAGCTCGGAGTTGGAGCCGAAGACGAGGTCGGCACGGGTGCCGGTCCACTTCACCTCGCCCGTGACGTTGTCACGGCCCTCGAAGGTGGACTGGTCCTCGGAGGTCGCCTTCCACGACGTGCCCAGGTCGAGCAGGTTGACGAAGAAGTCGTTGGTCAGCGACCCGGGGGTCGCGGTGAAGGCGCCGTGCGCCGACTGCCCGTGGTTCGCGCCCAGGACGCGCAGACCGCCGACGAGGACCGTCAGCTCGGGGGCGCTGAGGGTCAGCAGGTTCGCCCGGTCGAGCAGCAGGTACTCGGCCGGCAGGCGGTTGCCCTTGCCGAGGTAGTTGCGGAACCCGTCGGCGGCCGGCTCGAGCGCCGCGAAGGACTCCACGTCGGTCTGGTCCTGCGCGGCGTCCACACGACCCGGCGTGAAGGGCACCTCGACGCGGTGACCGCCGTCCGCAGCGGCCTTCTCGACGGCGGCGGAACCGGCCAGCACGATCAGGTCGGCCAGCGAGATCCGCTTGTCGCCGGACTGCGCCGCGTTGAAGGACTCCTGGACGCCCTCCAGGGTGCGCAGCACCACGGCGAGCTCGTCGGGCTCGTTGACCTCCCAGCCGCGCTGCGGCTCCAGGCGCAGACGGGCGCCGTTGGCGCCACCGCGCTTGTCGCTGCCGCGGAAGGACGAGGCCGACGCCCACGCCGTGGACACCAGCTGCGACACGGTGAGGCCCGAGGCGAGGACCTGCTCCTTGAGGGCGGCGACGTCGGCGGCGTCGACGAGCCCGTGCGTCCGCGCGGGCAGCGGGTCCTGCCACAGCAGGGTCTCGGACGGGACCTCGGAACCGAGGTAGCGCACGACCGGGCCCATGTCGCGGTGGGTCAGCTTGAACCACGCGCGGGCGAAGGCGTCCGCGAACTCGTCCGGGTTCTCCAGGAAGCGACGCGAGATCTGCTCGTAGACCGGGTCGAACCGGAGCGAGAGGTCCGTGGTCAGCATCGTCGGGGCGTGGCTCCTGGAGGTGTCGTGCGCGTCGGGGATGGTGCCCGCGCCGGCACCGTCCTTGGCCACCCACTGGTTGGCGCCGGCGGGGCTGGTCGTCAGCTCCCACTCGTAGCGGAAGAGGTTCTCGAAGAAGCCCATGCCCCACTGGGTCGGCGTGCTGGTCCAGGTGACCTCGAGACCGCTGGTGATCGCGTCGGCGCCCTTGCCGGTGCCGTAGCTGTTCCGCCAGCCGAGGCCCTGCTCCTCCATCGAGGCGGCCTCGGGGTCGGGACCGACGTTGTCCGCGGGGCCCGCGCCGTGGGTCTTGCCGAAGGTGTGCCCGCCGGCGATGAGGGCGACGGTCTCCTCGTCGTTCATCGCCATCCGGCGGAAGGTCTCACGGATGTCGCGGGCCGCGGCGATCGGGTCCGGGTTGCCGTTGGGGCCCTCCGGGTTGACGTAGATCAGGCCCATCTGGACGGCGCCGAGCGGGCTCTCCAGCTGGCGGTCGCCGGTGTAGCGCTGGTCGCCGAGCCAGGTGGACTCGGGGCCCCAGTAGACGTCCTCCTCCGGCTCCCAGACGTCCTCGCGGCCGCCGGCGAAGCCGAAGGTCGCGAAGCCCATCGACTCCAGCGCGACGTTGCCGGTGAGGATCATGAGGTCGGCCCACGAGATGCTCTGGCCGTACTTCTTCTTCACCGGCCACAGCAGGCGGCGGGCCTTGTCGAGGTTGCCGTTGTCCGGCCAGCTGTTGAGCGGGGCGAAGCGCTGCTGGCCGGCGCCGGCGCCGCCGCGGCCGTCGCTGATGCGGTAGGTGCCCGCGCTGTGCCAGGCCATGCGGATCATGAACGGGCCGTAGTGGCCGAAGTCCGCCGGCCACCAGTCCTGAGAGGTCGTCAGGACCTCGAGGACGTCCTGCTTCACGGCGGCGAGGTCGAGGGCCTTGAACGCCTCGGCGTAGTCGAAGTCCTCACCGAGCGGGTTGGCCACCGCCGGGTTCTTGGCGAGGATCTTCAGGTTCAGCCGTTCCGGCCACCACTGCCGGTTTCCACCGCCCTGGGTCGGGTGCGGGGCGCGCCCGTGCGCGACGGGGCAACCGTTCACACCCTCCGTCTTGGCGTCTGTGACGATTGCTTCGTGGTTCTCAGACATGGGAATCCTTCCGGACCTGGCGGATCACGGTGCTCAGGACTGCGGGCCGTCGGACGCGTTCGGGCGGGGGCCGTCGCGGTGAGCGCACGGGGGCCTCACCGGCGGCATGACAGGGAGAGCGGGTCCCGGACCGGCTGCGGCAGTACGACGCGGGCGCCCGTAACTCCCAGGCGGCACCGCGCGGCTGCTCGGCGGTGGTCCCGTCACGTCCCTCTCTTCTGCCGTACTGGAGTCTTCCTGTCCCTTGGCTGGCGCCGGAACCGATCCTACGATGGACGCAGTCCAAGTCAAGAAGAGCGTCAATTCCATAGGCAATCAGAACCCGGACGCGTCCACGGGGTGAATTCCGGACGTCCACCGAGCGGAACGGGTGAGCACACATGAGCGACCTGCTGGAGCGACTGCGCGGGCGCGGCTGGCGCATGACGTCCCAGCGGCGTGTCGTCGCGGAGGTCCTGGACGGCGACCACGTGCACCTCACGGCCGACGAGGTGCACGCCCGCGCGGCGCGGCTGCTGCCCGAGATCTCCCGGGCGACCGTCTACAACACCCTGGGCGAGCTGGTCTCGCTCGGTGAGGTCATAGAGGTCTCCACCGACGGCCGCGCCAAGCGCTACGACCCCAACGCGCACCGTCCGCACCAGCACCTGGTGTGCTCCAGGTGCGGCACCGTCCGCGACGTCCACCCCACCGGCGACCCGCTGGCCGACCTCCCGGCCGGCGAGCGGTTCGGTTTCACGGTCTCCGAGGCCGAGGTCACCTACCGCGGCCTGTGCCCGTCCTGCGCCTGAGCGCGCCACCCGGGAGAGCGGCGGCTACCGGTCCGTGGCAGGGGCGAGTCCCAGGCCCCGCAGCCACAGCATCTGCTCGTACGGCTGGGAGCCGCGTCCGCCGCCGTGGTCGCCGAACCGCCACACCGTGATGTCCTTGGGCCCCGCGTAGCGGTTGTACGCGGCGAACACCGTCGACGGCGGGCAGACGGGGTCCATCAGGCCCACGCTGAACAGCGCCGGCGCGGTGGCGCGCGGGGCGAAGTGGACGCCGTCGAAGTAGTCGAGGGTGCCGAAGAGCCGTTCGGGGTCGATGCGCCGGTGGACGCCGAGGTACTGGGCGAGCTCCGGGTACGGTCCCTCGGTGGCGGTCTCCGCGCTCCGCCGGAAGTGGCAGAGGAACGGCACGTCGACCAGGGCCGCCGCGACCGCGTCCGGGGCCAGCCCGGCCACCGCGAGGGCGAGCCCGCCGCCCTGGCTGCCGCCGGAGACGACGACCCGGCCCGCGTCGACGGCGGGGTGCGCGCGCAGGGCGTCCACGGCGCGTACGCAGTCCGTCATCAGGCGGCGGTAGTAGTAGTGCTCCGGGTCCTCCACGCCGCGGGTCATGAACCCGCCGACGTACTGCGGACCCGGGGCGGGGTCGGGGTCCGGCGTGTCGTGGCCCTGGCCACGGGAGTCGACGACCAGATGGGCGTAGCCCGCGGCGCTCCACAGCAGGTTCTCGTGGTGCAGCCCGCGCCCGCCGCCGTAGCCGATGTACGTGACGACCCCGGGCAGCGGCGCGGCCGCACCGCGGGGCAGCAGCAGCCAGGCCGCGACCGGCTGGCCTCCCCAGCCCGGGAAGCGCACGTCGAGCACCTCGACCGTGGCCAGCGGCGAGTCGACCGCGCGGTACTCGGCCGGGTGGGTGACCGCGTCGCGGGCGGCGGTCAGGGTCTTGGCCCAGAAGGCGTCGAAGTCACCGGGCTCGGCGATCTCCGGGTCGTAGCGGCGCAGTTCGTCCAGCGGCAGGTCGGTGAGCGGCATGGCCGGTATCGAATCGTTTCACGGGGTGGGGTGTCAACGGCCGCCCGACGTGTGCCGGTTGTCCGTCCGTCGTGGGATGGTGTCGTCGTGGAGGAGATCGGCTGGGAACCGGCGCCCCGCTCGCCGGTGACGCGCGCGATGCTCAGGGCGGGTGCCGTCACCGTGCTCGCGGGGCTCGTGGCGGGACCGGGAAGCGCCGTGCCCGTGACGGCGGTTCCGCTGAGCCGTGCCGCGGTGGAGGCGGAGCTCGACGCGGCGGCGGACCAGTCCGGCGTGCACAGGTCGGAGAACACGGTGATGGGCTTGACCGTGACCGCCGACAGGGAGTCCGACCGGCCCAGCGAGCGGTGCATGCTCGCCTGGGCGGCCGCCGAGGGGGCGGGCGAGCGGGAGTACGCCGCCGTGACGGCGGTCCTGCGCGAGCACGGGTGGACGGAACTGCGCCGGGAGAACAGCCCCGGCGGCGGTACGTACGTCAACCTCGCCAAGGGCGGCTGGACGGTGGCGGTCGCGTACGACGGCGGGCCGGGGTCCTTCACCACGCTGACCTTCACCGCCATGGCACATGCCTGCTGACGGTCCGGGCACGGCGCGCCCGCGCCACGCGCTCGGCCACGGTCCCCCCGCGACGGACACCGACCCGCTTGTGCCGGTACTCGCCGGAATCGTCGTGGACGTCGTCCACTGCCTCGACACCTGCGCAGACGACGAGGTCGCCCCCGATGTCGCCGTGAGGACGGCGGAGCACGCCGGGTGGGTGCTCCACAACCTGCCACCCCGTCAGCGCGCCCGGTTCCTGCGGGTGCTCGACGACCTGGCGGCGGCCGAGCCGGACCCGGCGCGGCGCCGCGCCCTGGAGTCCTTCGGCTTCACCTGCGGGCTGGTCGAGGAGGAGCCGTCCTGACCGCCCGCCCGCGCCGTCACGGCACGGGCGGGAGCTCGCCCGAGCCGCGCGGGATCAGGCGGCAGGCGAGCTCGACCCGCTTGGGGGGGCCCGCCGAGCCGTCGAGCCGCTGGAAGAGCAGGCCGGCAGCGGTCCGGCCGAGCTGCCCGGGCTCCTGGGCGACGACGGTGACCGCCGGGCGCAGCAGGTCGGCGAGCTCGAAGTCGTCGAAGCCCACGAGGGCGACCACGCTGGGCCGGTCGGCGAGGACCCGGACCGCGGTCACGGTGATCCGGTTGTTGCCGGCGAACAGGGCGGTGACCGGCTCCGGGCCGCTCAGCATGGACTCCACGGCGGCGCGGACGCGGTCGGGGGCCGTGGGCCCGCAGGAGACCCAGCCCTCGTGCACGGGGAGCCCGGCGGCGGCCATCGCCTCCCGGTATCCCCGCAGACGCTCGGCCGCGGTGTGGATGCGGGGGAGGTCGCCGATGAAGCCGATGCGCCGGTGCCCGTGGGCGATGAGGTGGGCGACGCCCTCGCGGGTGCCTCCGGCGTTGTCGCTGAGGACCACGTCCGCGTCGATGCCGCCCGCGGGGCGGTCCACGAAGACGGTGGCGACGCCGGCCGCGATCTCCGGTTCGAGGTAGCGGTGGTCCTCGCTGGCGGGCACGATGACCAGCCCGTCGACACGCCGGGCGCAGAAGGCGAGCACCAGTTCCTGCTCGCGGTCCGCGTCCTCGGCACTCGATCCGGTGAACAGCAGCGTCGAGTGCGCCCGTGCGAGGTCCTCGACGGCCCGGCTGAGCGGGGAGTAGAAGGGGTCGGCGAGGTCCTCGAGGACCAGCCCGATGCTGGCCGTACGGCCCTTGCGGAGCAGCCGCGCGCTGTCGTTGCGGCGGAATCCGAGGGCGTCGATGGCCGCCTGGACACGCGAGATCGTGTCCTCGGTGACGCCCGGTTCCTCGTTGACGACACGCGATACCGTCTTCAGGCCGACACCGGCCCGGGCCGCGACATCCTTCATGGTGGGACGGGCGGTACGCGGAATATCGGTCACGGCGTGATCCTATGGGCTGGACAACGTTGTCAACAAAGGGCGACACTACGCCCATGCCGTTCGAGAGCTCTGCCGAGTCCATCGTCCCGCCGTCGGGTGCCGCCGGTGCGGGCCCGCTGATCGCCGCCGTGGACATCGGCGGCACCAAGATCGCGGGTGCCCTGGTGGACGCCCGCGGCGAGTTGCTCGTACGCGTGCAGCGCCCGACACCCGCAGACCGGGACGCGGCGACGGTGATGGGATCGCTCGCGGAGGTGCTGGCCGGACTGCGGGAGTCCGCGGGCTGGCCGCGGGTCGTCGCGGTGGGCATCGGCAGCGCCGGGCCGATCGACGCCTCCCGCGGCACGGTGAGCCCGGTCAACATCGCCGGCTGGCGGGACTTCCCCGTCGTCGCCCAGGTGGCTGAACGGGTCGGTGGGCTGCCCGTCGTCCTCACCGGCGACGGCATCGCGATCACCGCGGCGGAGCACTGGCAGGGTGCCGCCCGCGGGCACGACAACGCGCTGTGCATGGTGGTGTCGACCGGCGTCGGCGGCGGTCTCGTCCTCGGCGGCAAGCTCCACCCCGGCCCGACGGGCAACGCCGGGCACATCGGCCACATCAGCGTCGACCTCGACGGGGACGTGTGCCCCTGCGGCAGCCGAGGCTGCGTCGAGCGCCTGGCCAGCGGCCCCAACATCGTGCGGCGCGCCCTGGAGTCCGGCTGGCGTCCGGCCCACGGCGAGGAGTCCGACGCCGCCGCCGTCGCCCGGGCCGCCCGCGAGGGCGACGCCCTCGCCCTCGCCTCGTACGACCGCGCGGCGCAGGCGCTGGCCGCGGGCATCGCCGCGACGGCCACCCTGGTGGAGATCGACGTGGCGGTGATCGGCGGCGGTGTCGCGGGCGCCGGCCCGCTGCTCTTCGAGCCCCTCCGCGCGCACATGCGCCGGTACGCCACGCTGTCGTTCGCCTCGGGCGTGAAGGTCGTTCCCGCCGTGCTCGGCACGGACGCAGGCCTGGTCGGCGCGGCCGCCGCCGCGGCGCAGGCGCTGCGGCTTGAGGCCTTCGCGACCGGCGCCTAGTCCCGGTCGTCGCGGTCCCTCTCCTGGCCTACGGCCGGGGGGGGAGCGAGGTCCGGTGTGCCTCGCGGAGGAGGAGTTTCACCCGTTCGCGCGGGAGCGCGCAGTCGTGCCCACCGCGTCCTGGCGTGCTGCCCTCGCGGACGCCGCGACGCCCGGCCGTCCCCGGCGTGTCGGCGGCCGGGCCGAGGAGCAGGTGCCGGGCGTCATAGCACTTGCCCACCGGGTCAGCGGAGGTTTCGTAGGCCTGGAACAGCGCGGCGGGACGGTTGTCGCGGTGCGTGCCGACGCCGTCCGGGAAATCGTGGATCTCCGAGATCGGCCGGGGCGTGTGGTCGAGCATGCCCCAGAGGGAGGCGCGCTCGTGCGTGACGGTTCCGGGCGGGTCGTACGTGCTTGACGCGGACCGTGCCGAATCAGTCGACCACCTGCTTGCGTGCGAGGGGGATTCGGAGGCGCCCGCCAGGTGGTGGGGTGGCTCCCGTTCAGCGCCTCGGCCCGGCCCCGCGTGGTCGTGGTGGTCGCGGGAGGCGACGACGAGGCCCTCGCGGACCCGGCCCACCGTGCTGCTGCGGCGGCAGTTCATCGCCGGACTGACCCTGGGGGCCAACGAGGGCTGACCACCGTGTTCGCGGGTGCCGAAGCCACCGGTATGCGCCGATGGCCGGGTCTGCGCGTTTGCCGACGCCGATGATCCGGGCAATTCGTAGGGGGCTACCGGGCTACGGAAGAGGGGGCACCGTGATCGTCTGGCTCAACGGCACGTTCGGCGCGGGGAAGACCACTGCGGCACGCGAACTGCTCGAACTGCTGCCGGGCAGCGTGCTCTACGATCCGGAACTCATCGGCAGCGGACTGCGGTTGATGCTCCCGGAGAAGCGGCTGGGCGAGGTCTCCGACTACCAGGAGCTGCCCGCGTGGCGGCGGCTGGTCGTCGACACCGCCGCCGCACTGCTCGCCGAGGTGGGCGGGGGACCGCTCGTGGTGCCGATGACCCTGCTGAGGCAGGAGTACCGGGACGAGATCTTCGGCGGTCTCGCGGCCCGCCGGATCACTGTGCGGCATGTGCTGCTGCACGCTGAGGAAACGGTTCTGCGGGAGCGGATCGACCAGCGCGCCGACATCCCGGGCGACGCCGAGGCCAGCGCGGGGGTCCGCGCCTGGTGTCTGGACCACCTGCCCGCCTACCAGGAGGCACTGCCCTGGCTCACGGCGGACGCCCACATCGTCGACACCGCGGGGCTCACCTCCCGTGCGACGGCCGAGCGGATCGCCGAGGCGATACGGGAGGGCGCGGGCTCCTGCGACATCGTGCAGACCCCGGAGCCCACCGCCGAGACCCTCGCGGCGGGCGTGCTGCTCTTCGACGAGGACGACCGGGTGCTGCTGGTCGACCCGACCTACAAGCCCGGCTGGGAATTCCCCGGCGGGGTCGTCGAGCCCGGTGAGCCGCCCGCCCGGGCCGGCATGCGGGAGGTCGCCGAGGAACTCGGCCTGCGGCTCCCGGCGGTGCCCCGGCTGCTGGTCGTCGACTGGGAACCGCCGCTGCCGCCCGGATACGGCGGTCTGCGGCTGCTCTTCGACGGCGGGCGGCTGCCCGCCGCCGACGCCGAGCGCCTCCTGCTGCCCGGCGCCGAGCTGCGGGGCTGGCGCTTCGCCACGGAGGACGAGGCCGCTTCCATGCTGCCTCCCGTCCGGCACACCCGGCTGTGCTGGGCGCTGCGGGCGCGGGAGCGCGCCACCGTGCTCAACCTGGAGGCGGGCGTGCCGGTGGGCGGCTGAGGGGCGACGGGCGCGTCCCGGCCGCCCACCGGGGCTCAGACGGCCTTGGCGGCGTACTTCTGGAGGAAGAGCGCCTCGGTGAGCGAGAGCTTCTCCAGCTCCTCGGGGGAGACGCTCTCGTTCACCGCGTGGATCTGCGCCTCCGGCTCGCTCAGGCCGATCAGCAGGATCTCCGACTCGGGGTAGAGCGTCGCCAGGGTGTTGCAGAGCGGGATCGAGCCGCCCATGCCGGCGATCTCCATCTGCGTGCCGTACGCGGTGCGCATCGCCTCCGCCATGGAGGCGTACGCCGGGCTGGAGGTGTCCGCGCGGAACGGCTGGCCGCTGCCGACCTGGGTGACCTCCACGCGGGCCCCCCAGGGGGCGGCGGCCTCCAGGTGGGCGATCAGCAGCTTGGCCGCCTGCTGGGCGTCCACGCCCGGCGGGACCCGGAGGCTGACCTTGGCACCCGCGGTGGCCTGCACGGACGGCGTGGCGCCGACCACGGGAGGGGCGTCGATGCCGATGACGGTGACCGACGGGCGGGCCCAGAGGCGGTCGGCGACCGTGCCGGTGCCCATCAGCTCCACGCCGTCGAGCACCTTGGCGTCGGCGCGGAAGTCGCCCTCGTCGTACTGCAGCCCGTCCCAGGCGGCGTCGGCGGTGAGGCCCGCCACGGTGGAGGCACCGGAGTCGTCGTGGAGCGTGTGCAGGATGCGGACCAGGGCGGCCAGCGCGTCCGGTGCGGCACCGCCGAACTGGCCGGAGTGCAGATTGCCCTCCAGGGTGGTCACCTTGACGTCGACCAGCGCCATGCCGCGCAGGGTCGCCGTGACGGTCGGCAGGCCGACGCGGAAGTTGCCGGAGTCGCCGATGACGATCGCGTCCGCGGCGAGCAGTTCGGGGTGCTCCTCCGCGTAGCGCTCAAGACCGCCGGTGCCCTGCTCCTCCGAGCCCTCGGCGATGATCTTCACGCCGACCGGGACCCCGCCGTTCTCGCGCAGCGCGCGCAGGGCGGTGAGGTGCATGATCAGGCCGCCCTTGCAGTCGGCCGCGCCGCGCCCGTACCAGCGGCCGTCGCGCTCGGTGAGCTCGAACGGCGGCGACAGCCAGCCGGCCTCGTCCAGCGGCGGCTGCACGTCGTAGTGCGCGTACAGCAGCACCGTGGGCGCTCCCTCCGGCCCGGGCAGGTAGCCGTACACCGACTGCGTGCCGTCCGGGGTGTCCAGCAGGGCGACGTCCTCGAAGCCCTCGGCGCGCAGCGCGTCGGCGATCCAGGAGGCGGCCCGCTCGCACTCGCTCTTGGGGAACTGCCGCGGATCCGCCACCGAGCGGTACGACACCAGCTCGGCCAGCTCGGTCCTGGCCCGCGGCATCAGTGCGGCGACGGTTGCGGCGAGTGGTGCGGCGGACATGGGCGCTCCTGATGGGTGGGACAGGCCGAACGCGATGTTCGTGGACCGGTGGTCGTGATCGATGGTGCCACAGGCGGCCTCGCTCACCCCGCGGATTAGTATGCGGCTGAGCAGGGGCGACGGCAGTCGGCAGGTCGAACGGGAGCGGGAAGCACACGTGAGCAGCGAGTACCAGGCGCAGGACGGCGGTTCGGCGGAGGACGTCGACGGCATGCCGGTGTGGGACGTCGTCGTGGTGGGTGCCGGGCCGGCCGGGGCCTCGGCGGCCTACGCCGCGGCAAGTGCGGGACGCCGTGTGCTCCTGCTGGAGAAGGCCGAACTGCCGCGTTACAAGACCTGCGGCGGCGGCATCATCGGGCCCTCCCGCGACGCGTTGCCGCCGGGCTTCGAGCTCCCGCTGCGCGACCGGGTGCACGCGGTGACCTTCAGCCTCAACGGCCGGCTCACCCGGACCCGCCGGTCGCGGCAGATGCTCTTCGGGCTGATCAACCGGCCCGAGTTCGACGCCCAGCTGGTGGACGCGGCCGTCGACGCGGGCGCGCGGCTGCGGACCGGGGCCCAGGTCTCCCGGGTCGAACAGCACGGCACCTCCGTCCCCGACCGGCGGACCGTCGCGGTGGTCCTCAACGACGGCGAGACGATCCTCGCCCGCGCGGTGGTCGGCGCCGACGGCTCGGCGAGCCGGATAGGCGCCCACGTCGGCGTCAAGATGGCCCAGGTCGACCTGGGGCTCGAGGCCGAGATCCCGGTGCCCGCGGAGGTCGCCGAGGACTGGGCGGGCCGGGTGCTCATCGACTGGGGCCCGCTGCCCGGCAGTTACGGGTGGGTCTTCCCCAAGGGCGAGACCCTGACCGTCGGCGTCATCTCGGCGCGTGGCGAGGGCGCGGCCACCAAGCGCTACCTGGAGGACTTCATCGGGCGGCTCGGTCTGGCCGGCTTCGAGCCGAGCATCTCCTCCGGCCATCTCACCCGCTGCCGCGCCGACGACTCCCCGCTCTCCCGCGGCCGCGTGCTGGTCTGCGGTGACGCGGCGGGCCTGCTGGAGCCGTGGACCCGCGAGGGCATCTCCTTCGCGCTGCGCTCCGGCCGCCTGGCGGGGGAGTGGGCGGTGCGGATCGCCGAGGCGAGCGACGCGGTGGACGCGCGTCGCCAGGCCCTGAACTACGCGTTCGCCGTCAAGGCCGGCCTCGGGGTCGAGATGGGCGTCGGCCGCCGGATGCTGGGCGTCTTCGAGAAGCGTCCGGGTCTGCTGCACGCGGCTCTCACAACCCTCCCCCCGGCATGGAACGCCTTCGCTAAGATCACCCGCGGTTCCAGCTCGCTCGCCGAGCTGGTCCGTACGCATCCGCTGGCCCGTCGCGCGCTGGAGTCGTTCGACCGTCGTTGACCTCCTGTTGGCACCCTCCCGGGCGTCATAAAGGCGGAGTTGAGGGGCAGAGACGTTATGGGAGGTGTCCTCGTCATGCCCTTGAGGAACGTAGACGGAAGACTGCCGTGGTGGGTGCGTACACTCACCGGGCTCGTCGTGCTCGGCGGACTTCTGTTCCTGGTCGCGCGCGCGGACCTGATACCGGGTCTGCCCAATCCCTTCGCCGAGGAGACCAAGGACCGCAGTGGTCCCGTGGTGCTCAAGGCGATCCAGGACATGAGCCGCTTCGAAGGAGCAAGTGGCCAGTTCCAGGTCGTGGTCGACCTGGAGAAGGACGCCAAGTTCCTTCCCGACGCCGTGCGCGGCAGGCGCACGCTCTACGTGGGGGCCGGCAGTGTCGACGCCTACGTGGACCTCGGTGACGTCGGGCCGAAGGGCGTCACGGTCTCCGAGGACCGTACCTCCGCCGTCCTCACGCTGCCCCACGCCCAACTCGAGCGGGCCTCGCTCGACCCCGACCGTTCCTACGTGGTGGCCCAGGAGCGCGGTTTCTTCGACCGGCTCGGCGACTTCTTCTCCTCCCACCCGGGGGACGAACACCAGGTCCAGCAACTCGCCGCGAAGAAGATCCAGCAGGCGGCCAAGTCCACCGAGCTGACGAAGCGGGCGGAGACCAACACCCGGGCCATGCTGGTACAGCTGCTGACCTCGCTGGGGTTCGAGAAGGTGGAGGTCCGCTTCAGCTGACGGGCCGGAGTTCGGTGATGCGGAAGACCGGGTGCTTGTGGGCTATGGCGCGCAGTTCCTCGTCGGTGGAGTCCGCGCCCACCCCGCCGAAGAACACGCCCACCTCGGCCTTCCAGCGCTTGAGGTAGGCCCGCAGCACCTCGGGCTTGACGTCGTCGCCGACCTCGGTCGCGCTGAACTCCTCGACCTTCTTGCCCAGCAGCAGTTGACCGCCGCCGGCGGCGCGCATGTTGTGCGTCCACTGGACGTGCCCGCGCGGCGCCACGAGGTAGCGCTCCCCGTTCACCACCAGCAGGTTGACCGGGGTGCGCCGCCACTCCCCGCTCTTGCGGCCGCGGACGGCCAGCACGCGGGAGCCCCACACGCTCAGACCGCGGCGGGTCAGCCAGGCCACCGCGCGGTTGAAGACGTTGACCGTGAACCAGCCGGGCTTGATGACGTGCTCGGACATGAGGACTCCTCCGTGACGCGCGGGCCGTGGACCGAGGATGGTCCGTGAGCGGTGCTCTCGCTTGAGAACAGTGTGCACGTCCTGGCGCTCCATGGCAAGAGCACTGCTCTCTTTCTTGGTCGTCGCTCCATTCGTGCGTACACTGATCGCATGAGCGTCATCCGAACGGCCAGGGAACGGGCCCGCGACGAAGTGACCGCGGCCATCAAGGAAGAGGCGCGCCGGCAGCTCGCCGACGAAGGCGCCTCGAGGCTCTCGCTCCGCGCCGTCGCGCGGGAGCTGGGCATGGTCTCCTCCGCGCTCTACCGCTACTTCCCGAGCCGGGACGAGTTGCTCACCGCCCTCATCATCGACGCCTACGACGCGGTGGGCGCCGCCGCCGAGGGGGCCCTGGCCCGCGCGGGCGGCGACCCCGTGGAGCGCTGGAGCGAGGTCTGCCGGGCCGTACGCCGCTGGGCCCTCGGCCATCCGCACGAGTACGCCCTCATCTACGGCTCACCCGTGCCCGGCTACTCCGCGCCGCTCGACACGATCGGCCCCGCGTCCCGGGTCGGGCTGGCACTGATCGCCGTGGCCGAGCAGGCCCACACCGCGGGGGCGCTCGCCGCCTCCCCGACCGACGTCCCGCTGTCGGAGGCCGCCCACGCCGACGCCTGGCGGCTCAGCAAGGACCTCGACCGCGACCTGCCGGCACGGGCGATCCCTTCCCTCGTGGCCGCCTGGGCGCAGCTCTTCGGCCTCGTCAGCTTCGAGGTGTTCGGCCAGTTCAACAACGTGGTCGAGGCGCGCGACGACTTCTTCGACCACGCCGTCGCGGGCCTCGCGCACCAAGCGGGGCTCCGCCGTGAGCGCGTACTCCACGGGGAGTAGAGGCGATCACCCCGCCGACCGGACGCCGACCCGCCGCCCCCCGGTCTAGCGTGGCGGCATGACCGACGACGTGACACGGGGTGGCGGCCCGCCCTGGGGGCCCTGGTGGCGCCACACCGGGCCCGGCCACTCCCGCGGCGGCGGCGAGCGCCCGCGCCACCCGTGGGTCTCGTCGCTGATCATCGCCGTCGTCCAGGTGGTCGGCACCACGGCCGCCGCGCACAACGCGCCCGGCCGGGCCGCCCTCGGCCACTTCGGGTACGCGCTCCTGCTCGCGGGGCCGGTCCTGCTCCTGTGGCGCCACCGCGCGCCCGTCGCGGTCGCCGCCGCCGTATCGGCCGTCACGCTCGCCTACGTCGCCGCCGGTTACCCGTACGGGCCGGTCTTCCTGAGCATCGTCGCCGCCTACTTCACGGCCGTCGCCGCCGGTCGCCGCAGAGCCGTCCTGATCATCGCGGCCGTCCTGTACGCGGCCTACCTGCTCATCACCGTGTGGCTGTACCGCTGGTTGCCGCCCGCCGGGGACGAGGCCGCCTCGTGGGCCCAGGTGTCGGGGGCCGCCGCCTGGCTGCTGGCGATCCTCGCCGTCGCCGAGCTGTGGCGGCTGCGCAGGGAACAGTTCGTCCGCGACCGGCGGGAGCGGGCCGAGGCCGAACGGCGCCGCGCCGACGAGGAGCGGCTGCGCATCGCCCGCGAGCTGCACGACGTGCTCGCCCACAGCATCTCGGTCATCAACGTGCAGGCGGGGGTGGCCCTCGCCCTCATGGACGAGCGCCCCGAGCAGGCCCGGCAGGCACTGACCACCATCAAGGCGGCCAGCAAGGAGGCGCTCGGCGAGGTCCGCCAGGTGCTCGGCACCCTGCGCAGCCCCGGGGAGGCACCCCGCTCGCCCGCACCGGGCCTGGACCGGTTGCCCGAACTGCTCGAACAGGCCGCGGGCGCCGGCCTGGCCGTCGACATCACCCGCGACGGCCGCACCGGCGCCCTGCCACCGGGCGTCGACCTGGCGGCGTTCCGCATCGTCCAGGAGGCGCTGACGAACGTCATCCGCCACTCCGGCTCCCGTACCGCCCGCATCCGCGTCACCCGCCGCCGGGACGCCGTCGAACTGCGGGTCGACGACGACGGCCCCGCCACCTCGACCGCCGACCACACCCCCGACTCCGGTGGCGGCAACGGGCTGCTCGGCATGCGCGAGCGGGCGGCGGCGCTCGGCGGCACGGTCGAGGCCGGCCCCCGAGCCGACGGCGGCTTCCGCGTCCTGGCCCGCCTGCCGTTCGCCGGCGGCGCCGCGGCGCCGCCCGTCCCCGACAAGGAGAACCCATGACCCGGGTCCTGCTCGCCGACGACCAGCTCCTGGTGCGCGCGGGCTTCGCCGCCCTGCTGGACGCCCAGCCCGACATCGAGGTCGTGGGGGAGGCCGCCGACGGCGCCCAGGCGCTGCGCCTGGTCCGCGAACTCACCCCGGACGCGGTGCTGATGGACATCCGCATGCCCGTCATGGACGGACTGGAGGCCACCCGCCTGATCACCGAGGACGCGGCGCTGACCGGGGTCAGGGTCGTCATCCTCACCACGTTCGAGCTCGACGAGTACGTCTTCGAGGCCATCCGGGCGGGCGCCTCGGGCTTCCTGGTCAAGGACACCGAGCCGGAGGAACTGGTGCGTGCCGTACGGGCGGTGGTGGACGGCGACGCGCTGCTGTCGCCCGGCGTGACCCGGCGGCTCATCGCCGAGTTCGCCGCCCGGTCCAAGGAGCCCTCGGCCGCGGCGGAACTCGACCGGCTCACCGAGCGGGAGCGCGAGGTGATGGCCCTGGTCGGGATCGGTCTGTCCAACGAGGAGATCGCGCGCCGCCTGGTGGTGAGCCCGCTCACCGCCAAGACGCACGTCAGCCGCACGATGGTGAAGCTCGGCGCCCGGGACCGGGCCCAGCTCGTCGTCCTCGCCTACGAATCCGGCCTGGTGCGGCCCGGCTGGCTCGGCTGAACCGCAGGGGCCCGCGCGGACCGTGGTGCGCGCGGGCCCCCAGGCTGCGGGCGGGTCAGTCCCGTACCGGGACCTTGCGCTCCTCGCCCACCGGCGTGGCGGTGTCGGAGGAGGCGACCACGAAGCCGTACGACACCCTGCGGCGCAGTCCCGTGAGGGTGATCAGGAGTCCGGCCAGGGCGATCGCGCTGACCACGACCAGCCCGGGGCGGTAGCTGTCGAGCACGGCCTGCGGGGAGGCGGGGCGGCCGTCTCCGGACCCGGCGGTGATCGCCGCGGTCACCACCGCGAGGAAGATGGCGCCGCCCACCTGGAAGGAGGTGTTCAGCAGGCCGGAGACCATGCCCTGCTCCTCGTCGCGCACGCCGTTGGTGGCCTGGATGTTGAGCGACGGGAAGACCAGCGCGCACGCGGCGCCCAGCAGCAGCATCGACGGCAGGATCACCGCGGCGAAACTCGGGGTGAGGTCGACGCGCAGGAAGAGCACGTAGCCCAGGAACAGCAGGGTGAACCCGGTGGCGATCACCCGCGGCGTGCCGAAGCGGTCCACCAGCGGACCGATGCGCGTGGAGGCGAGCGCCACCAGTGCCCCCGCGGGCAGGAAGGCCAGCGCGGTCTGCAGCGCCGACCAGCCCAGCAGCGACTGCATGTACTGGGTGACGAGGAACTGGAAGCCCACGTAGGAGCCGAAGAAGGCGGCGCCGCCCAGGTTGGCGCGGATCTGGTGGGGCGAGCGCAGGACGCCCAGCCGGATGAGGGGGTGGCTGCTGCGGTGCTCGATCACCGCGAAGGCGGCCAGCAGGACGGCGACTGCGGCGAAGGAGAGCAGGGTGCGGGCCGAACTCCAGCCCGCTTCCGGAGCCTGGACGACGGTGAAGACCAGCAGCAGCATCGCCCCGGTGCCGGTCAGGGCGCCGGGCAGGTCGTAACCGCGGCCGGAGTGCCGCTCGCGGGGGCTCGACGGGATCAGGCGGAGGCCGGCCACGAGGGCCAGGACGGCCACGGGCGCGGGCAGCAGCATCGTCCAGCGCCAGCCCACCTCGGTCAGCAGGCCGGACAGGACCAGACCCATGGAGAAGCCGGTCGCGCCGCAGGTGGTGTAGATGCTGAGGGCACGGTTGCGGACCGGGCCCTCGGCGAAGGTCGTGGTGATGATGGACAGTCCCGCCGGGGCGGTGAACGCCGCGCTCAGGCCCTTGACGAAGCGGCTGGCGATGAGCAGTTCACCGGAGTCGACGAGTCCGCCGAACAGGGACGCCACGGCGAACACGGCCAGCGCGACGAGGAAGACCCGGCGCCGGCCGAGCAGGTCGGCGGCACGGCCGCCGAGGAGCAGCAGGCCGCCGTAGCCGAGGATGTAGCCGCTGACGACCCACTGGAGCGACGAGGTGGACAGGTCGAGGTCGTCCGCGATGGACGGGAGGGCCACGCCGACCATCGAGACGTCCAGGGCGTCGAGGAAGAGCGCGGCGCAGAGCACCAGCAGGGTGCCCCACTGCCGGGCGCTCCAGCGCCCGTCGGAACCGGGGACGGCGGTGTGCGGAGAGGTCATGCCGAGGAACACTACATGCACGTGCATCAAATGCAAGTGCATTTAATGTGTGTACATGTAGTGTTGATTTTCTGCTATCATGCGGCCATGACCGGCGTGAAGAGTGAGCATGTGCTCGTGGAGCGGTGGCGGGAGGTCCTCTCCCTGCACGCGCGCACCGCGTGCGAACTCGACCGTGAGCTGAACCCGCACGGACTCGGGGCGAGCGACTTCGAGGTGCTCGACCTGCTCGCCGAGGGCAACCCCGAGGACGGCGGATGCACCTACCGCGTCCAGGAGCTCGCGGACCGCGTGCACCTGAGCCAGAGCGCGCTCTCCCGGCTGGTCGGCCGGCTGGAGAAGGACGGCCTCGTCAGCCGGGGGATCTGCAGCGAGGACCGGCGTGGGGTGCAGGTCGCGCTGACCGAGGCGGGCCGGGTGCGCCACGAGGAGGTCAAGCCCGTGCAGCGCGCCGTCCTGGAGCGGATGCTCGGCCAGGTCTGAGGGTTTCCTGCGTCGCCGGCGTCCTTCCGCTCAGCGGGAGTCGCGCTTCCGGCGGGCGTACAGCTGCTTGCGGACCCTGGCCACGACCGTCCCGTCGTCCGCGACGGTGTCGTTCCCGAATCACACCAGGGCCTTGTCGCCGCCCGCGGTGAGCTCCCTGATCTCCTCGAGCCGGTGCTCGGTCAGCTTGAAGTCGGCGAACACGTCCCCCTTGCCGGGCGAGACGAACTCGATCTCCGCCGCGCGGTCCCACACCAGGTAGTCGCGCCCGAGGCGGTTCATGGCCAGCAGCATCCAGAAGGGGTCGCTCATCGAGAAGAGCGATCCGCCGGAGTGGGTGCCCACGCAATTGCGGTTGAAGCGGTGGAGCCGCAGCCGGACCCGGGTCGAACTCCAGTCGTCGGCGATGTGCGGGACGCGGATGCCGGAGAACAGGTAGGGCGGCCACCAGGTGATCGCGCGGCGCAGGGCGGCGGGCGTGAGGGAACGTCGTGCCATGCGAAGGCGCCGGCACGTGAAGTTATCGGCCGGTAATAGGGGAGCCGCCGCCCTGCGCCGCGCCTGGTGCGTCAGTCGATCGCCGCCGTGCGCCGCCACAGTTCGATCACGGAGTCATCCCCCGTCACCTGCAGCTTCTCGTAGGCCCCCCGGTTCCAGAGGGTGAGGTAGAGCTCCTCGGCGGTGCCGCTCACCGTGCAGTCCGCCTCGCCCGGCGCGGACCGTTCGACGGCCAGGGGGTCGGCCGACATGCGCGCGAGCCAATCGTCCCGCGCGGCGTCGGTGTCGGTCGTGCGCACGCGGAGCGTCCTGGGCGTCCCGCTGCGGACCCGGCTCTTCGGCCGGCCGTGGAAACCGGCGAGCAACTCGTCGATGCCGTCGGCCGCGAACACCGGATCCACCGGGGACGGGGCCCGGCCCAGGGCCAGTTCCGCGTCCACCCGGTGGACCGCCGTCTCGTGAGCCTGGCGCCGCGCCCAGAAGGCCCGCGGGGAGGGGGCCTTGAGGAAGTACCAGCACTCCAGGTCGGCGGGCGCCGCATCGAGGGCAGCGACCAGCAGCCCGTGGCCCTCGCGGAACCAGGGGAGGAGCGAGGCGTCGTCCCTGGGGGCCTCGGCCTCGATGGGCTCCGGCTGCCGCCGTCCCTCCGCGACGTAGCGCGTCGCCCAGCGGTGCACGACCCCTTGATGGCGGACCAGTTCGCGCACGCGCCAGCCGGGGCAGGACGGCACCTCGGCGTCGAGCCCGGCCGCTTCCGCCGCGTCGGCGAGCAGTCCGCCGTCGCGTCGCAGCACCTCGATGAACTCGGCTGTCTCCATGACGCGATTGTGGCAGCCGGCACCGACAGCCGGGCCCGTACCGGCTCAGTGCGCGGGGCGACGCCGGCGGCGGGCCCGCGCCACCAGGCCGGACAACACCGCGTTGAGGACCGCCGACACCACGGCCGCCGCCACTGCCGCCGACCAACCACCCCAGCCGTGGGCGGCGTCAGCCGCCCCGAGACCGCCGATGGCGTCGAAGAGCGACCAGAACATGGGCATCCACGGCAACGTCAGCAGGACGAGCCACACTCCGGACAGCGTCGCGTCCGCGTGCGAGACGAACGCGCTGTCGAGCAGGACCAGGACGAGGACGGCGGCGACCAGGCACAAATAGACGCGCGACACACGCTCCCGGTACACGGACCGGCCGGCGGCCCGGAGCTTACGGGGGATCGGCATGTCTCCTCCGGCTGCTGTGCGGTCCACAGGGCACCGTCCAGCATGGCGCTCCCCGTACGCCGGGGGAACCCGGATGCGACGCGTCAGACTCCGGCGGCCGCGGACGCGTGCCGGGTCGTGTGCGCGACCACGGCGGCCACCGCCGCCAGCGCGGCGACCGTGGTCAGTGCGACCGGCAGCCCGAAGGCGTCGGCGAGGAAGCCGATCGTGGGCGGCCCGAGCAGGAAGCCCGCGTACCCCAGGGTGGAGGCGGTGGCCACACCGCCGGGGCCGCCGAGGGCGCCGGCCCGGCCGATTGCCACGGGGAAGACGTTGGCGAGCCCGAGCCCGGTGAGCGCGAAGCCGGCCAGGACGAGCCAGACCTCGGGGCCGAACGCCCCCAGCAGCATCCCGGCGCAGGCCGTCAGTCCGCCCAGCACCACCGCCCGGGTCGGGCCGAGCCGCAGCAGGAGGGCGGTGCCGGAGAGGCGTCCGACGGTCATCGCGAGGGCGACGGCGGCGTATCCGGTGGCCGCGAGGGCCGGACCGGTGTGCAGGTCCTCCTGAAGGTGGAGCGGACCCCATTCGGCGAGCGCTCCCTCGCCGTAGGCGGTGCACAGCGCGATCAGGCCGAAGACGGCGACCATCCGCCGGGCGCCTGCCTGACGCGTGTCGTGCGCACCCTCCATGGTGACGGCCGAGGGATCCGCGGGCTCCGCGGGACGGGGGACGGCGTGTCTGAGCAGGAGCCGCCCGAGCAGCACCGTGGCCAGGAGCCCGAACACCGCGACGCCGACGAGGTGCTGGACCGGTGTCAGCCGCGCGGCCAGCGGTCCGCCGACGCCCGCCCCGACCAGTCCGCCCAGGCTGTACGCCGCGTGGAAACCGGGCATGATGGGGCGCCGCAGCGCGGCCACCAGGTCGACGGCGACGCTGTTCATCGCGACGTTCATGCCACCGAAGCCCACGCCGAGCAGGAGCAGTACGAGACCGAGGGCGAGGGGGGAGTGGGTGAACGGAGGCAGCGCGACGCCCAGTGACAGGACGGCACCGGTGCCGACGGTCACCTGCCGGGCCCCGAAGCGCCGGCACAGCCGCCCGCTGGGGATCATGGTGGCGACCGCCCCCGCCGACACGCCGAGCAGCGCGAGGCCGAGCGCCCCGGCCGAGGCGCCGACCTGCTCCTTGACGGCGGGGATGCGAACGACCCAGCCGGCGAAGACGAATCCGTCCAGGGCGAAGAACGCGGTCAGGGCGACACGGAGGCGCCGCAAGGGGAGCGGCGGACTTGCGCGATCTTGCCGGGCGAGTACGCTCCGTATTTTGTTTAGGCTCGGCACAAAGTGAGAATAGGACTGTGACCCAGACTCGGACAAGGTTGGAGCGGGGCCGTGGTGCGCTCGGTCCCGCGCTCGCGCTCGTGCACACCGGGCGTGCCCCCACCCGCGCCGTGCTCACCGCCGAACTCGGCGTGACGCGGGCGACCGCGGGGGCCGTCGCCGCCGAGTTGGAGGCACTGCGCCTGATCCGGGTCGACACCCGGCCGGGCGGACCCGCCGGAGCGCAGGGCCGGCCCTCGCACCGGCTCGCCGTCAACCCCGAGGGGCCCGTCGTCCTCGCCGCGCAGATCCACGCCGACGGATTCCGCGCCGCCCTGGTCGGACTCGGCGGCCACATCCTCGCGTCCACTCCGGTCGCCATGACCGTGCCCGCTGATCCCGCCCGGGTCCTCGGCGCCGTGGTCGCGGCCGGCGCGGAGCTGCTGCGCGCCTCCGGCCGGGCGTGCGCGGGCGCCGGTCTCGCCGTGCCCTCCGCCGTCGCCGAGCCGGAAGGCGCCGCGCTCAACCCCCTTCACCTCGCCTGGCCCGCGGGCGCACCCGTCCTGGACATCTTCCGCGAGCAGATCGAGCGGTCGGGCATCATCTCCCCCAACGGGGCGCCGCCGCCGTGCTTCGTCGGCAACGACGTCAACGTCGCCGCGCTCGCCGAGCACCGGCACGGCGCCGGACAGGGAGCCGAGCACCTGCTGGTCGTCGCCACCGGCCACCGCGGCGTGGGTGGTGCGCTCGTCCTGCACGGCAAGCTCCACACCGGCAGTGCCGGACTCGCCCTGGAGGTCGGTCACCTCACCGTCAACCCCGAGGGCCGCCCCTGCCATTGCGGCAGCCGTGGCTGCCTCGACGTCGAAGTGGACCCCCTCGCCTTCCTGGAGTCCGCCGGCCGGATCCCCGGCCCCGAGGGCTCGCTGCCCGACCAGTGCCGCGCCCTGCTCCGTGAGGAGTACGACGACCCCGCGGTGCGGCGCGCCGCCGACAGCCTCATCGACCGCCTCGGCCAGGGACTCGCGGGACTGGTCAACGTCCTCAACCCCGACCGGATCCTGCTCGGCGGCCTGCACCGCTGGCTGCTCGACGCCGACCCGGGACGGCTGCGTGCCGTCGTCGCCGAACGCAGCCTGTGGGGGCGCAGCGGCGGCATTCCGCTGCTCGCCTGCGCCCTGGACCACAACAGCCTCGTCGGGGCCGCGGAACTGGCCTGGCAGCCCGTGCTGGACGACCCGCTCACGGCGCTCGGCGCCTGAGGTCCGTCCCCCGGAGTCGCCGGCACACCGTCAGAACAGCGGCTCCGGAGGCTCGGTGGCCTGCGGCAGTGCCTTCGTGGGCGGGGCCGGCAGGTCCGCCGCCGACGCGGTGAGCGGCCATCCCGGCACCAGGCGCGTGTCGAGCAGCAGGACACCGCCGGCCGGCCCGGCGGTGCGGAGGTAGACGTCGCCCCCGGCCACCGCCACGACGGTGCCGCCCAGGGCGGTGGCCGGGGCGAGCCCGGTCACCGCGGCGGTGGCCTGCGGCGCGTCGGGCTCCAGGCCGAACACCGCCGCGTGGTCGACGGGTTGGAACCCGGTGGCGGTCAGCGTGTCCCGCCAGTCGGGGACCGCGGCCGCCGCCTCGTGGAGGGCCCGCAGCCCGGCCACCCGTGCCGGTGCGGGAGGCAGCGTGGCGCGGGCGGCACGCTTCGCGGACGTCGCCACCCGGTCCGGGATGCCCAGCGCCGTCCCGAGGACCGACTCGGCGCGGCGCGCGGCCATCAGCGGCCCCCGGCCCAGGAACGTGAAGCAGATCGCGGCCTGTTCGAGCAGCCGCGCACTGCCCCGCTCGGCCGCCGTGATGCCGACCTTGCCCAGACCCGGGCCGAACCAGGCCAGGTACACCGCGAAGGCCCGCGGGTCGTCCAGCCGCGTGTCCGCCGCCACGGACCGGGAGCGGTCCAGCGCCGCGCACTGCTCGCACTGGTCGCGGCGGGCCCGCGCGGGAAGTTCCGCGGCCCGCGGGCACGGAGTCCAGCGCCCCGAACGCCACACGCCCATGCACTGCCGCACCGCGCCCGGCTGCACGGCGAGGGCCAGCGGGTCGCCGAGGCGCACGGGACTGCGCCGGTCGCCGTGGCGGGGGTGCCACCAGGTCCACGCCGGGCCCCCGGACACCCATCGCAGACCTGTGCATCGCCACATGATCCGCATGTTAGGCGCAGGCACCGACAGCGGCCGTACTCCCCGGGTGGTACCCGCGGTGCCGCTGGCCGTACGACGACCAGCGGCCGCGCGCGGACCAGTCTCGTAGGGCCGGGAAACCACGGCATCACCAAGGAGACGATTCGCGATGGACGCCAACGCACTGACCTCGCTCGCCGACCACTGGGACGGGGGCCCCGGCCCCTGGATCCTGTTCTTCCCGCTGATCTGGGCCGCCGTCATCGGAGGCGTCGCATTCGTGCTGCGCCGCGCCGCGTGGCGCAGGGGCCTCGGCCGCGGCCCCTGGCACGCCCGGGCCGCGATCGGCGAGCACTCGCCGATCGCCGTACTGGGCCGCCGCTTCGCCGCGGGCGAGATCGACGAGGACGAGTACTGGCGCCGGCTGTCCGTCCTGGACGAGCAGTTCGGCCGCTTCCCCAAGGGCGGGGAGCGATGACCGCCGCCCGCATCGCCGACGCAGTCAAGACCTACGGGGCGGGCGACGCCCAGGTGCGCGCATTGGACGGGGTCACGGTCGGGTTCCCCAGCGGGCGGTTCACCGCGATCATGGGTCCTTCCGGGTCCGGGAAGTCCACCCTCATGCACTGCGCCGCCGGCCTGGACACCCTCACCTCCGGGACCGCCTGGATCGGCGACACCGAGTTGGGGGCGCTCGGCGACCGGCAGTTGACGCTGCTGCGCCGGGAGCGGGTCGGCTTCGTCTTCCAGTCCTTCAACCTGCTGCCGACCCTGACCGTGGCGGAGAACATCACCCTGCCCCAGGACCTGGCCGGTGCCGGGACGGACCGCGAGTGGGTGGACGCCCTGATCGACGTAGTGGGCCTGGGCGACCGGCTGCGGCACCGCCCGAGCGAGCTCTCCGGGGGCCAGCAGCAGCGCGTGGCGGTGGCCAGGGCGCTGGCGGGGCGGCCCGAGGTCGTCTTCGCCGACGAGCCCACCGGCAACCTCGACTCGCGGTCCGGCGAGGAGGTGCTGCGCCTGCTGGGACGGGCCGTCCACGAGATGGGCCGCACGGTCGTCATGGTCACCCACGACCCGGTCGCCGCCGCCCACGCCGACGAGGTCGTCTTCCTCGCCGACGGACGCCTGGTGGACACGATGCCCGACCCGAGCGCGGAGAAGGTCCTCGACCGCATGAAGGCCTTCGACACCGCCCGCGACGCGGGACGCCGCACCGCACCAGGGCAGCGGGTGACGTCATGAGCGCGCCGACCGGGCCGGTCCGCGCGTCCCTGCGGCTGAGCCTGTCCTCCCTGAGGGCCCACAAGCGCCGGTTCGCCGGCACCTTCCTGGCGGTCTTCCTGGGTGTCGCCTTCCTGGCCGGCACCATGGTGATGGGCGACACCCTGCGCGCCAGCTTCGACACGCTCTTTGCGAACGCCAACAGCGGCACCGACGTGGTCGTCCGCAGCGCCGACGTCGTCACCGTCCCCGGGGAGGGACAAGGCACCCGCGAACCCGTCGACAGCGCGCTCGTCGCGCGGCTGCGGGCCGTACCCGGGGTGGCGGCCGTCGCGGCCGACATCGAGGGCGCGGGCCAACTCGTCGGCCGTGACGGCGAGCCCGTCGGCGGTCAGGGCCCGCCGACCCTCGCCGGGAACTGGATCGACGACGCCGGGCTCAACCCGTACGCCCTCGCGGAGGGCCGCGCTCCCAGGGCCGCCGGCGAGGCCGTGGTGAACCGTGCCGCGGCCGAGCAGGGCGGGCTGGGCATCGGCGACACGACCGTGCTGCGCACCCCCGACCCGCTGCGGGTGACGATCGTCGGACTGGTGACCTTCGGCGGCGAGGACGGCATGGGCCAGTCCACCTTCACCGGCCTCACCCGCGCAGACGCCGAGCGCCAACTGATGCCGGGGCCCGGCCGGGCGTCCACGATCAAGGTGCGTGCGGCCTCCGGCGTCGGCCAGGAAGAGCTGGCGAGGCGCGTCGCGGGCGTGCTGCCCCACGGTGTCGAGGCGATCACCGGTCAGCAGGCCACGGACGAGAACCTCGACCAGGTCTCGGGCCGGTTCCTGTCGCTGTTCACGACCCTGCTCACGGTCTTCGCCGGGATAGCCCTGCTCGTGGCGACCTTCAGCATCCACAACACCTTCGCGATCGTCGTCGCCCAGCGCACCCGGGAGAACGCGCTGCTGCGGGCGCTCGGCGCGTCCAGGCGCCAGGTGCTGGGCTCGACCCTCACGGAGGCCGTGGCCGTGGCACTGGCCGCCTCGGCCGCCGGGCTCCTGGGCGGGATCGGCATCGCGGCCGGGCTGCAGGCGCTGTTCCCGGCCGTCGGATTCCCCTTCCCGGACGGGGGACTGGTCGTCGGCGCCACCGCCATGGCCGTACCGCTCGGCGTCGGCCTGCTCGTCTGCACCGGCTCGGCCGTGCTGCCCGCCGTCCGTGCCGGGCGGACGGCGCCGCTCGCCGCGCTGCGCGAGACGGCGGTGGACCACTCCGGTGCCTCGCGCGGACGGGCGGCGCTGGGGGCCGCGCTGGCGGTGGCCGGTGCCGCGACGACCGTCGCGGGCGCGGCGGGCACGCCCGAGGTGTGGCTCACCTCCGTCGGCGCCGCCGTGGTCGTCGTCGCGTTCGTCGTCCTGGGGCCGGTCGCCGCCTCGTACGCGGTGCGCGTCCTGGGAGCCCCGCTCGCGCGGCTGCGCGGTGCCACCGGGGCGCTGGCCAGGCGGAACGCGCTGCGGAGCCCGAAGCGGACGGCGGCCACCGCCACCGCGCTGATGATCGGCGTCGCGGTCGTGTCGCTCTTCACGGTCTTCGGCGCCTCCCTGAAGGCCACCATGGACCGGACCGTCGACCGCTCCTTCGCCGGCGACGTCGCCCTGACCGCTTCGGGCTTCGGTGCGGGTGCGAACGGTCTCAGCCCGGGGCTCGCACCCGCCGTGGCGAAGCTGCCCGAGGTGGCGACGGCGGTCGGGCTCGGCAAGGGTGTCGCCGAAGTCGACGGCGGCGGGCGGCAGCTGACGGTCACCGACCCCGTCGCCCTGACCCGCGTGCTCGACCTCGGTGCCGTCGACGGCTCCCTGAGCGGCCTCGGCCGGGACGGCATCGCCGTCTCCCGCAAGGAAGCGGACCAGCACCACTGGAAGCCGGGCAGCACCATGGTGCTGGCGTTCACCGACGGCACCCGCCGGACCTTCACCGTGCGCGCCGTCTACCCGGAGGCCGGCCTCGGCGGCGACTACATCGTCACCCGCACTGCCTGGGCACCGCACAAGGTGCAGGACGCCGACGACCTCGTCGCCGTCGCCTTCAAGAAGGGCGTCGCCCTCGACGAGGGCCGCACAGCCGTCCAAGGAGTCGCCCGGCAGTACGGCAACCCCGAGGTCCAGACCCGTGAGGAGTACGCGGAATCCGCCGCCTCGGGCGTGGACATCATGCTGACGCTCGTCTACGCACTGCTCGCGCTGGCCGTCCTCATCGCGCTGCTCGGCATCGCCAACACGCTCACCCTCGCGGTGCACGAGCGCACCCGCGAACTCGGGCTGCTGCGCGCGGTCGGGCAGACCAGGGCCCAGCTGCGGGCCATGGTCCGCTGGGAGTCCGTCCTGGTCGCCGCCTTCGGCACGGCCGGCGGGCTGGCGCTCGGGGGGTTCCTCGGCTGGGCACTGGTCAAGGCGTCGGACGGCGCGGGCACGAGCGCCTTCGCGGTGCCGCCCGTCCAGCTCGCGGTCGTCGGGCTGGTCGGGCTGGTCGCCGGAGTCCTGGCCGGATGGCGTCCGGCCCGGCGCGCGGCGCGTCTGGACGTACTGAGGGCCATCGCAGCGGAATGACTCCGCCGACGACGGCCCGGGGGCCACGGCCGCCGTGCCCCTCCGGGGTGCGGCGGCCGCGCGTCAGACCAGCACCGGTTCGGCCGCGGCCGGGACCAGCCGATCGAGCACCGGGGCCCAGGCCTCCGGCGTCTCGGGGAGCACCGGCAGTGTCCGCGGGGCGACCTTGCGGACGACGGCCGCCGACACCTGCTCGGTCATCGCCCTGGACGAGACCGTCGCCTCGGCCCGGAGCGTGAACCACACGACCTTGCCACCGTCGTTGACGGTCTCGGTGCCCCAGCTGTCGCTCATCGACACGACCATGGCGAGGCCGCGGCCGCAGGTGGCCAGGGGCTCGAACTCGCGGACCCGCGGCAGGCGCGGATCGTTGTCCGAGACGGCGACGGTGAGCCAGCCGGAGGCGAAACTCAGCTCGACGGAACAGCGCTTGTCCGGCCGGGCATGCCGGTGGACGTTGCCGAGCAGTTCGGTGATGCCCAGCAGAGTGGGGTCGATCAGGGGGTCCAGCCGCCAGTACCGCAGTTGGGCGGCGACGATGCGGCGTACCTGCTGGATCCGGGACGGCAGTGCCTCAAGTTCCAGGGCACACTGCCGTTTACTGCCTTCTGAGCTGATCACGGCTGCGACTCCCTCCGCGGTGAGGGCGCGCCCCTGTGATCGGGGCATGCCCCGCCCGCATGGTATGGGAACACCTTTGCGGGATTGCTGTGAGTGACTGCTGCAGTGACTCCGTGACGCCACTCAAGGATCACCCCGATGGATGCTTACCGCAACTCCGTGAACGCGGAGAGTGCCGTTCCGCTCGGCTCAGCGGCGCGCGACCCGCTCCCGGGCCGTGCGCAGGGCGTCCAGGAAGCGCCCCGCGGACGCCGCGCCCTGCGTGCGCAGGGTCAGCAGGTAGCCGGTGCCGTTGAGTCGTGTCAGGGTGCGGCGCCGCACCGCGAAACGCGGGGTCAGGGCGTGGACGTCCTCCACCGGGGCGCTGTCGATCTCCCGCCCGCGGCTGGTGAGCAGCACCAGGCGGCCGTCACGGATCAGGACCTGCCCGCCCCGGGTGAGCGACCGCAGCCGCCGTCCGATCCGCACCCCTGTGGCGGTGAACTCCGCTTCGGCCACGGCGCATCCCCTCCTTCGTCCGCTCGAAGTCTGCCCGCTCCGGGGGGCGTGGCACCAGCGTCTGCCTATGATCGGGAGACGGGCGCGAACGGAAGGCGGCGCAGGTGGACAGCAGCGAGAAGGGTGACCGCGAAGACCGTGCGAGGGCGACGGAGGCGATGCCCACCGTCGACGTGGACCGGACCGACCCGGACTACCGGGGGTGGCTGAAAGAGGCCGTGCGCAAGGTCCAGGCGGACGCCAACCGCTCCGCAGACACACACTTGTTGCGCTTCCCGCTCCCCGACGCCTGGGGCATCGACCTCTACCTGAAGGACGAGTCGACTCACCCGACCGGCAGCCTCAAGCACCGTCTCGCCCGTTCGCTGTTCCTCTACGGCCTCTGCAACGGCTGGGTCCGGCCGGGCAAGCCCGTCATCGAGGCCTCGAGCGGTTCGACCGCGGTGTCCGAGGCGTACTTCGCCGCCTTGATCGGCGTGCCGTTCATCGCCGTGATCCCGCGCACCACCAGCTGGGAGAAGCAGCGGCTGATCGAGTTCCACGGCGGCCGGTGCCACCTGGTGGACGACCCGCGGACGGTCTACGAGGTCTCCGCCCGCCTCGCGGAGGAGACCGGCGGCCACTACATGGACCAGTTCACCTACGCCGAGCGCGCCACCGACTGGCGCGGCAACAACAACATCGCCGAGTCGATATACCAGCAGCTGAGCCTGGAACGGAACCCCTGCCCGGCGTGGATCGTGGCCACTGCCGGCACCGGCGGCACCTCGGCCACCATCGCCCGCTACATCCACTACATGCAGTACGAAACCCTGGTGTGCGTCGCGGACCCGGAGAACTCGGTGTTCTTCGACGGCTGGGTGAGCGGCGACGACTCCGTGTGCTGCGACCGCGGTTCACGGATCGAGGGCATCGGCCGCCCGAGGGTGGAGCCCAGCTTCGTGCCCGGTGCCATCGACCGGATGATGAAGGTGCCGGACGCGGCGTCGGTGGCGGCGGTCCGCGCCCTGGAGGCGGCCATCGGGCGCAAGGCCGGGGGATCGACGGGCACCGGCCTGTGGAGCGCCTTCAAGATCGTCTCGGAGATGGTCGCGGCGGGCCGCACGGGCAGTGTCGTCACCTTGCTGTGCGACCCCGGCGACCGGTACCTGGACAAGTACTATTCCGATGCCTGGGTCGCCCAACAGGGCCTGGACGTCGCGCCGTACGCCGTCACCATCGACGCCTTCCTGACGGCGGGGAGCTGGCCGGGCTGACCCGGTCCGTCCGTTCCGTTCTGTTACGTCGTGGTCACCGGGAGTCCGCCGGAGTACCGCCTTCCCTTCCACGGGCGCTCTTAGCGTCCGGATATGACGATCTCTCACGTCGCGCCTCCGGCGGTCGCGCCGCCGTCCCCCGCACCCGGTGCGTCCGCACCGCCGGTGCGCCGGGCGCCGGTACCGCCCGTCCGCGCGCGGCGCCGGCGGATGCCGCCCCCGGCGCGCCTGGTCGTCCAGGCGACCGCCGCGCTGGTGGCCGTCCTCGCCCTGTGCCTCGCCGTGGTCGTCGGGGCCGTCACCGTACGGTCGGACGCCGAGCAGTTGCGCGACACCTCCGCGCACCGCGCCGCCGTCACCGCGGAACTCCGCTTCGCCCTGGCGGACCTGGACGCCCAGCGCGCCAACCAGCTGGTGCCCGGCCACGCGGTCGACGACCCCGAGGTGTCGGTCGGCAACCGCCTCCTCGCGCTCATCACCGCCCAGCAGCGCCGTGCCCAGGCCAGCGACCTCCTCCGGCAGCTCGGGGGCGACGAGGCCCATGCCGCGCAGGTGCGCGGCATCCTCGACCTGCTCGGGCGCTACGACGACGCCAGCGGTCGGGCCGCCTACGTCGACGAGCAGCACCACGAGCGGGCCGCGGGCCACCCGCCGGCGGTCGCCGTCGCCTTCTCCGCCGAGGCGGGCGACATCATGCACAGCCACCTGCTGCCCAAGGTAGCGACCCTGGCGAAGGCCTACGACGCGCAGGCCGCCGCGGCGTCGCGCGCCGCGCAGGACGCCGCCGTGCGCTCGGCCGTGGCCGTGGGGCTCCTGGGCCTGGTCGCCGTCGCCGTACTCCTGTGGTGGCAGCGGGACCTGACCCGCCGTTACCGCCGTGTCCTCAACCCGGCGCTGGCCGCCGCCACGGCCGCGGCGCTCGGGGTCACCCTCGCCGGTGTGTTCTCCTTCACCGGCGCCGCCGCCGACCTCGACGCGGGGACCCGGGACGGACTGCGCCCCTGGTCCCGGCTCACACAGGCCCGCGCGGTCGCCGCGGAGGCCGCCGCCACGCAGAGCCGCTGGCTCGTCAACGGCGCCGAGCCGCAGCAGCGCGCCGAACTCGACGCGCTCAACCGGCGGCTGGACGGCCTGCTCGCCCCCGGCGGCTGGGCCGCGGCGGACGAGCGTCCCGCGTACGCCGACGTCAACGAGCGCTACGGGCACTTCCGCGCCGACGACCGCAAGCTCGTCGAGCTGATGGCCGGCAAGCGGATCGACGAGGCGGCCGTGGTGCTCACGGACGTCGGGCGCGGCGAGGTGGGGTTCGACTTCTGGGACTTCGCGACCACCCTGGACGTCCTCGCGCAGGACCAGCAGGCCGACTTCACCGTGCGTACGGACGCCGCGCGCTCCGCGCTCGACGGCTGGCCCGCCGTTCCCGCGGGCGTCCTCGGCATCGCCGCGGCCCTCGTCGTGGTCGGTGTGCGGCCGCGGCTCGCGGAGTACCGGTGAGCCGGTGGTCCCGGGACCGACGGGGCTTGTGGGGAAACTGCGTTCGGCTATAGAAAGGCCTGTCAGTCCGATCTTGTGAAAGAGCCTCCGGTGACCACCACTCCGCCGCCCCCCGACGACGTCCCCTCCGTGCCCGACGACATCTGGGAGCGGTTCGTACGGGACAGCGAGGCGGAGATCCGCGCGTCGGCGCCCAAGGAACCCTCCGCGCGGGCCCGTATGGTCACCGAGCGACTGCGGCAGCAGGACGCGGAGGCGGCGCGCCGCACCAAGCGCAAAGGGCGCGGCAACCCGCCGCCCGCGCAGCCCGAGGGCTGGCGCACCGGCCCCGCGGTCTACGCGGTCGAGGCGCGCGGCCACCGACGCCGCCGGTGGCTCGGGCTGGTCGGCGTCCTCGTCGCCGTCGGGGTGCTGCTGTTCGCTTTGAACCCGGGCTGGGCGCTGGACGCGATGCGCGGCAGCGCGGCCCCGGACCCTTCGCCGCTCCCCGCGGAGACCGCGCGGCCGACGAGCGCCCCGTCGAAGGAGGCGTTCCCCGGCACGCCCACGCTCGAGGACCCGTTCGCCGGCTCCCCGGCGAAGCAGTACGCCGACGGTGCCGCGGGGATCGTCCCGCCGACGGCGCGGTCGGCCGGCTGGATGACGTCGGCGCAGGTGACGGCCGCCCTCAAGAACGTCAAGGCGTACCTGGTCGACACCAACCTCGACCCCGCGACGCTTCGGGGCGGACGTCCGGACGCCGCCCTGGGGATGCTCGATCCGAGCCAGCGCGACCTGCGCACCCGGTTCGAGACGGCCTTCCGCAAGCCGACCGAGAAGAACGACCCGCTCCGGCTCGCGGTGCGCTTCAAGCCCTCCGAAGTCGCCCTGGCGGGAGACGTGGTCAAGACCCGCGGCCGGATGACCTTCACGAAGGGCAAGGACCGCGCCGTCGTCGTCCACGCCGACTACACCTTTGTGTACCCCCTGGTGCAGGCGGGGTCCGGATCCACCGAGGTCGCCCGGACGATCATCCGCCGCATCCTGGACGTGGAGTTCCCCGACCCGTCCCGCTACCGGGTGACCCCCGGCAAGTTCGCGATCACCCTGTACGTCGACGACGTCGCCAACACGGCCTGCTCCGTCCACGACGGCTGGCTCCACCCGCAGTTCGCCTCTGACGCCTCGCCGGGTGACGACCCCGGTCGGTCGGGGCCCACCGTGGACCCCTACGACCGCAGCAGGGACCTCAAGGCCGAGCGGACGGGGTCGGAGGGCTGCGGCACCGTCTCCCGTAGCTGAGGCCCCGGCCCCGCCGGGAGGCCCGTTCAGGAGGCCAGCCGGCGGTCCAGCGAGCGGACCGCGGAACGGAACGACAGGCCGAGGCCCGGGCGGGACAGGAGCAGGAAGGTGCGCAGGGGCGGGGAGCCGTCGGCGGCGAAGGTCCAGCGCACGTGGGTGCCGCCGGCCGGGGTGGGGGAGAGCGCCCATTCCTCAAGCAGGGCGCGCAGGCCCGGGGCGTTCGTGGCGTCGACGCGGTAGGCGAAGCGCCGCGGGGGCTCGTCGGCGAGGACGGTCTCCTGGAAACGCACTCCTCCCCGGAGCCCGATCGCGCGGCCCGTGGCGGTCGGCACGGCGGCCGTGACGGCGCCGAACCACGCCGTCCAGCTCTCGGTGTCCTTGGCGAGTGCGGCGTGCACGGTGTCGGGCGGCGCCGTGACCTCGGCGGCGAAGACGAGACGGAGCGGCGCCGAGGCGAGGAAGCCCAGGTCCACCTGACGTGTGGGACGCAGTCGGCGGGTCATGGGCCGTACGGTAGTTGATGCCCCGTCAGTTGTCTGCGGGACTCTCGCGCAGGGCGCCGCCCGGCTCGGCGTCCCCGGGCTCGCCGGCGACGATCAGGTCCGACAGGTGCTCGGCGATCTCCGCCCTGAGCACCTCGGGGATGCCCGCGTCGGTGACGAGGGTGTCCACGTCCTCCAGGGTGGCGAAGGAGCTCAGGCCCACGGTGCCCCACTTGGTGTGGTCGGCGATGACGACCACCCGGCGTGCGGAGCGGACGAAGCGCCGGTTGGTCTCCGCCTCGGCGAGGTTGGGGGTGGACAGGCCGGCCTCGACCGAGATGCCGTGGACGCCGAGGAAGAGCAGGTCGAAGTGGAGCGAGCCGATCGCCCGGTCCGCGACGGGGCCGACGAGGGAGTCCGAGGGGGTGCGCACGCCGCCGGTGAGGACGACGGTCGCGGCGCCCTCGCGGCCGCCGCCCGCGCCGCGGGCCGCGGAGTGGAAGACGTCGGCGACGCGGACGGAGTTGGTGACCACGGTGAGGTCGGGCACGTCGAGGAGGTGCTGGGCCAGGGCGTACGTCGTCGTGCCGCCGGTGAGCGCGATGGCGCTGCCGGGGGTGACCAGGCGGGCGGCGGCGCGGGCGATGGCCTCCTTGGCCCCGAGCTCGAGGCCCGCCTTCGCCTCGAAGCCCGGCTCGTGGCTGCTGGCGGGGGCGACCGGCACGGCGCCGCCGTGGACCTTCTCGACCACGCCCTGACGGGCGAGCGCGTCGAGGTCGCGGCGGACGGTCATGTCCGACACGTTCAGCTTCCGGGTCAGCTCGTTGACCCGGACCCCGCCGCGGCGCCGGACCTCGTCCAGGATCAGCGCACGCCGCTGTTCCGCGAGCAGGTTCTGGTTGTCGCTCACCCGAGGTCCCGTCCCATCCTCTGATGTGATCCCGATGCTGCCCGGACCGGCAGTCTCGCCATCCTTCCACGACCGCCCCCGCCGGACGGGGGGCGAAGGGCGCGGGGTGACCGGTCCCACACGTACCGCGCGTGACACGTTCGGGTGGCATTCGTGAACACCTCTGTCCAGTACTGGTACGTGTGCCCGATTCTGAATACGCGCGATGCCGTACGCGCGTCACGGGGAAAGTACGGGGAGGCGATCGCGATGCGGTCGGATACGGTACGGACGGAACTGGCGCTGGAGTTGCTGGTCCACGGCGTCGGCGGGACGACGCCGCAGACGATGCTCAACGACCCGCGCATCACGCGCGTCTGCGGTGACGACACCGCCGGGATCTACCGGCGTGCCGACGACGCCGACGCGGAGCGGCACCCGCAGGAGTACGGCGAGGGCCCGGTGCCCGACGCCTACTCCTGGTGCAATCTGACGTCCGGGGACGGCAGTCGTGCGCTGTGGCTGCTCCTGCTGCCCTTCATGGTGGCCAACCTGGCCCACTGGATGCGGCCGCCGGTCTCCCGGCCGCGCCTGGACCGGGCGTACGACGTGCTGGTGCGGCTGCTGGCGCTGTCGCTGACGGTGCTGCTGGTGGCGGCGGCCTGCGAGGTCGCGATGGACCTGGTGGCCTGGCAGTGCGCGGGCAACGCGGCCTGCGCGGGCGGGAAGAGCTGGCTCTCGTTCCTCGCCGCCGGCGAGCCGGGGCGCCGGATCGCCGCCGGGGCCGCGCTGCCCGTCGGGCTGACCCTGCTGCTGTGGTGGCTCTCCCGGCGCACCTGGTACGCCTACGAGTCCCAGCGGCCCCTGCCGGGCCCGCATCCGGGCGAGCGGGAGGGGCCGGACGTCACGCCGCTGGCCCGGCGCGGCTTCTGGTACGGGCGGCGGCTGGTCGCCAGGCTCCGTGCGGCCCATACGGCGGCCGGGCTGCTCACGGTCGCGGTCGCCTTGGTCGTCCCCCCGCTCGAACGGGACATGGACGTCGGCGGGATCCGGATACTCGCCGCGGTCGGCTGGCTGCTGACGGGCGCCCTGGCCGGGTTGACGGTCGCGGCGATCGCCGTGACCTGCGGCATGGGACGCAGCGAGCACGCGCCGGACGAGGCCCTGGATCCACGGCTCGCCCGGGCGATGCTCGGCGGGACGGCCGCCGCGCTGCTGGCCACGGCCGGATACGCCTGCTGGCACCGGCCGGGATGGGACGCCGGCGGGCGGCTGCCCGCAGGGGAGGCCTTCGGCTGGCTCGCCCTGGCACAGGGGCTGTTGCTCGTGGTGCTGGCGTGCGTCGCCCGTCTGATGCACCGCTCCGGCGGCGGGCGGGCGGAGCTGCGGGGTCTTGGGGGACCGGCGGTGGCCCTGCTCGCGTGCTCGCTCGGCGGGGTGCTCACCGGAGGGATCGCCCAGCGGGTCGCGGACTGGCTGGACCGCGGTGCCACGCCGGGCAGCGGGGGCAGCGCCGTCGCCGGGCCGCCCGTGCTGCTGTCCTGGCAGGCATCGGCGATCCCGGTGCTGCTGCTGGTGCTGGCCGTGGTGGTCGTCGTGCGCGGCAGGAGGCTGCTGCGCCGGACCCGGGCGCTGGTGCCGGAGGTGGAGTCCGACTATCCGGGGGAGGAGCACGAGCCGGCGCGCAGCCGCCAGATCGCCCTGGCCCGGGCCAGGGCCGAACTCACCGATCAGGCCGCCCTGTTCATCGGGGTCATCGGGACGGTGGCCTTCCTGCTGGGCGGGGGGGCGCTCGCCGGGGCCTGGCTGAGCGGTGCCGTTCCCGGGCGGGCCGGGGCCGACCCGCCCGGATGGGTGCGCACGGTCGCGGAGACCGCCCAGGCCCTGGGCTCCTGGCTGGTCGGCGCCGGGGTGGTGGCCCTGATCGCGCTCGGCCGCAGGGCCTACCGCGACGCCGGGGCACGCCGCACCGTCGGCATCCTCTGGGACGTCGGCACCTTCTGGCCGCGCGCCGCGCACCCCTTCGCCCCGCCCTGCTACGCCGAGCGCGCGGTGCCGGACCTGACCTGGCGCATGACGACCTGGACGCGGGCGAACCACGGCCGGATCATCCTCTCCGGGCACTCCCAGGGGAGCGTCCTGGCCGCGGCGGCGGTCTGGCAGCTGGATCCGGCGACGCGGGCGCGGATCGCCCTGCTCACCTACGGCTCGCCGCTGGGCCGGTTGTACGGGCGCTGGTTCCCCGCCTACTTCGGGCCCCCCGCGCTGACCTCGCTCCACGGCGAGCTGCACGCCTGGCGCAATCTGTGGCGGCGTACGGATCCGATCGGCGGTCCGGTGCACCTCGACGAGCCCGGGCCGCCGGTCGACCGTGCGCCGCTGCCCGATCCTGCGGCGTACGGCCGGACGGAGGAACACCCACTGCCCGCGCCCCTGCTGACCCACTTCGACTACCAGGCCGACCCGGCCTTCGCGGCCGAGCGCGGTGCGCTGCTCCGCTGGCTGTACCGCAACGTGGAGGGAGTGCTGCCCGGGCAGGGTCAGGGCAGTGGGGGGAGGTCCTCCGGGTAGAGCAACTGCAGCTCCTCGTGGCTGGGCTCGCTGATCCGGGCGAGCCGGCCCGCGTGGCGCTCGACCATGGCCTCGAAGGTCTGCCGCGCGGTGCGGCCGTTGCCGAAGGCCGGGCCCTTGGGGATCGCGATGAAGTACTTGTAGAGCGTCTCGCCGGTGTCCTCGGAGAGCTGGTACTCGTGCTCCTCGGCCTGGGCCCGCACGATCCGCAGCAGCTCGACCGGGGTGTAGTCGTCGAAGGTGATGGTCCGCGAGAAGCGGGAGGCGACACCGGGGTTGGCGGACAGGAAGTGCTCCATCTCCGCGGTGTAGCCCGCGACGATCACCACGACGGCCTCGCGGTGGTCCTCCATCAGCTTCACCAGGGTGTCGATGGCCTCCCGGCCGAAGTCCCGGCCGGAGTCCTCGGGGGCCAGGGCGTACGCCTCGTCGATGAAGAGCACCCCGCCACGGGCGCGTTCGAAGGCCTCCTGGGTGCGGATGGCGGTCGAGCCGATGTGCTCGCCCACCAGGTCGACGCGGGCCACCTCCACCAGGTGGCCGCGCTCCAGCACGCCGAGGGTGGCCAGGATCTCGCCGTAGAGCCGGGCGACGGTCGTCTTGCCCGTGCCGGGGGAGCCGGTGAAGACCAGATGGCGGCGCGGGGAGGGGGCCTTGAGGCCGGCCTCACGGCGTCTGCGGCCCACCGCGATCAGGTCGATCAGGGAGCGCACCTCGCGCTTGACGTTGTCCAGGCCCACCAGCGCGTCGAGTTCGGCCAGCACCTCGTCCGAGGGACGGGCGTCCCCGGCCGTGGCCGGCGCGGGAACGGCCGTGGGCCCGGCGGTGCTGGTCGGCGTCACGGGCAGTCCGCCGAGCAGCCCGAACGACGTGGGCGCGGGCTGCCGCTCGCCCGCTGGAGCCGGCACACGCGACGACGACTCCGGCACGGTGCGGCGCTCACCGCTCTGGTCCCCGGTGCAGTCCTCCGTCACCGGGCCCGGCTCCGCGAACTCGTAACCGCCGCGCGCACAGCGCTCCGTGCGGCAGCGGGTGAGCGTGGAGCGGCAGCCGTCGATGATGTGGAAGCCGTAGCCCCGGCTGCCCGTGACCCGGCAGCCCGTGAAGGTCCCGCGGCCGCCCGCGGAGACGTAGAACCCGGCCTCGGCCGGGTTGGTCACGACACACCGTTCCAGCGTGGGATCGGCCCCCTTGGTGACGATGACCCCGGTCGCCGTGTCGTCGATGGTGCAGGCGGACAGCGTGCCGCCGCTGCCGTGGTCGCGGAACCAGGCACCGGTGGAAGCCTCGCGGATGCGGCAGTCGTCGAGCTGCACGGTGGCGCCGTCGCTGACCGAGACCGCGGTGTTGCGGACCTGCGAGATGTCGCTGTCGACCATGTCGGCGCGCGAGCCCCGGTCGAGCACGAACAGGGCGTCGGGCACGTCGTGCAGGCGGCAGGAGTCGAGGACGGCGGCCGCCCCGTCGCTGACCCAGACCGCCGGGTAGTCGCCCTGGCTGTCGTGGATCTCGCACTGGTTGGCGTCCACCCGGGTGCCCGGGTCCCACACCGACAGGCCGTTGCGGCCGAAGCGCCGCACCGTGGTGCGGGTGAGGGTGAGCACCGAACGGGAGCGCAGGTCCACGGCGTTCTCGGGGATGTCGTGGATGTCGCAGTCGGAGAGGGTCAGGACGGCGTCGGTGTCCAGGGTGATGCCGTCGCCGGTGGTGCGGTGCACCTGGCACTCGGTGAGATGGCCGGCCGCGCGTGAGGCGACCTGTACGCCGGTGCCCTTGACCTCGTACACCTCGCAGCCGACCGCCTCGGCCACGGTGCCCTCACCGGTGAGGGCGAGTCCCGCGCCGGACGCGTTGCGGACCCGGCAGCGTTCCAGCCGCGGGGAGGCCCCGCCGCGTACGGAGATGCCGGTCTGGCCCGCGGCCACGACCTCGCAGTCCTCGAACAGCCCGCCCGCGGCCTCCAGGATGCTGATCCCGAGTCCGGCCGGGTTGTCGACGGTGCAGCGGCGCACGGTCGGCCGCGCCCCGTCGCGGACCTCTATGCCCACCGCGGACCGGGTGCTGACCCGCAGTCCGGTGAGTTCGGGTGCGGCGCCCTCGACCAGCAGGGCGGCGGCGGAGGTGTCCTGCCCCTCGACGGAGAGGTCCTGGACCGTCGCCGCGGCCCGTACGGTCAGCGCGACACCGGCCGGCGGGGCGATGCGGACGGAGCCCGGCCCCTCGGCGGCGCGGAGCGTTATGGCCTTCTCCACGACGAGGTTCTCCCGGTAGGTCCCGGGGTTGACCGAGAGCACGTCGCCCTCGGCGGCCGCCTCCAGGGCCGCGGCGAGGCTCTCGTACTCTCCCGTGCGGCGGCGCCACCGCGAGCTGTTGGTGTGCGTCACCTGAACCACGCCCTGTGCCATGGAGATGCTCTGCCCCGTCCTCTTGCACTGCGCCGACCTGGGGGCCTCAACGGTAGCGCGCGCCGGGCGCGCGCCAGCACCCGATGCTGATGGATCACCTGATGGAACCGGGTGGATGAGGCCGATTGCGGATGATCCGTGGCACCGGCGTACGTATCCGGCGTGGTCAGCCGCCCGCCCCGGCGCGGCCCCAGCTCTGCCCGGCCGCGGCCCACTCGCGCTCCCACTCCGCGAGCCGTCGGCGCATCAACTGCCACATGAGCACCTGGCGCCCCATCAACCCCAGCCCGCTCGCGGCGAGGAAGGTGCCGATCCCGGCGAGCATCGCATGCGTGGTGGCGGACCGGGCGTCCAGGGGCGCGGGCACGGGCACGGCACCGGACTTGTCGGTCCACATCGTGAGGTGGTCGCCCTTGTCGTGGGCGGCGGCCACGCGCACCTGGGCGGTGTGGACCTGCCCGTCCGGAGCGGTCCAGCGGACCACGGCGTCACGGCGTTCCTCGCGGACGTGACCGGACTCGGGGTCGGGGTCGGCGGCCTCGCGCGGCCCGGCCTTGAGCACCACGGCCCCGACCTCGATGCGGGTGGCGTGCTCGACGCCGACGGTGTGCTGGAGGGAGTGGTCCACGGCCAGCCCGGCGACCAGCCCCGCGGCCGGCGCCCCCAGGACGATGGCGCAGCCCGCCGCGACCCCCGCGCAGGCCTCGAACACGTCGGAACGGCGGCGCAGGCTGTTCTTCCGCCAACGCCACCACCGCACGTGCGTGGCCGCCATCGGGCCGCACCCCCTTCACCGTCCAAGTACCGCACACGGCACGGCACATGCGCGGCATGGACCGGGCGGGAGGGGGGCCATCTCACGCCGGCACCCGTCCGGTGCCCGGACCGTGCCGCGGTCTCGGGACGCGTTCACTCCCTACACGACAACGCGTCTCCCACCCGGAGTGTTCCGGGTCGTACGGGCACGAGATTCTGTCCGAAAACCAGTCTGCCCCCGAATCTGCGGTGGCGCGCGAGGGTGCGCAGGGGTTCCCGGCCACGGGCCGCGGTGCGCTGGTCCGTCGTCGTCACCACGCAACGCCCACAGGGCTTCACGACGCGGAATTCCACTTCCCCGATGCGGATCCGGGTCCAGGTGTCCTCGGCCCAGGGATCGGTCCCCGCGATGACGGCGTTGGGACGGAAGCGGTCCATCGGAAGGGGGCCTTCGCCGGGGTGGTCGCCCGCGGCGATCAGCGCGTTGAGGGCGGACAGCGAGGCCTCGGTCGTCACGAGCAGGGGGAAGCCGTCGGCGAAGCTGACGGTCTCACCGGGGCGCGCGTAGTCCGGGTCGATCGGGCGGCGGCGGGCCGGGTCGTCGAGGTGGACGAGGGTGACCTCCGTGTCCAGGTACGTGCTGAACCAGGCGGCGGCCGCGTCTCCCGCGGGCACGGCCTCCACCTTGTCGCCCCATATGTGCACCGGGACCGTCGTGGACGGTCCCGGTGCGTCGATGTCCAGCACCGGCATCCCCGGGGCGGTGAGCAGCAGCCCACCACCGGGGGACGACTCCGCGCGTGCCAGGGCCAGCCGGGGCTGCTCCCGCTGCGTGACGCATCGTCCCGCAGCGTCGGCGAGCATCCACCGGCGGTCTCCGGCGAGCCCCCACGGCTCCACCAGTGCCTCGGACAACCGCTGTCCACCGAGCGACTTGACGGGGTGGACGTGCAGTGAGCTGAGGCGTGGTGTCGGCGTCGGAGTCGTCATTCCGCCATCGTGCCAGGCGGCGCGGTCACCCGTCGGCGGGGACCGGGCCGCCCGCCGGCGTCAGCCGGAGTAGTAGCCCTGGCCGAGGTTGCGCCGCTGGTACGGCTGCTCGTCGTAGCCGCTGGGCGCCACGGGGCGCGGCGGCACCGGACGCGGCGCGGCGGCGGGGCGCACCTGCTCGTAGCCGGCCGGGCCCTGGTACTGCTGCGGGGCCTGCTGCGCCTGGTACCCGCCGTTGAAGGCGGCGGGCCGGGGCGCGGTGGCCTGCTGCGGGATGTAGGGCGCCGGCGCCTGCTGCAGCTGGGGCTGCTGGTAGCCGGGCGCCGAGTAGCCGGAGTACGACGGCGTGCTCGGCGCGGTGGAGTACTGCGAGGGGCCGGGGGGCAGCGCGGGGAGCGCGGCCGGCAGGGCCGGGAGATTGCTGCCGGTGTCGTACGCGGACGGTACGCGGATCGGCGCGATCTGAGGGGTGCCCCGCTCTGCGACCAGGCTGTCGTAGATGGGGGTGTCGGGGAAGAACGGCGACGTGTAGTAGCCACCGCCGTAAGAACCGCGGGGGGAGGTCATAGCCCATAAGTTAAGCCCACGATGTGCTGGTTGGGGAGACCGATTAGCAGGTCATTTCATGTGCAGCGAGTGACGGCTGAGCCCTATTGCGAGCGAATCGGAGGAAATCGGTCCGTGGCCGCCGTTCGGATCGCGTAAAGGCGCTGGGCCTGGGGCGTTACCGCTCGTCACGCGGGAACACGGGCGCGGGGAAGCACCCGGCCGGGTGGTGCCGGAGGGTGACGGGACCGGCACTCTCGCGCACCAACAAGTCACCCGGACGAAGGAGGAACGCGGCGTTTCCGTGACTCCGGCGAACTTCGTCCCGGGAGGCCCCCGATATGCCACAGTGGGCCATGCGCGTCGCCATGCTTTTCGGGCAGAACCGGCCGGCGCGGCCGGAGGAATGGCACAAGGCCGCTGCGACCGTCGCCGACGTGGTCGACGTGGTGGCCGTCCGCGAGTTGACCCTGCCCGCCGTCCGCGGGCTCCCCTACGCCGGCCGCGACCCCGAGCGGCCGCACCACTACCAGGTCGCCGTCCCCCACGGCGGCGCCGTGGCACGCCGGGCCACCGCGGGCCGCGTCGAGGGCGTGCTGCGCCACGAAGCGGCCGAGTGCGGCCGGTTCGACCTCATCCACGGGCATGTGCCCGGCGCGGAGGAACTGCTGCCCCGGCTCGCACGGACCGCGGGGCTGCCCTACGTGCTGAGCGAGGACGACCCGTCCCTGTTCGGCCACCCCACGCGCCCGCTCCCCGGTCTTCCCGCGCGGCGCTCCCGCGCGCGGATCTACCGCGAGGCCGCCGCCGTCCTCGCGGTCAGCGACGCACTGCTGCTGCGGCTCGGCGAGCTACGCCTGCCGGGCCGGCACCGCCTCGTCCCGCACCCCGTCGGCCCCGAGGCGCTGCCGCCGGTGCCCGCGCGCACCCGGATCAGCCAGGACCCGGTGCGGGTGGCGGCCGCCGGGCGCTTCGAGGCGCACGAGGGCTGGGAGGTGCTGGTGCGCGCCTTCGCCGGCGCCCGGGTCAAGGACCCGCGGCTGCGGCTGGACGTCATCGCCGAAGGGTCCGCCGAACTCCCCGGCGACGTGCGCGAGCTGATACGCAAGTGCGGAGTGGCCCACTTCGTCACGGTGCGCCGGGCCCGCGGCCGCGCCGAGGCGCTGCACACCGTCGCGCACGCCGACCTCTTCCTCGTGGCGAGTCACGTGGAGAGCTTCTGCGTGCGCGCCCTGGACGCGCTCTGCTGCGGCACCCCCGTCGTCGGCACCCGCACCGGCGCGCTCCCCGAACTCGTCGGGCACGACGGTGGGGTGCTCGTCCCACCCGGTGACGCCCCCGCACTCGGCCGGGCGCTGGTGGAGGCCGCCGCCCGGCTGTCCGCGCGCCGTCCCGCGGTCCTCGCCGACCGCACCCGGCGCCGCTACGGCACGGCAGCCGTCGGCGCGCGGCTCGCCGTCGTCTACGCCGAGGCGTCGTCGGGCCGCGGCCGCGCATAGGTGCGGCCCTTCCACGCGGCCCCACGGCCCCGGCCGTGCTGCACCGCCGAGTCGAGCGTCATCAGCAGGTAGAGGACGGCCGTGAACGGCAGCAGCAGCGCCGGCCACGGCGGCAGCCGGTAGTAGCGGAGCATCGGCAGGTAGGTGCCGCACATCAGGGCCCACGCCGCCGCGCCCGCCGCGCACAGCGAGCGGTCACCGGCGACCGCCCCGCCGATCGTGGCGAGCGGCGGGAGCACGTACACCAGCAGCAGGCCGAGCACCGTGCCCGCGAGGAGGACCGCGCTGTGCCGCAGCTGCGCGTACGCGCTGCGCGAGACCATCCGCCACAGCTCGGTGAGGCCGGGGTAGGGGCGGACGCTGTCGACCTCCTCGGCCAGGCCCAGCCAGATCCGCCCGCCGGTCCGCTTGACGGCTCGGGCCAGCGCCACGTCGTCGATCACCGCGTGCCGGATCGTGTCCGGCACGCCCGCCCGCTCCACCGCCGTGCGGCGGATCAGCACGCATCCGCCGGCGGCCGCGGCGGTCCTGGCACGCGGCCGGTTCACCCGGCGGAACGGGTACAGCTGCGCGAAGAAGTAGACGAAGGCGGGGACGATCAGCCGCTCCCAGGTCGTGGCGACCCGCAGCCGGGCCATCTGCGACACCATGTCCAGGTCGCCTGCCTGCGCCGCGGCCACCAGGTGGCGCAGCGATTCGGGGCCGTGCGCGATGTCGGCGTCCGTGAGCAGCAGGAACTCCGGTCCGCCGGACACGGTGGCCACCTCGATGCCGTGCCGCACCGCCCACAGCTTCCCCGTCCAGCCCTCCGGGACGGGCCCCGGCGCGACCACGCGCAGCGGCAGCCCGTCCGTCCGGCGCGCCAGCGCACGGGCCAGTTCCCCGGTGCCGTCGCTGCTGCCGTCGTCCACCAGGACCACCTCGGCGCGTCCCGGGTAGCGCTGCGCCAGGACGCTCGGCAGGCTCCGCGGCAGCACCTCCGCCTCGTCCCGCGCCGGGACGACCACCGCCACGTCCGGCCACTCCCGGGGCTCCGCCGCGACGGCAGGCAGCCGCACGTCCGTCCGCCAGAACGACCCCTGCGCCAGCAGCAGCCACACCCACGACAGCAACGACACCATGGTCACCCACGTCAGCCACGTCACCCCCGCAGTCTGCCGCCGTCGCCCTCCCGCGTGCGTCATTTCCCCCAGTACGGCCGCAGAGCGGGCCGACAATCGCATCGCGTAGGGTTGTCCCCCGTGAAGATCGCGCTGATGGACTCCGGTATCGGCCTGCTCGCCGCGGCCGCGGCCATCCGCCGGCTGCGGCCCGACGCGGACCTGGTGCTCTCCAGCGACCCCGATGGCATGCCCTGGGGTCCGCGCACCCCCGAGGACGTCACCGCGCACGCCCTGGCCTGCGCCCTCGCCGCCGCCGAGCACCGCCCGGAAGCGCTGATCGTGGCCTGCAACACCGCCTCGGTGCACGCCCTGCCCGCGCTGCGCGCGGCGCTCGAACCCGGCATCCCGGTCGTCGGCACCGTCCCGGCGATCAAGCCCGCCGCGGCCGGGGCCCGCAAGGTCGCGATCTGGGCGACCCCGGCGACCACCGGGAGCCCCTACCAGCGCGGGCTCATCGAGGAATTCGGCAACGGCGCGGAGATCACCGAGGTGCCGTGTCCCGGCCTCGCCGACTCCGTCGACCGGGCCGACGAGGCCGCCACCGCCACCGCCATCGCCGCCGCGGCCGCGCTCACCCCCTCCGACGTGGAGGCGGTCGTCCTCGGCTGCACCCACTACGAGCTGGTCGCCGACCGCATCCGGGCCGCCCTGGCCGGTCCCGCCCGGCTGTACGGCTCGGCGGACGCCGTCGCCGCCCAGACACTGCGGCGGATCGGCGCCGGGCCGCGCCCGGACACGGCGTCCACCGGCAGCCTCGCGGTGATCCTCAGCGGACGGGCGGGCGCCGTCACGCCCGAGGCGCTGGCCTACGCCGAGGGCCGCTCCCTCGACGCCGGAGTGACCCCGGCCGCGGCCGAGGCGCGCTGACCCCGCTCGGACGCGCCCCCGGGCGCCCCCTCATTTCCCCTCCGTGGAACGGTGCCAACTCGCCGTGGGATGAGTAGGCTGCGGACTATGACGGACGCGCAGCGTGACGACGCGCGTACATCCCAGGTGTGGACCGGCCACGCGAGCAACCGCTTCCAGTGGCTGCTGGCGGCCGCGGGAGCGGCCTGCATGGCGCTCGGCATCGAGCTCGCCGTGGCCTCGCCCTACACCTCGGGCACGGTGCCGCTGGTCATGTCGGTCGTGGGTTGCATCGCGGCGGGGCTGCTGGTGCTGTTCGGAACGGTCGCGTTCACGCACGTCCGCGTGAACGTGGACCGCGAGGGGCTCCAGGTGCTCTGCGGCCACATCGGCGTGCCCCGCCGGCGGTTCCGGTGGGAGGAGATCAACGACGCGCACCTCGCTCCCGTCGTCAGCCCCCGCCACTGGGGCGGCTGGGGCTACCGCTGGCGGCCGGAACAGGGCACCGCGGTCGTGGTCCGCCGCGGGCCCGGTGTCGTCATCGACCTCGGCAACGGCCGGCACTTCACCGTCACCGTGGACGACGCCGAGGGCGCCGTCCGGGCCATCCGCAGCCGGCTGAGCCTGCGCCCGTAGCCGCCGGGCGGAGGCCGCGCCCGTAGCCACCGAAGGCCCGGGCGTGGCCCCTCACGGCCGGCGCGCGGTCACGACCAGCGCGCCGTCACCCGTCCGGTTCCCGCGGCGCACGTCAGGAGCACGCCCAGCCCGGTGCGCTCGGCCGACGTGGCGCCCTCGGCCCCGTCCGCGTCGTCGGCGCCGACGAGCAGTACGTTCCACGGCGTGGCCGGCGGGCGCTCGCCACGGGCCTCGACCGTGACCGTGTCACCCGTACGGCGTACCCGGAAGACGGCGGCCGCCGTGCCGTCCGGAGCCGGAACGGTGGTGATCGTCTCGCCGCCGTCGGCCGGGGCGTGCACCCGCAGGGTGACGCCGTCGGCCCAGTCGTACTCCGGGCCCTCCTCGAAGGCACCGAACGGCACGACCGAGCCGGGCCTCGCCAGCAGCGGGAGCGTGTCGAAACCGTGGCTCTCGCGCCGCCAGCCCGGCCCCTCGACGCGCTCGCCGGTCAGCAGGTGCGTCCAGGTGCCGGCCGGGACGTAGTACTCGACCTCGCCGTCCGCGCTGAGGACCGGAGCGACCAGCACGTCGTCGCCGAGCATGTACTGCCGGTCGAGGTGGTGGCAGGCCGGGTCGTCGGGGAACTCCAGCACCATCGCCCGCATCATCGGGGTGCCCTGGTCACGGGCCTGCAGTGCGGCCCGGTACAGGTACGGCATGAGGCGGTTCTTCAGCCGGGTGAAGTCGCGGGTGACGGCGACGGCCTCGTCGCCGAACTCCCAGGGCACGCGGTACGACCTGCTGCCGTGCAGCCGGCTGTGCGAGGAGAGCAGGCCGAACTGCACCCAGCGCTTGAACACCGCCGGGTCCGGCGTCCCCTCGAAGCCGCCGATGTCGTGGCTCCAGAAGCCGAAGCCCGACAGGCCGAGCGACAGACCGCCGCGCAGGCTGTCCGCCATCGCCGTGAACGTCGACTCGCAGTCGCCGCCCCAGTGCACCGGGAACTGCTGCCCGCCCGCGGTCGCCGAGCGGGCGAAGAGCACCGCCTCGCCCTCGCCGCGCTCCTCGCGCAGCAGGTCGAAGACGACCTGGTTGTACAGCTGCGCGTAGTAGTTGTGCATGCGCTCAGGGTCGGAGCCGTCGTGCCACACCACGTCGACCGGGATGCGCTCGCCGAAGTCGGTCTTGAAGACGTCGACACCCTGCCGCAGCAGCGCGCGCAGCTTCTCCGCGTACCAGGCGCGGGCCGCGGGGTTGGTGAAGTCGACCAGCGCCATCCCCGGCTGCCACAGGTCCCACTGCCACACGTCGCCGTTCGGCCGCGTGACGAGGAAGCCCTCCCGCATGCCCTCCGCGAAGAGCGCGGACTTCTGCGCGATGTACGGGTTGATCCAGGCGGAGACGCGCAGCCCGCGCTCCTTGAGACGGGCGAGCATGCCCTCCGGGTCGGGGAAGACCTCCGCGTCCCAGGTGAAGTCGCTCCACTGGTACTCGCGCATCCAGAAGCAGTCGAAGTGGAAGACGCTCAGCGGGATCCCCCGGTCCGCCATCCCCTGCACGAAGTGGCTGACGGTCGCCTCGTCGTAGGAGGTGGTGAAGGAGGTCGACAGCCACAGGCCGAACGACCAGGCCGGCGGCAGCGCGGGGCGGCCGGTGAGGGCCGTGTAGCGGGCCAGGATCTCCTTCGGGGTGGACCCGTGGACGACGAAGTACTCCAGCGACTGGTCCTCGACGCTGAACTGCACCTGGTCGACCACCTCGGAGCCGACCTCGTACGAGACCTTGCCGGGGTGGTTGACGAAGACGCCGTAGCCGCGGTTGGTGAGGTGGAACGGGACGTTCTTGTAGGCCTGCTCGCTGATCGTGCCGCCGTCCGCCTGCCAGATGTCCACGGTCTGGCCGTTCTTCACGAACGGGGTGAAGCGCTCGCCCAGGCCGTACACCAGCTCGCCTACCCCGAGGGACAGCTGGGCCACCATGAAGTGCCGGTCGTCCGCGTCGGTGACGAAGCCCGTGCCGCGGGCCCCTGCCGAGGTGAGGACGCGGCCGCCCGCGGTGAAGTCCAGCCGCCACGGCGCGGAGGTGTCGACGCGCAGCGTCAGTCCGCCCGAGGTCAGCTCGAGCACCGAGCCGTCGCGGGTGGTCTTCCCCGTCCCGCCGTCCCCGGCGCCGGCCAGGCCGAACTCCGGGCCGCGGCGGGCCTTCCCGGCGTGGTGGGTGGTGCGCACGCCGATCACGCCCTCGGCGGGGGACCAGCACTCGACCGTCAGCAGCGGGCTGTTGAGCGTGTCGCCGCGCTGCCGCACCGGCTTCACCGGCGCGTGGAGGACGATCCGGTCGTCCGCGACCGAGGCGTCGGCGACGGAGGTCGCGTACTTCGCCGTGACGCCCGGGCGCATCATCCAGAAGCCGTCGGTGAACTTCACGACCGCTCCTGCCGTCCCGCCCGGTGGGCGCCGATCAGGTCCCGGTACCAGCCGTAACTGGCCTTGGGCGTGCGCTTGGCGCCGTTGTCGTAGTCGATGTGCACGATGCCGAAGCGCTGGCCGTAGCCCCGGGCCCACTCGAAGTTGTCCAGCAGCGACCAGACGTAGTAGCCGCGCACGTCCACGCCCGCGTCCATCGCGGCGACGAGCGCGTGGAGGTGGTCGCGGAGGTAGGTCACGCGGTCGGCGTCGTCGACACGGCCGTCGGGGGAGAGGACGTCGGCCTCCGCCGAGCCGTTCTCCGTGATGAAGGCGGGCGGCAGCGACGGGTAGCGCTCCTTGAGCTCCAGCAGCAGCGCCGTGAAGGACTCGGGCACGACGGGCCAGCCCATGGTGGTGTGCCGCGTCCCGTACGGGTCGGTCTCCCGCACACCGATGTCGACGGCGGTACGGCGGGCCGGGTCGGACTCGCGGTGCGGGGCGTCGGTGACGGTGAGGGGGCGGTAGAAGTTGAGGCCCACGAAGTCCAGCGGGGCTGCGATGACCTCGAGGTCGCCCTCGCGGCGGTACGAGCCGTCGGCGAGCGCGCCCCAGGTCTCGGCCTCGCCGGTGGGGTAGCGGCCCGAGAACAGCGGCTCGGTCCACGTGTCGTTGTGCAGCGTCACGGCCCGGCGCAGCGCGGCCTGGTCCGCGGCGGAGTCGCTCGCCGCCTCGATGCGGTCGAGGTTGAGGGTGATGCCGACCTCGCGGGCGCCCGCCTCGCGCAGGGCGCGCACGGCCAGGCCGTGGGCGAGCAGCAGGTGGTGGGCGGCGGCCAGTGCGCCGGTGCCCTCCTGTGCGCCGGGGGCGTGCCGGCCCTCGGCGTAGCCGACGAACGCCGAGCAGTAGGGCTCGTTGAGGGTGATCCAGCGCTCGACGCGGTCCCCGAGCCGCTCGGCGACGGCGGCCGTGTACGCGGCGAAGGCCTCGGCCGTCGCGCGGTTGCGCCAGCCGCCCTCGTCCTCCAGGGCCTGCGGGAGGTCCCAGTGGTAGAGGGTCACGGCGGGGGAGATGCCGGCGGCGAGCAGGTCGTCGGTGAGGCGGTCGTAGAAGTCCAGGCCCTTGCCGTTGACCGCGCCGCGGCCCTGCGGGACGACGCGCGGCCAGGCGACGGAGAAGCGGTAGGAGTCGACGCCCAGGTCGGAGAGGAGGCGTACGTCCTCGGCGTGCCGGTGGTAGTGGTCGCAGGCCACGTCACCGGTGGCGCCCTCGGCGGTGCGGCCAGGGGTGTGGCTGAAGGTGTCCCAGATGGACGGCCCGCGGCCGTCCTCGTCGTGGGCACCCTCGATCTGGTACGCGGCGGTGGCGGCGCCGAAACGGAAACCGGGCGGGAAGACCGGGAAATCGGTGGGCATGGGGGAGTGCTCCCTGGCTGGGTGAGTGGCGGGTACGTGGAACGGGACGGTGGGAACGGCGGACGGAGGGCGCCGGGTTCAGGTGCCGGGTTCAGGTGCCGGCCGTGCGCGGGCGGGGCGGGGCGATCAGCGGGCCCGGCACGAGCACCGGGGGGATCAGCCGGTGTCCCGGCGGCGTGGGGGACGTGCCCTGCGCGCGGGCGGCGATGGCCTCCACGGCGAGCCGTGTCACCTCGGCGGACATCTCGGGGACGGGCAGTTCGATGCGCGGCAGGTCCTGACCGCCCACGTCGTCGGGGAGGTTGCCGACCGCCACGACCGCCAGGTCCTCGGGCACCCGCAGCCCCTCCGCCGCCACGGCGGCGAGGATGTGCGGGAGCGCCGCCACGTGCTGCACCACCAGGGCGGTCGGCGGGCGCTCGCCGTGCAGCAGGGTGCCGATGCGCCGCGCGAGCCGCGCCATGTCCCCGGTCGACTGGTGCACGCGCACGTCGGCCCCGGTCTCCGGCGCCGCGCGGCGGGCACCGGCCACGCCCCGGATCGCGTAGCCGCGCCGGGCCTGGATCTCGCGCTCGGTGGTGGCCAGGTACGCGATGTCCCGGTGGCCGGCGGCGGCGACCTCGTGGACGGCGAGGGCGGCGGCCGCCTCCCAGTCCAGATCGGTCCACGGCAGCGCGGCGTCGTCGGCGGACCGCCCCAGCAGCGCCGTGGGGAAGCCGAGTTCGAGCATGGCCGCGATGCGCGGATCCTCCATCTCGACGGCCATCAGGATCGCGGCGTCCGCCTGGCCGCCGCGCGCGATGCGGCGCAGCCCGGGCACGCCTTCCCGCGCGGTCATGAGCAGGACGTCGTAACCGTGGGCGCGGGCCGCGTCGCTGATGTAGATGGCGAATTGGCCGTCGACCGCCCGGTAGCCGCCCGCCACGCGGGGGAAGGCCAGCGCCAGCACGTTGGTGCGCGCGCTGCGCAGCGTGCGGGCGCTCGCGCGCGGGTGGTAGCCGAGCTCGTCGATCGCCTGCCGCACGGTGCGGCGGGTGTCCTCGGAGATCTTGCGCGAGCCGCTCAGAACGTACGACACGGTGCTCGGCGCGACCCCGGCGCGCTCGGCGACGTCCTTGATCGTGGTCATGCGGCTCCTTCGCGACCCGTGTGCCGGGCTGTCGAATCGATTCGTCGAATCGATTCACCACTACGGAGCACGATGCTATGTCGGTCCCCCGGGGTGAGGCAATGGCCCCTGGCCCGTCGTGCCGGTGTGTGACGCATGCCGCGAGCCGGGTAGGGCCGGTGCGGGCGGCACCGACGGGCCGCCGGGAGGGGGTCCCGTGTGGACGAGGCAACAGCGGCACTGCTGGGCGCCGCGTTCGGCGCGTTCGGTTCGGTGGTCACCGGCGGCTTCGCCTGGACGGCGATGCGCCGGCAGCTCGTACGGCAGAGGGACCTCGACGACCGGCGTTGGCGGCGGCAGAACCGCCGCGACGCCTACGTGACGTTCATGGCCGCCTGCCGTGCCGCCACCCAGGAACTCGCCTCGGCGGCCGACCATCGCGCCGCCCACCCCGACGACCCCGTGGACAACCTGGTGGCGGCCTGGCAGACCCTCGTCCCGATGGACGCCGCACTCGCCGCGGTCCGGTTGGAGGCACCGCACGCGGTCATGGAGGCCGCCGGAGAGCTCGCTCACGCCGCCGGCGCGCTGTGCCACGCCGCCTACCCGTTGCGATCCGGCAGCGGCGTCGACGACATCCGTGCGGCTGTCCGTCCGGCCATGGACGGGTTCGCCGCTGCCAACCGGCGGTTCGCCGACCTCGCCCGGGCGGACGTGACGCGGGCGGCGGGGTGAGCCGGAGGCTCATGTGCCGCCGGGGTCCGGGGTTCCGCCGAGGGGGCGGGAGGTGGCGAGGCCGGCGAGGAGGCCGGCGGCGGCGGTGACGACGGGGTAGCTGAGGACGTGGTCGACGGCGGACTGCATGGCGAGGCCGGTCAGGGCGGCCGCGGCGGTCAGGACGACGGGGGTCGGGCGCGGGGAGCGCTGGAGGGCCCAGAGCAGCCAGACGTAGGAGGCGGCGAGGAGGGCGACGCCGGGCAGTCCCTGCTCGGCCGCCAGTTGCAGGGGTGCCGATTGCGGCGTGCCCCCGCCGGGCGCCGAGGGAGCCGGTCCGGCGCCCGCCTCGGCGAAGCGGCCCGGGCCGATCCCGCGTACGGGATGGTCCCGGGCGGTCTCCAGGGCGTCGTGCCACAGCCGGACCCGGGCCGGGGTGAGCTGCCCGGACAGCGAGGCCGACAGCCCCGGCGGCAGGGCGTCGACGGCGACCGCGCAGGTGCCGCCGACCGCCACGACGAGGGCCAGGGCCAGGCCCGCGAGACCGACCGCGCGGCGCGTGCGGTCGGCGGCCAGCGAGCACAGGACCACCCCGAGGCACGCTGCGAACCCCGCGACGGAGCCGACGGCCAGCGCGAACCCGGCCGCCGTGGCGCCGAGCAGGCGCAGGCCCAGCCGGAGCGGTCGGGAACGCGCGGCCCAGGCGGCGCAGCAGGCGGCGCCGGTGGCGAGCACCATCAGCGCGGCGTCGGCGTTCGCGTAACCGAGCGGTGGGGTGTCCGGGCCACCGGACAGGCGACCGGGGAGGGCGACCACCAGGACGACCGCGGTGAGTGCCGCCACGGCGGGGACGGCCACCGGACGCAGCGCGCCGCCGACGCGGCCTGCCGCGTATCCGGCGGTGACCGCCAGGACGGCCAGGAGCACGCCTTCCGGACGGGCCGGGCGGCCCGCCGCGGCGACCAGCGACCACACCGCGCAGCCGGCGAGGACCAGCGCGCCGACCGCGTCCGTCCATCCGGAGCGCGGGCGTTCCGCCGGGCCGTCGCCGGCGCCCCCGACGCCTGACCGCGTGCCACCGGTTCGCGTGTCCATCAGCGCACCCCCTGACCCCCGGGGAACCCCCCGGCCCCGGGGGTCACCGTAACCGCTGGGGGCTCGGGATGTGGAGATCCCGTGCGCGAACGGCAAGTGCCGCGCCCGCGGGCCTGATCCACGGGAGGGCCCGGCCGAGGACGTAGGCTCGGGGTCGTGCCGATTCCCGAATTCCTCCGCGAGCTGCGGGCCCTCGTCGGCCACCGGCAGCTGCTCCTGCCCGGTGTCACGGCGGTCGTCCTCGACGACGACGACCGCGTCCTGCTGAACCGGCGGGCGGACAACGGACGCTGGTCCCTCATCGGCGGCATCGCCGAACCCGGCGAGCAACCCGCCGAGACCGCCGTCCGCGAGGTGCTGGAGGAGACCGGCGTGCGCGCGGTCGTGGAGCGCGTCGTCCTCGTCCAGACGATCGACCCGGTCCTCTACCCCAACGGGGACCGCTGCCAGTACGTGGACATCACCTTCCTCTGCCGGGCCGTCGGCGGGCGGGCCCGGGTCGCGGACGACGAGTCGCTGGAGGTCGGCTGGTTCGAGGTGGACGGTCTGCCCGACCTCGGCAACCACGGGCGGCTGCGCCTCAAGCATGCGCTGTCCGACGGCCCGACCTGGTTCGAGCCCACGGGGCCGCCGCAGGAGTGAGTGTGCGCCGCCCCCACGGGCGGTGTCACGAGTGTGGGCGGCGCGCACATCGGTCGGGGCCCACGCGCTGCCTAGCCTGCAGTGCATGACGCCCACGCCCCCCGTGCCCCGTCCCGCAGCAGGCCCCGTCCCGCCGTCCGGGCCGCCGGACCTGGACGGACGCACCGCGCTCGTCACCGGCGCCGCCGGCGGCATCGGCCGCGCGTGCGTCCTGCGCCTGGCCGCCGCAGGCGCCAAGGTGCGGGCCGCCGACCGGGACGCCGAAGGCCTGGCCGAGCTCGCGGAACAGGCCACGGCGGGCGGCCGCCCCGGCGCCGTCGAGACCGTGACGCTGGACCTGACCGACCTCGACGCCGCCGAGCAGGCCGCCGCGGGCACCGACATCCTGGTCAACAACGCCGGGCTGCAGCTCGTCCGCCCCATCGAGGACTTCCCGCCCGACGTCTTCGCCACGGTGCTGCGGGTGATGCTGGAGGCGCCCTTCCGGCTGATCCGGGGGGCGCTGCCGCACATGTACGGGCAGGGCTGGGGCCGGATCGTGAACATCTCCTCCGTCCACGGTCTGCGGGCCTCGGCCTACAAGAGCGCCTACGTCTCGGCCAAGCACGGGCTGGAGGGGCTGTCCAAGACCGCCGCCCTGGAGGGCGCCGCACGCGGCGTCACCTCGAACTGCATCAGCCCCGCCTATGTGCGCACGCCGCTCGTCGAGCGGCAGATCGCCGACCAGGCGGCCGCGCACGGCATCGATCCCGAGCGGGTCGTCACCGAGATCATGCTCGCCGACTCCGCCGTGAAGCGGCTGGTGGAGCCCGAGGAGGTCGCCGAGCTGACCGCCTACCTCTGCTCGCCGCAGGCGTCCTTCATCACCGGTGCCTCGCTCACCATGGACGGTGGATGGACGGCACACTGATCTGCCGGTATCCCTGACAGCGTGCCCCGCGACCCACACCACGCCCCCGACGACGACGGCGGAACCATGGCTCCCCACAGCCCTTCCGACGCACCCTTCCTGCGGCTGCTCGCCCGCGGGGCACCGGCCGAGGAGTACGAGCGGCCGGTCCTCGCGGCCAGGGCCGAGGGCGCGCCCCCCGCGGTGCTCGCGGAGATGGAGCAGGCCAAGCTGCTGGCGCTGCGCGTGCGGGCGGAACTGGAGGGCCGCCGGCGGCGCGAGGCCGAGCTGTCGGCGCTGTTCGAGACGGCGGGCGACCTCGCGGGCCTGCGGGACCTGGACTCGGTGCTGCAGGCCATCGTGCAGCGGGCCAGGTCCCTGCTCGGCACGGACGTCGCCTACCTCAGCCTGATCGACCGGAAGGCCGGCGACACCTACATGCGGGTCACCGAGGGGTCGGTCTCCGCCGAGTTCCAGCGGGTGCGGCTCGGGATGGGGGAGGGGCTCGGCGGTCTGGTCGCGCAGACCGCGCTGCCCTACGTCACCGAGTCCTACTTCGACGACGAGCGCTTCCGGCACACCCACCCGATCGACTCCGCCGTGCACGACGAGGGCCTGGTGGCGATCCTCGGCGTGCCCCTCGTGCTGGGCACCGGCGTCATCGGGGTGCTGTACGCCGCGGACCGCCGGGCCCGGGTGTTCGAACGCGGCCAGATCGCCCTGCTGGCCTCCCTCGCCTCGCTCGCCGCCGTCGCCATCGACACGGCGAACCTGCTGGAGGAGACCCGGTCCGCGCTCGCCGACCTGGGCACCGCCAACGAGACCATCCGCAGCCACAGCGCCGTGCTGGAACGGGCCTCCGAGGTGCACGACCGGCTCACCGAGCTCGTCCTGCGCGGCGGCGGCGTGGACGACGTCGCGGACGCCGTCGCCGAGGTGCTCTCCGGGACGGTGCGGGTCGTCGGCACCGACCGCGACCCCGTCCCCGACGCGCTCGCCGACGCCGTGGCCCGCTCCCGGAAGGACGGCCACGCCGTACGGCAGGGCGAGACCTGGACGGCCGCCGTCACCGCGGTCGGCGAACTGCTGGGCGCCCTCGTGCTGCACGGCCACCCCGAACTCGACCCCGTCGACCAGCGCACGCTGGAGCGGGCCGCCATGGTCACCTCGCTGCTGCTGCTCGCCCGGCGCACCGCAGCCGAGGCCGAGCAGCGCTTCCGGGGCGAACTCCTGGACGACCTGCTCGACGCCCCGCAGCGTGACCCCGCACTGCTGCGCGAACGCGCGGGCCGGCTCCGCGCGGACCTCGACGCCCCGCACGTCGTCCTCGCCGCCCGCGTCGACGAGGAACACGCCGGAGCCGCAGCCGACCGGCAGCGGCTGTGGTCGGCCGCCTCCCACCTCGCCGCCACCCGGCGGGGTCTGGCCGCCGCACGGGACGGCGGCACCGTGCTGCTGCTCCCGCTGGAGCCGGGCTCCGACGCCTCGGCCACCGCCCGCCGGATCGCCCAGCAGCTGGGCACGGCGGTGCAGGCGGCCGTCACGGTGGGGGCGTCCGGCCCCGTCCACGCGCCGGCCGGCCGGCCCGGCGCCGTCGCCCTGGCCTACGCGGAGGCGCAGCGCTGCGGCGACACGCTGCGCGCCCTCGGCCGGGCCGGCGAGGGCGCCGCGGGCGACGACTTCGGCTTCCTCGGACTGCTGCTGACCGAGTCGCGCGACGTCGACGGCTTTGTGCACCGCACGATCGGCGCCGTCGCCGACTACGACAGCCGCCGGGGCACCGACCTCGTGCGCACCCTGGACGCCTACTTCGCCAGCGGGATGAGCCCCGTGCGCACCAAGGACGCCCTCCACGTGCACGTCAACACCGTCGCGCAGCGCCTGGAGCGCATCTCCCACCTGCTCGGCGCCGACTGGCAGGCCCCGGACCGTTCGCTGGAGATCCAGCTCGCGCTGCGCCTGCACCGGCTCTCGGCCGGGCAGGAGGGGCCGCCGGGCCCCGCCGGTCAGGTCTGATCCGAGCCCGCGACCAGCTCTACCTCGAACCCGTCGCCGTTCTCCAGGTAGGCGGCGCAGTGCTCCTCGCCGCCGGCGTACGGATGCAGCTCGGGGAACATCAGCGTCCAGCCGTGCCGTGGCGAACGGGCCACCAGGGCGTCCAGCTCCGCGCGGCCCGCCACATGGAACGCCAGGTGGTTCAGCCCCGCCCTGCGGCGCTCGTGCGGTCCCTCGACGAGATCCGGTGACCGCTCGACGACGATATAGGTCGCCCCCAGCCGCCAGCTGCGGCCCGCGTCCCACCGCTGGTACCGGACGTAGCCGAGCTCGCCCAGCAGCCAGCCCCACTCGGCGTCCGCGCGCTCCAGCTCCGGAACCCACAGCTCGACATGGTGCAGCACCCCCGTCATCGCTCTCGTGTCACTCACGGTCACGACAGTAGACCCCGCCACTGACATACCGTGACGGGGTCCACGTGCCGGGGGGTGCGGAACGTGTCCGCCCGGGGTCAGCCCGCGTGGGCCGACCGGGCCAGCGGGGCGTCCTCCGTGGTCCCGGACTCGACGGCGTCGAGGTCCCGGCCGCGCGTCTCCTTGGCCACCCCGACCGCGACCAGCGTGAGCAGCGCGGCGGCGATGACGTACAGCGAGATGGGGACCGAGCTGTCGTAGGACGCGAGCAGCGCGGTCGCGATGAGCGGAGCCGGGGCGCCCGCGGCCACGGAGGCGAACTGGGCGCCGATCGAGGCCCCGGAGTAGCGCATGCGGGTCGCGAACATCTCGGAGAAGAAGGCCGCCTGCGGCGCGTACATGGCGCCGTGCAGCACCAGGCCGACCGTGACGGCCAGCAGCAGGGCCGGGAAGCTCTTCGTGTCGATCAGCGCGAAGAACGGGAAGGCCCACAGGCCGACGCCCGCCGCGCCCAGCAGGTACACCGGCCTGCGCCCGACGCGGTCGGAGAGCGCGCCCCAGGCCGGGATGACGGCGAAGTGCACCGCGGAGGCGATGAGCACGGCGTTCAGCGCGGTCTGCTTGCCCAGGGCCGCGTGCTCGACGGCGTAGACGAGGACGAAGGCGGTGATGACGTAGTAGCTGATGTTCTCCGCCATGCGGGCACCCATCGCCACCAGGACGTCCCGCCAGTGGTCGCGCAGGACCGACACCAGCGGCAGCCGCTCGATCGTGGACTCCTCCGCCTTGCGGGCCTCCGCCCTGGCCAGCGCCGCCTTGAACACGGGGGACTCGTCGACCGACAGCCGGATCCAGAGCCCCACCATCACGAGCACGCCCGAGAGGAGGAACGGGATCCGCCAGCCCCACGAGGTGAACGCGTCGTCCGACAGCAGCGCGGTCAGCGCCGACAGCACACCGGTGGCGAGCAGCTGCCCGGCCGGCGCGCCCGTCTGCGGCCACGAGGCCCAGAACCCGCGGCGCTTGGCGTCGCCGTGCTCCGAGACCAGTAGCACCGCGCCGCCCCACTCGCCGCCGAGCGCGAAGCCCTGCACGAGGCGGAGCATGGTCAGCAGCACCGGAGCGGCGGCGCCGATCGTGGAGAACGTCGGCAGCAGGCCGATGCAGAAGGTCGCGCCACCCATGAGCAGCAGGCTCAGCACGAGCAGCCGCTTGCGGCCGAGGCGGTCCCCGTAGTGGCCGAAGACGAGGGCGCCCACCGGGCGGGCGGCGAAGCCGACCGCGTAGGTGAGGAACGACAGCAGCGTGCCGACCAGGGGTTCCTCGTTGGGGAAGAACAGCTTGTTGAAGACCAGCGCGGCGGCGGAGCCGTAGAGGAAGAAGTCGTACCACTCGATGGTGGTGCCGATGAGGCTCGCCGCGACGATTCTGCGGAGCGAGCCGGGTGCGGTGGGCGCGGGTGCCGGGGTTGCCATGGTCACCACTTCCGGGCGGGGGACGGGGACGTTTCCGATGTCGCCACACCGTAGAAACGGCCACGTCACGCTCCCATGTGGTGGAACACCACAGTTGCGCCGCCGGGTATGCGGGCGGGCACCATGAGCGTCCCCTCCGGGGTGCCCGGCGCCGCCGGGGCGGGGCCGGGGGGCGGTGCCCGGGCGCCGGGAGGGTCCATTCGAGTGGTGGCCGCTCACGAGATATCTTGATGTCGAGCAATGTTGCAGACGTGGAGCGGAGCACCCGGTGACTGACTCGACCATCATCTATACGCACACCGACGAGGCGCCGGCGCTGGCGACGTACTCGTTCCTGCCCGTGATCCAGGCGTACGCCTCCACGGCCGGAGTCGCCGTGGAGACCCGTGACATCTCCCTGGCCGGGCGCATCATCGCGAGCTTCCCCGAGTACCTGGAGGAGGGCCAGCGCATCGCCGACGCCCTCGCCGAGCTCGGCGAGCTCGCCAAGACCCCGGCCGCGAACATCATCAAGTTGCCGAACGTCTCGGCCTCGATCCCGCAGCTGAAGGCCGCGGTCGCCGAGCTGCAGGCGCAGGGCTACGCACTGCCGGACTACCCGGACGACCCGAAGTCCGACGAGGACAAGGACGTCCGCGCCCGCTACGACAAGATCAAGGGCAGCGCCGTCAACCCCGTCCTGCGCGAGGGCAACTCCGACCGCCGCGCCCCCGCGTCGGTCAAGAACTACGCCAAGGCGCACCCGCACCGCATGGGCGCGTGGTCGGCCGACTCGAAGACGAACGTCGCGCACATGACCGCCGACGACTTCCGTTCCACGGAGAAGTCCGCCGTCATCGCCGAGGACGGCGCGCTGCGCATCGAGCTGGTCGGCGACGACGGCACGACCACCGTGCTGCGCGAATCGGTGCCGGTGCTCGCGGGCGAGGTCGTGGACGCCTCCGTCATGCGCGTCGCCGTGCTGCGCGAGTTCCTCGGCGAGCAGGTCGCCCGCGCCAAGGCCGAGGACGTCCTGTTCTCGGTGCACCTGAAGGCCACGATGATGAAGGTCTCCGACCCGATCGTCTTCGGCCACGTGGTCCGCGCCTTCTTCCCCAAGACCTTCGCCCAGTACGGCGAGACCTTCGCGGCCGCCGGCCTCACCCCGAACGACGGCCTCGGCGGCATCCTCAAGGGCGTCGAGTCCCTGGCCGACGGCGCGGCGATCAAGGCCTCCTTCGAGGCGGAGCTGGCCGAGGGCCCGGCCCTGGCCATGGTCGACTCCGACCGCGGCATCACCAACCTGCACGTCCCGAGCGACGTCATCGTCGACGCCTCCATGCCGGCCATGATCCGCACCTCCGGCCACATGTGGGGCCCGGACGGCCAGGAGGCCGACACCCTCGCGGTGCTCCCGGACAGCAGCTACGCCGGCATCTACCAGGCCGTCATCGACGACTGCCGCGCGAACGGCGCCTTCGACCCGGCCACGATGGGCTCGGTGCCCAACGTCGGTCTCATGGCGCAGAAGGCCGAGGAGTACGGCAGCCACGACAAGACCTTCGAGATCCAGCACACCGGCACCGTCCGCCTGGTGGACCAGGCCGGGAACGTCGTGCTGGAGCAGGCCGTCTCCGCCGGCGACATCTTCCGCGCCTGCCAGACCAAGGACGCGCCGATCAAGGACTGGGTCAAGCTCGCCGTCACCCGCGCCCGCGCGACCGGCGACCCGGCGGTGTTCTGGCTGGACGAGACCCGCGCCCACGACGCGAACCTCATCGCCAAGGTGAAGCAGTACCTGACGGAGCACGACACCGAGGGCCTGCGGATCGAGATCAAGTCCCCGGTCGAGGCGACCAAGTTCTCCCTCGACCGCATCCGCCGCGGCGAGGACACGATCTCCGTCACCGGCAACGTGCTGCGTGACTACCTCACCGACCTCTTCCCGATCCTGGAGCTGGGCACCAGCGCCAAGATGCTGTCGGTCGTGCCGCTGATGAACGGCGGCGGCCTCTTCGAGACCGGCGCCGGCGGCTCCGCGCCCAAGCACGTCCAGCAGCTGGTCAAGGAGAACTACCTGCGCTGGGACAGCCTCGGCGAGTTCCTCGCGCTCGCGGTCAGCTTCGAGCACCTGGCGACCACCACGGGCAACGCCCGCGCCCAGGTCCTGGCCGACACCCTCGACCGCGCCACGGGCACCTTCCTCAACGAGGACAAGTCGCCCAGCCGCCGGCTCGGCGGCATCGACAACCGCGGCAGCCACTTCTACCTGGCGATGTACTGGGCCCAGGAGCTGGCCGGGCAGACGGACGACGCCGAGCTGGCCAAGGCCTTCGGCCCGCTCGCCCAGACGCTGACCGAGAAGGAGCAGGTGATCGTCGACGAGCTGATCGCCGTGCAGGGCTCCCCGGCCGAGATCGGCGGCTACTACCAGCCCGACCCGGCCAAGGCCGCGGCCGTCATGCGTCCGTCCGCGACCTTCAACGAGGCGCTGGCGACCCTGGCCTGACGCGACCGGCAGCACGACGCGAACCGCCCCGGCTGGTGATCCAGCCGGGGCGGTCCGGTGCACGGGGCGGGTGGGGCGCGCGGTTACGCGAAGACGCCGTCCAGCCACGCCTGCCAGCGCTGCCCGGCCCGCTCGCCGTCGGCGCCGGGGGCGAAGTCGTGCACGCTCACGCCGACCGGGGCGCCGAAGTGGTTGCGGCCGAAGACCCGGTACATCGCGTCGCCGGTCCGCAGGCCGACGAAGTACCGGTTGCGGTAGTCGACCACGGCCTCCACCGGCCCGGCACCGGGCAGTTCGACACGCACCACGGCGCCCTCGGCCGCGTCGTCCGGCACCCCGAGGGCGCGGCTGACGACCTCGAGGGCGTCCGGCGCGGTGGACGCGGCGGGGCCGCCCACGGTGGCGAAGGCGGCCGGCCGCCCGGTGAAGTGGGTCAGGTACTGGCGCAGGGTGTGCAGGTAGAAGTCGGTGTGCTTGCTCGCGCCGTCGTACTGGTTGTCCCAGTCGTCGACGAAGACGCCGCTGTGCACGTAGCGCACCCAGGCGCCGCCGCCCTCGCGCTCCTCGACGACGTGCTCGAGCTGGTTGAAGAACTGGTTGTCGACGCCCTCCGGGCTCTCCGACCGGGCGATCAGGTGGTGCGGCGGGTCCCAGGCGGTGAGGGTGCCGCCGAAGGGCGCGGCGCCGCCCTTGCGCGGCTCGAACTCCTGGGGCCACAGCCAGCCGGCCGAGCCGGTGGTGACGGCCTCCCAGACCTCCTCCGGGCTCGCCTCGGTCTCGAACTCGCGGACGATCTCGAATTCCTTGGACATGGTGCTGCTCGCTCCTCGGGGGACGGGCCCGGACGCCCGGACGACGTGGTGGGTGGTGGGGTGGGGGTGTTCGGCGGTGCGGTGCGGTACCGGCCGGGACAGGTCACGGGCCGCTCACGGGGACTCCGCGACGGCGGCCGGAGTGGCCCGCCCGACGGCCGGTGCGGACTCCCCGGACGGCCCGGACGGGGGACCGGGTTCCTTGACGGTGGGGTGGAGCGCGACCACGATGCGGTGCTCGCGACCTCCCTCGCCGTCCGTGTCGTGGTACTTGGCGATCAGCGCGCTCACCCCGCGGGTCAGCTCCTCCACGAACGCGGCCCGGTCGGCGGCGGAGGCGAAGCGCACCTCCCCGTCGAGGGCGTACGTCGCGAGCCGCTTGCGGGCCCTGGCCGCACCGGTGATCAGGGTGCCGACGTCGCGGACGAGCCGGGCGGCGACGGCCAGCAGCCAGCGCGCGGACAGCTGGTCGCGGAAGCGCCCGGGGTCCGGCTGGACGGCGGCGAGCGCGAGCGGGGAGATCACGTACGAGGCCGCGGTGGCCCGCATCAGCCGTTCGGTGACGTTGCCCTTCCGGCGTTCGCCGGCCAGCTCGACCAGGCCGTGCGCCTCCAGCGTCCGCAGGTGGTAGTTCACCTTCTGCCGCGGCAGCCCGACCCGGGCGGCGAGCATGGCCGCCGACGCCGGCCCCTCCGCCAGCTCGGCGAGGAGGCGGGCCCGTACGGGGTCCAGCGTGGCGGCGGCGGCCGCCGAGTCCTCGATCACGCTCACGTCCAACATGGCCCCACCGTCTCACCGAAAAGTTTTTTTGTCCAGCCCATATTTCTTGTCGGTGAGTCGGGGACACCCGCCGGTAACGCCGGCGCCCGGGACGAAACGCCGATTTCACCTGCCGCGCGAACGGACCTGACACCGCCGTGGACCGCGTCCGCGCAGGTGACGCGACGGAACGCCGGGGGCCCCAGCGCGTTACAGCGTGGTACTGCACCCCGCACCCCAGGGCTCCTAATGTCAGCCGTCAAGCGGCCCGGAGTTCACCTCCGCGGCCCGCTCATTGCCGCGACGTCGGAGGGAAGACCGATGAGTCGAGTAGTGCGCGCCGCGCTCGTCCAGACGAAGTGGACCGGCGACAAGGAATCGATGACCGACCTCCACGAGCGGTACGCCCGCGAGGCGGCCGCCCAGGGGGCGCAGGTCATCGGCTTCCAGGAGGTGTTCAACGCCCCGTACTTCTGCCAGGTGCAGGAGCCCGAGCACTACCGGTGGGCGGAACCGGTGCCGGACGGCCCGACGATCGTGCGGATGCAGGCGCTCGCCAAGGAGCTCCGCATGGTGATGGTGGTGCCGGTCTACGAGATCGAGCAGGCGGGCTTCTACTACAACACCGCCGCCGTGATCGACGCTGACGGCAGCTACCTCGGCAAGTACCGCAAGCACCACATCCCGCAGGTCAAGGGCTTCTGGGAGAAGTACTACTTCAAGCCCGGCAACCTGGGCTGGCCGGTCTTCGACACGGCCGTCGGCAAGGTCGGCGTCTACATCTGCTACGACCGCCACTTCCCCGAGGGCTGGCGGGCGCTCGGCCTCGCCGGCGCCGAACTGGTCTACAACCCCTCCGCCACCTCGCGCGGGCTCTCCTCGTACCTGTGGCAGCTGGAGCAGCCGGCCGCGGCCGTCGCCAACGAGTACTTCGTGGCCGCCATCAACCGGGTCGGCCAGGAGGAGTACGGCGACAACGACTTCTACGGCACGTCCTACTTCGTCGACCCGCGCGGTCAGTTCGTGGGCGACGTCGCCTCCGACAAGGAGGAGGAACTCGTCGTCCGCGACCTGGACTTCGGGAAGATCGAGGAGGTCCGGCAGCAGTGGGCCTTCTACCGGGACCGCCGCCCCGACGCCTACGGCCCGCTGACCGAGGCCTGAGGAAGGGAGGGAACCGGTGAGCCGAACCCTGATCCGCGGCGGACTGGTCATCACCGCCGCCGAGGAGGTCCACGCCGACGTCCTCGTCGAGGACGAGAGGATCGTCGCCCTCGCCACTACCGGCAGCACGGTCGCCGAGGGCTGGACGGCCGGCACCGTGATCGACGCGACCGGGACGTACGTCATCCCGGGCGGTGTCGACGCGCACACCCACATGGAGCTGCCCTTCGGCGGCACCTTCGCCTCGGACACCTTCGAGACCGGCACCCGGGCCGCCGCCTGGGGCGGCACGACGACGATCGTGGACTTCGCCGTCCAGTCGGTGGGCGAGTCGCTGCGCGCCGGGCTCGACGCCTGGCACGCCAAGGCCGAGGGCAACTGCGCCGTCGACTACGCGTTCCACATGATCGTGTCGGACGTCAACGAGAACAGCCTCAAGGAGATGGACCTCCTCGTCGACGAAGGGGTCACCTCCTTCAAGCTGTTCATGGCCTACCCCGGCGTCTTCTACAGCGACGACGGCAAGATCCTGCGGGCCATGCAGCGTGGCGCGGCCAACGGCGGCCTGGTCATGATGCACGCGGAGAACGGCATCGCCATCGACGTCCTGGTCGAGCAGGCGCTGGCCGCGGGCAGGACCGACCCCCGCTACCACGGCGAGGTCCGGCGGGAGTTGCTGGAGGCCGAGGCGACCCACCGCGCCATCCGGCTGGCCGAGGTGGCCGGTGCGCCGCTCTACGTCGTCCACGTCTCCGCTCAGCAGGCGGTCGCGGAGCTGGCCACGGCACGCGATCGCGGCCTCAACGTCTTCGCCGAGACGTGCCCGCAGTACCTGTTCCTGTCCACGGACAACCTGGCCGAGCCGGACTTCGAGGGCGCCAAGTACGTCTGCTCCACGCCGCTGCGGCCCAGGGAGCACCAGGCGGAGCTGTGGAAGGGTCTGCGGACCAACGACCTGCAGGTGGTGTCCACGGACCACTGCCCGTTCTGCTTCGTGGGGCAGAAGGAGCTGGGCCGGGGTGACTTCTCCAAGATCCCCAACGGTCTGCCGGGGGTGGAGAACCGGATGGACCTGCTCCATCAGGCGGTGGTGGACGGGCACATCAGCCGGCGCCGGTGGATCGAGATCGCCTGTGCGACCCCGGCGCGGATGTTCGGGCTGTACCCGCGCAAGGGCACCATCGCGCCGGGCGCGGACGCCGACATCGTCATCTACGACCCCGGCGCGGAGCAGGTCATGTCCGCCTCCACCCACCACATGAACGTCGACTACTCGGCCTACGAGGGCCGGCGCGTACGCGGCAGGGCCCGCACCGTGATGTCGCGCGGCACCGTCGTCGTCGACCAGGACCGCTACCTGGGCCGGGCCGGCCACGGCCGCTACCAGACCCGCGAGACCTGCCAGTACCTCGTCTAGCCACCCCAGGGAGCAGAGCTATGGATTTTGGTCTCGTCCTGCAGACGGACCCGCCCGCGTCGGGGGTCGTGGAGCTGATGCGGCGCGCCGAGCGCAACGGCTTCACCCACGGCTGGACCTTCGACTCCACGGTGCTGTGGCAGGAGCCGTTCGTCATCTACAGCCAGATCCTCGCGCGGACGGAGCGGATGGTCGTCGGCCCGATGGTCACCAATCCGGGCACCCGTACCTGGGAGGTGACCGCGTCCACCTTCGCCACGCTGAACGAGATGTTCGGCAACCGGACGATCTGCGGCATCGGCCGGGGCGACTCGGCGATGCGTGTGGCGGGCCGCAAGCCCAACACCCTCGCCCGCATCGAGGAGGCGATGCACGTCATCCGCGAGCTCGCCGAGGGCCGCGAGGCCGACCTCGGCGGCGGGACGGTGGTGAAGTTCCCGTGGGTGCGGCCCGGTGCCGAACTGCCGGTGTGGATGGCGGCGTACGGGCCGAAGGCGCTGGCGATCGCCGGGGCGAAGGCGGACGGGTTCATCCTGCAGCTCGCCGACGTCTACCTGACCGAGTGGATGGTCAAATCGGTCAGGGACGCCGCGGTCGCCGCCGGCCGCGACCCCGCGCGGGTGAAGGTCTGCGTGGCGGCCCCCGCGTACGTCACCGAGGACGACTCCCCGCAGGCCCTGGCCCACGCCCGCGACCAGTGCCGCTGGTTCGGCGGCATGGTCGGCAACCACGTCGCCGACCTGGTGGCCAGGTACGGCGAGGTGTCGAGCGCGGTCCCCCAGGAGCTCACGGATTACATCAAGGCCCGTGAGGGGTACGACTACTCGCACCACGGCCGTTCCGGGAACCCCGACACCGCGTTCGTCCCCGACGAGATCGTCGACCGCTTCTGCCTCATCGGCACCGCAGAGCAGCACATCGAGAAGCTGCGCGCCCTGAAGGCCCTCGGTGTCGACCAGTTCGCCCTGTACGACATGCAGGACGCCAAGGAGTCCACCATCGACGTCTACGGCTCCACCGTCATCCCCGCGCTCCGCGGCTGATCCCGGGCCCGCCATCCCCCCGCACGGCACGTTCGATCCCCGTTCCCCGCCTCGAACGAAGGGGGCTGCCATGACAGCCACCGCTCCACCCCCCGCCGGAAGAGCCGGGGCCGACGGCCGCGTCGAGCTCTCGCCCGACGCCGTCCCGTCCGGCCCCTACGCCAACGAGGACCTGCTCCCCGTTCCGCTCGCCAAGCGGAAGTGGACCACGTACAACTTCACCGCGCTGTGGATCGGGATGGCGCACAACGTCGCCTCCTGGACCCTCGCCTCGGGCCTGGTCGCCCTCGGCATGGACTGGAAGCAGGCGGTGCTCACCATCGCCCTCGCCAACCTCATCGTGCTCGTGCCGATGCTGCTCACCGGCCACGCCGGTCCCAAGTACGGCATCCCGTTCCCGGTCTTCGCCCGCGCGTCCTTCGGGGTGCGCGGGGCCAACCTGCCCGCCCTGGTCCGGGCGGCGGTCGCCTGCGTGTGGTTCGGCATCCAGACCTGGATCGGCGGCTCCGGCATCTTCCTGCTCGCGGGGAAGCTCTTCGGCGACTCCTGGGCGACCGCCGGGACGATCGGCGGCTACCCGTGGACGCAGTGGCTCTCCTTCGTCGTTTTCTGGATCATCCAGGTCGCGATCATCGTGCGCGGCATGGAGATGGTGCGGCGGTTCGAGAACTGGGCGGCCCCCTTCGTCATCGTCGGCGCGATCGCGCTGCTGATCTGGATGAGCGTGAAGGCCGGCGGCTTCGGCCCGCTGCTCGACCAGCCTTCCGCACTCGGCTGGGGCGGTGACTTCTGGAAGGTCTTCTTCCCCGCCCTCATGGGCATGATCGGCTTCTGGTCGACGCTCTCCCTCAACATCCCCGACTTCACCCGCTACGCCGCCGGCCAGCGCGCCCAGCTGTGGGGCCAGTCCCTCGGACTGCCCACCACGATGACGCTGTTCGCACTGCTGTCGGTACTGGTCACCTCCGGCTCCCAGGCGGTGTACGGCGAGCCGATCTGGGACCCGGTGGCGCTGGCCGCGAAGCTCGACAACTGGGCCGCGGTGCTCTTCGCGCTGATCACGGTCCTGGTGGCCACCTTGTCGGTGAACATCGCGGCCAACGTGGTCTCGCCCGCCTTCGACCTCTCCAACATCGCGCCGCGCAGGATCAGCTTCCGCACCGGCTCGTTGATCACCGCGGTCGTGGGCGTCGTCATCTTCCCCTGGAAGCTGCTGGCCAGCCCGCAGGCGTACATCTTCACCTGGCTCGGCACCGTCGGCGGTCTGCTCGGCACGGTCGCCGGCATCCTCATCGCCGACTACTGGATCCTGCGCCGCACCCGGCTGGAACTGGCCGACCTGTACCGGACGGAGGGCCGCTACTGGTACTCCGGCGGCTGGAACTGGCGGGCGCTGGCGGCCTTCGCGGTCGGCGGTGTCCTGGCCATCGGCGGCTCGCACTCCGGGCTCGACGCCAAGGGCGTCAAGCAGGGGCCGTTCCCGGTCGACGGGATGATCCCCTTCCTGAAGCCGCTCGCGGACTACGGGTGGGCCGTCGGCCTCGCCGCCTCCCTCCTCGTCTACCTCCTGCTCAGCCGTCTCGCGCCCGACCGCAGGAGCTGACCCCGCCGGTTCGCACCGGGGCCCGGGGGCCGCCCGCGGCGCGGGCCGGCCCGGGCCCCGCCGCGCGCGGGGCCGCGTGCGCGGGCCGCGC